>DATHQH010000061.1:0-64290 GCA_035482895.1 Alloacidobacterium sp. | reverse complement strand
GCGGATACCGTATCATCCCCGTCAATCCGCAGATCGTTAGTTCGCTTGGCGAAAAAGCCTACCCCACGCTCGATGCCGCACTGGAAGCAGTCGGGAAGATTGAGTTGGTCAATGTCTTCCGCCTGCCGCGGTACATCCCCGACATCGTTCAGGATACGATCCGCCTCAAAATTCCGTATCTCTGGATACAGGAAGGCATCGTGCACGACGAAGCTGCTGCCACCGCCGAAGCTGCCGGCATCAAGCTCGTCATGGACCGCTGCATCCTCAAAGACCGTATGGCTGCCGGGTGGGACTAGCCGTCCAGGCACACGCCCCTTCGGTGCCACGTAAAAATTTAAAGACTTGTCATCCTGAGCGCGAAGAGCCTGTCCTGGGCGAAGCCGAAGGAAGCTGCTTTTGCAGCGTTTGCAGTATTCTGGTGCCCATCCCTTCATCCCATACAAAGCCTTGTAACCGCTGTTGCGGTTCCACCGTCCTACAATAGAAGACACGTACATGCGCGCCCGAATCCTGATTCCGCTTTTGTGCCTGCTGATGTTCGCCTCTGCTGCCTGGTCCGCGCCCACGGCGACCACGACTCACCTGACCGTGCAGCTGGTCGTGCCTCCTGCGGAGATTTATCCGAGCCAGAGCTTCACGGCCGGCCTCCACTTCAAGCTCGAACCCGGCTGGCACGTCTACTGGATCAATGCGGGTGACTCCGGCGAGCCGCCCCGCATTCATTGGACGCTGCCCGACGGCATCACCGCCGATGCAATGCAGTTTCCCGCGCCAAAGCGCCTGCCGCTCGGTCCGTTGATGGACTTTGGCTACGAAGACGAAGTGCTCTTTCCGATAGCGATGCAGGTCAGCCCTAAATTCAAGCCGGCGACTGATTCCGTAACCTTAAGCGCAAAGGTAGACTGGCTTGTCTGTCGCGAGGTCTGCATCCCCGGTAAAGCCGTGCTCGATGTCGAGCGCAAGGCGCTAGCCTCGCCGCCGTCTTCGCCCACGTTCGTTGATGCCGATCGACAGCTTATTGCGCGACTGCAACATACATTGCCGCAACCGCTGCCCGCAGGCATGCAGGCAAAATTTTCGCCCACGGCTACAGGCTTCACACTCGCGATCCTTACCGGAAAGCGTGAATCGGCCGCGCAGTTTTTCCCCTTCGATCAGAACCAGCTCGCCAATGCCGCGCCGCAAACCGTTACTCCTCTGGAGAATGGCGTCGCATTGAGTCTGAAGAAAGATGAGAACCTGCAGCAGAATCCCAGCCAGCTGCATGGCCTCGTTGTACTGGCCGATGGCCGCGCCTTCGAGATCAATGCGGCTCCGGGTACGATTGCAGCAGCCGAAGCATCTGGCAGCAAATTTGCCGGACTGGCAAAAGTGGCTGGTCTGGCGTTTCTCGGCGGCATCATTCTCAATCTGATGCCGTGCGTCTTCCCTGTGCTCTTTATCAAAGGGCTATCGCTGGTGCAGTCTTCGCAACAGGAGCGCCACAAGCTGCGTGCGCATGGATGGGTTTACACGCTCGGCATTCTTGTCTCGTTCTGGATTGTCGTTGCGCTGCTTCTCGTTCTGCGAGCGGGTGGCCGTCAGCTTGGATGGGGTTTCCAGTTCCAGTCTCCCAGCTTTCTCGCCGTCATCGCGCTGCTGTTGTTCTTCCTCGGGCTTTCGCTGGCAGGCATGTTTGAAATTGGTCTTTCCTTAACCAGCAAAGGTTCCAGCCTGGCCTCACAGCATGGCTACGCCGGCAGCTTCTTTACGGGAGTGCTGGCGATGGTTGTCGCCACTCCCTGCACTGCCCCGTTTATGGGAGCAGCCATCGGTTTTGCGCTGTCTCGCTCGGCCTTTGTCAGCTTCTTTGTCTTTACCGCGCTGGCCCTGGGATTAGCTGCGCCGTATCTGCTGCTGTCTTTCAATCCTGCATGGACACGGCTCCTGCCGCGCCCCGGCGCATGGATGGAGGTCCTCAAGCAGGCAACCTCGATTCCTATCTTCGCCACCGTCATCTGGCTGGTATGGGTTTTTGCGCAGTCTGCGGGCACGAATGCCCTTGCCGGATTGCTCGCCGCCTTTTTGTTGCTTGCCGTCGCGGGCTGGATTCTTGGCCGCTGGCCAGCCAAGGGAGCGGCAACCGCCGCCGCCGTCGTCGTAGTCATTCTCGCCGTGGCGTTGCCCATCTTTGCTGTGCGTAGGCTTGGCGCCACGCCAACTTCGGTAAGCACCGCGAACAATTCTCAGTGGGAGCCGTTCTCGCCTGCTCTGGTCGATAAGTATCGCGCACAAGGGCGGCCCGTATTCGTCGACTTCACCGCAAGCTGGTGCTTGAGCTGTCAGGTAAATGAGCGCGTGATTCTGAACCGCGCCGACGTACAGGAAAAACTGCGCAACGGTGGATTCGCGCTCCTCCGCGCCGACTGGACCAACGCCGACGAGACCATCACGCAGACGCTCAACACGCTCGGGCGCAGCGGCGTGCCGACCTACGCAATCTATCCGGGATCACCGCAGGAGCCGCCGCACGTGCTGCCCGAGGTGCTGACTCCGGGCATCGTTCTCGACGCCGTCGATAAGGTGCAGCAAAAGCAGGCATCGCTCAACAGTGGGCACTGATTTTTCTCGGCATTCACCGTGAATTGCTAATACCGCCAGCTCGTCAAATCCGCTCCCTGCGGGGCCGTCTTTTCGATGCGGTCCAGTATCTTCGGCAGATACATCGTGTTGTAGTGCAGCCGCGACATATAGTTCGGCTGCGTCGGATCGCCGTTCCAGCAGTGCTCGGCCTTATCACCGTACTTCACCTCGCCATCGTATGGAGGATTGGTCGTCGACTTCAGAAAATCTTCCATGTAGTAGACAGCGTTGTTCAGGAAGTACGTGTCCGCGCTTCCCACGTAGATATGTATTTTCCCCTGTAGCTTGGGTCCGAGTGTCGGCCAGTTCTTCTCCATGACGGAGCGGAGGTCATAGTGCTCGCGCCAGTAATCAGCGACCTTGTGATCGATCACGCCCGTCTCTTTGTCGAAGATCTGCTGCGGGTAGCCGTCGGCTCCAACCGGCCCATACACAGCCTGCCAGATATCGTATTGCTCGCCCGATCGTCCATGATCGCCCAGTGCCAGCTCATACGCGTTGTTGTCCCGCTGCTGTGCCAGCGTCTGCCCAAGGTAGTTGCGCATGGAAGGCTGCGGGACTTGCTTATGCGCTCCCTGAATGAAGAAAGCGTTGGTGTCGTCGTAGAGATTGATCGTTGTGTACCCGCGAAAATCGATCGGATCCGGGCAGGCGGCAAATGTGCCGTTGTAGTGATCGGGATAGAAGACCTGCACGGCCAGCGATTCCCATCCGCCCGTCGAGCCGCCATAAAGAAAGCGCGCCCACCCCTGGCCGATTCCGCGAAACTGCTTTTCGATAGCCGGGATCAGCTCCGTCTCGATCGCATCGCCGTAGGGACCGAGGTTGGCCGAGTTTACTGCGTAGGAATCGTCATAAAACGGATTGGCGTGTTGAATCTTCGCAATCAGCACGCGCGGAAATTTAGGACTGATCCACTGCTGATAAAATTTGTACGCCTCCTGCTGTTGAATCCGGTTGTAGCCGGAGATGTGGAAACGCTCGCTGTAGTCGGGCTTCAGGTTTGGATCGGGTGGCTCGGTGCGGAAATCATCGAAGCCCTCAACAAAGTGATCGTGAAAAATAATGAGCGGAAAGCGGGCCTCCGTATGCTCGTCGAAACCCTCCGGCACCAGCACAACCGCCGACAGGTACATAGGCCGTCCCCAGAACTTCGTCAGCAACTGGCTCTGAACCCTGATATGCCGGACATATTTTGTGTCTTTCTGCTCGGCAATCGGCGGAATCTCCTGGTCGAGCGATAGTGAAGCAGTCGAGCCGGGACCGACGTGAATCTTCCTCGGCTTGCTGTAGAGATTGCCGGGCGAGATATTCCAATGCTGTCCCTCGCCCTGATCCATGTGCAACTTCACCGTCGTGCCATCGGAGCGATGGAAGGTTTCATAGCGGTTCAGAACGGCCTGTACGTAGTAATCGCCGGCAGGCACGTCCCTCAGGCTGCGAATGGGATAGCCGAACGCCGTCTCATCGACGGTGGCAGCCTGTCCCGGTTTCAGCCCATCGACGGTGACGCCAAAGACCATCTGCGTCCGCGGCGTGTCATCGATCTGCATGCGGGGTTCTTCTGAGGGATCGTTGGAAAGCAGCAGCAGCAGGCGGCCGTCGATTGGCTCTGCGCTTCGATCTTTGGGGAAACTGACGGAAAAGCGCGGGGATTGCGCGAAGGAAAAAAGAGAAAGTGAGCAGATTGCTAGCGATAGAACGGTCCGTATCCGGGGCATGCTCGGAAGTCTACCGAAGATGCCCTGGTAACGGAAGAATTTCAGCCCACGTCGCGCGTTGCAGAGCTACGTCGCAACATGCGAAGCTATGGCTGCTCAATTCAGCACTTCTTGCACTTCGCCAGGATAGCCTTCTGCAGCCGTGCGCGCAGATCGTTCGGCAGCTCATAGATCTCATGATTGCGATAAATCTCAATCGTCTTGCGCGTCGTGTTCATCGTGATCACACAGTGCTCGCAGCCGCGCAGGTGTTCTTCAAGATCTGCCCTTAGTGTTACCGTAACTCGCTCCTCGAGCAGGTCATCCAGTTGCGCAATAAACTCTGTGCACGTCACTCCGCACCACCATCCCTTTTGTTCTTGCGGAAGTAACGGCTCAGCCGCTCCCGCAATTGCAGCCGTGCCCGAAGCAGGCGCGACTTTACAGCCGGGACGCTTAGTCCCAGAGTCTCTGCAGTCTCTTCTGTCGAGAGACCTTCTACGTCCCGCAGAACAAATACCACACGAAAACCGGGCGGCAGACCTTGAATCGTCTTCCGCAAAATGTCGGCCAGCTCCGATTGGCCGTACTGCTGTTCCGGATTTGGACTCCAATCCGCCAGATCGCGCGGCATGGAACCTTCTTCGGTCTCCACATCCTCGTCGATCGAAACCATGCGACCGGTGCGCCGTTTCCGCAAACGCATCAGCGACTCATTCACCGCGATCCGCACCAGCCAAGTGTAAAACTTCGAGTTTCCCTGAAACTGGTCCAGTTTCTCGTACGCCTTCAAGAAGGCGTCCTGTACCACGTCCTCCGCATCTTCGCGGTTCTGGGTAATGTGCTGGGCAATTCGGAAAACCTGGCGGTCGTACTGCTTTACCAGCTTTTCAAAAGCCTGCACATCCCCTTCGCGCGCCCGGTTTACGAGCAGAACGTCGGGGTGAACTTCCTCTGTTCCTTGTGTTTGGATGTTTGGCATGACAGATGGCTTCAGGAAATCGACCTTTCGTGACGGGAGCGGAAACTGCACTGCCCGGTTTGGCCGCGGCTCCGCCCTACCTTCATAGTAAATGATTTGCCGCTGCGAACAGCAAAGTGGCTCATTCCGCGTTTGTTGGCAACGCGAGAGCGAGAGCGCGACAAACCTCACGGACTTTAATAGGGCATAACCCCTTCCGTTCTGTGAAGGTAGAGTCTATGCAGGGCATGGTTTTAGCCGAACTTACAGGTTCAGTCTCTGTGGATTTCAACCCCCTGAAGAATCGTCCCGACATTGCCCAAGGAGGAACGTTTTTCCGGTGAATCCTGCTCAAGACACAGCAATTCCAGCTCATTTCGGCTTACAGTGAAATAGGAGCATATGGTTCGCAGTGAATCGAGTTTTTCGCATTAGAAATAATAAAGTTGCAGCCCTGGTTCTGGCGGGCATGATGTCGGCGGCGTGCTGGTCGCAAAGCACTTCGTCATCTACATCGGCAGCGCACAAAAAGCATCCATCAGCCGCGAGCAAGAGCGCATCCAGTCATTCTCATGCAGCCCAAAGTACGACGAGCCACGCGTCCACGCATAAGACTGCGGCTTCCGCCCACAGCAAGACATCTGCGCACAGCAAGCATCGCCGTCCGCTGACAGCCAAACAAAAGGCCAGGAGCCACAAGCTGCAGCAGGCCTTCGTGGCGTCATCGCAGCTGCGGCCTATGGCGCAGCAGTTGGCCAGCATGCGCAGTCCAGCGGCCTACGCGGGCGTTTCGGCCTATGCCCACGCTCATACCGGTGAAGCTTCCGCAGCGGCATACATTGCGCTTGGCCATGCCTATCTGCTCGACCACAAGTTTCCTGAAGCCGTAAACGCCTTCCGTCAGGCAAACGTGCAAGGCACCGCGCTCGACGATTATGCCGACTACCTCGAAGCGCAGGCTCATCTGCAGAGCAACAATCTGCCGCAGGCAGAAACCATTCTCAGCACCTTCGCGGAGAAACACCCTGACAGCATCTTTGTCGTCAGCGTGCCGGTGCTGCAGGCGAACCTCTTTTTGCAGGAAGGTGACCCGCAGGCCGCTCTGCGCATTCTCGAGGCGCACAAGGGCGAGGCCATCGCGAACCACGCCGATTACCAGCTCGCTCTCGCGAAGACTTACCAGATGGCGGGCCGTCTGCCGGAAGCGACGCAATTGTTCCGCCGCACGTTTCTCGGCTTTCCTCTGAGCAATGAAGCAGCACAGGCCAAGACCCAGCTCGCCGCTTTAGGTGCAACATCATCGCTTACGGTCGAAGAGCGCAGCCATCATGCTGACGCTCTTTACAATGCGGGCCGGTTTAACGACGCAGCCGAGGAATACCGCGCCCTTGCTGCCGATCCCGCCGTGACCGAAGGACTGAGAAGCTCGCTGCTTGTTGCCGCTGCCTCCTCTGACTGGAAGCTCAAGCGCCTCAGCAAAGAGACGCTCGAGCGTCTTCCCGACAGCAATGACGAGACAGGAGCGCGCCGCCTCTATCTCTTGATGGAACTTGCCCGCAACAAGGACGATGGCGAAACACAGCGCAGCATCGTCGAGCAGATGGAGACGCGCTTCCCATCGAGCCCCTGGCTGGCCGAAGCCCTCTACTCCAGCGGCAACATGTATCTGCTGCGCAAAGATTTTCCCAATGCCATTGCGTATTATGGCGAGTTGGCGAAGCGCTTTCCGCGCTCGAACTACGCGCCGAGCGCCCACTGGCGTGCCGCGTGGTTCAACTACCGCATCGGGCAGTATTCAGAGGCCGCGCGCCTCATGGACGAGCAGATCGCCGTCTATCACGGCGGCAAGGAGATTCCCTCGGCCCTTTACTGGCGCGGACGGCTTTATCAGGATCAGGAGCGCCGTAACGATATGGCGGCCGCCTACTATACAACGGTTTCGCGCGTCTATCGCCACTACTACTATGCTTCCATTGCGCAGCAGCGTCTCGCCGAACTCGGCAGCGTAACCCCGGCCAATATGTCTTCGCTCGAAGCGATGCATCCTGAGCCCATCCCAACGCTCTCCGATGACGTGCCCGAGGATGATCCGCACGTTGTACGCGCACACCTGCTCGCGAACGCGGGCTTGAACGAATACATCGCTCCCGAGATTCAGGCCGCCGACGGCAGCGAGGAATGGGGCGCGCTCGCCGAAGCAAAAATCTACGCGTCCTACGGCGAGAACTGGCGCGCCATGCGCTCCATGAAGCGGGCGATCCCTTTCTACACTTCGGCGCCGATCGACGCGTTGCCCATGGGATACTGGCGCATTCTCTTTCCACAGGCCTACTGGCCGACCATCAAATCCGAGTCGGAAAAGAATGGCCTCGATCCCTACATGGTCGCCGCGCTCATCCGGCAGGAATCGGAGTTTAACCCCGGAGCCGTCTCCCACGCCAACGCCTATGGCCTGATGCAGCTTCTGCCTTCCGTCGGCAAGAGTATGGCAAAGGAAGAAGGCATTCACCACTTCGCAACCAACGACCTGCTCGAACCGGACACCAATATTCGCCTTGGCACCCGCTATCTGCGCCAGACGCTCGACAGATTTAACAGCCAACCGGAGTACACCTTCGCCGCTTACAACGCGGGAGACAACCGCGTCGCCGACTGGCAGGCGATAGGCCACTACAGCGGCATGGATGAATTCGTTGAATCGATCCCATTCACCGAAACCCGCGAGTATGTGCAGGCCATCATTCGCAATGAGCAGATTTATCGCGAGCTCGACCACGCTTCGACCACGCAGGAGCGTGCCTCGGCTGCTCATTGAGCATTTTTAGGCGATGCAAACCTCAGAGATCATCGTCAAAAGAGAGAGTAGGCTCAGCCATGAAAAGACGTGTGCTCTCGGCAATATGTATGACACTTAGTTTGGCCGCCGCGACGCCAGTCTCAAAGCCTGCAGCGCAGCAAACATCGGATACGCTGCCGACCCTGATCAATACCTGTCTGATCACGAATGATGTCAATCGACTCGCCACCTTCTATGCTCAGGTCCTCAAAACAAAGCCGCAAAGAGTAGGCGACGACTATATCGAGTTTCAGACCACCGCCGGAGTCCTGGCTATCTTTTCCGCGAAAGCGCAGGAGAAATACATTCCTGGTTCGGCGAGACCTGGCGAAAATCACAGCCTGATCCTTGAGTTCAGAGTCAACGATGTCGATGACGAATACGCGCGACTGCATGAGTTTGTGAAGACGTGGGTCAAGGGACCCACCAACCAGCCCTGGGGCACCCGTTCCATATATTTTCGCGATCCTGACGGAAACCTCATCGACTTCTTTACTATGCTTGGGTCTGCATAGACATCGCAGTCATAGAACGAGGCGTGAATGAGCATAGCACCCATCAAGACAAAACTCTCCGGCTTCAACCTTCTCAATAATCCGCGCTTGAACAAGGGTACGGCGTTCACCGAAGAAGAGCGCGATATCTTCAGTCTCCATGGCCTGCTGCCGCCTCACATCGGCACGCTCGACCAGCAAATGTCGCGCCGCAAAAAGGTGCTCGATGGTCACGCCAACGACTTCGACAAATACAGTTACATGCGCGATATTCAGGATACGAACGAAACGCTGTTCTATGCCCTGTTAGAGCACCACGTCGAAGAGCTTCTGCCCATCGTCTACACGCCGACGGTCGGCGAAGGCTGCCAGCGCTTCAGCGAAATCTGGCGCAAGCCGCGCGGGCTTTTCCTAAGCTACCCGAACAAACATCGCATTGAAACGATCCTCGCGCATGCACGCTACGACTACGTGAAGTGCATCGTCGTAAGCGACGGTGAGCGCATCCTCGGCCTGGGCGATCAGGGCGCTGGAGGCATGGGCATTCCCATCGGTAAGATGGCTCTCTACACCGCGCTCGGAGGCATTCATCCCGAGCACTGCCTGCCCGTGCTGCTCGATGTTGGCACGGATAATGAGGAGCGCCTGAAAGATCCCATCTACGTCGGCTGGCGCAACAAGCGCATCCGCGGAGAGCAGTACGACGACTTCGTCGAAGCCTTCGTCTCGGCGGTAAAAAAGCGCTGGCCCCATGTTCTTCTGCAGTGGGAAGACTTTGCCGGGGCCAACGCGGCGCGCCTGCTTGCCCGTTACCGCGATCAACTCTGCACCTTTAACGACGACATTCAGGGGACTGCAGCCGTCGCCACCGCAACGCTGCTCTCCGCCGTCAACGTCACCGGCATTCCGCTCAAAGACCAACAGCTCGCCGTCCTCGGTTTTGGTACCGCGGGCATCGGCATTGCCAACCTGTTGCTCGCGGAAATACGCGAAGAAGGCCTGAGCGAAACTGAAGCCCGCAAGCGCTTCTACGCCATCGACCGTTATGGTCTTATCGTTGAAGGCGGCAAGGACATCCGCCCGGAGCAGCAGCCCTTCGCGCGCAGCCAGGAAGAAGTGCAGAGCTGGCAGCGTTCCGATCAAAACGAAATCAGCCTGCTCGATGTCGTTCGTAATGCAAAAACAACCGTACTGATCGGGGTCTCCGGCCAGCAGGGAGCCTTCACCGAAGAGGCCATTCGCTCGATGGCAAAGAATGCCCAGCGGCCCATCATCTTTCCGCTGTCGAATCCGACATCCCGCAGCGAAGGCACGCCGCAGGACCTCCTCACGTGGACTGAAGGCCGAGCGCTCATCGGTTCCGGAAGCCCGTTCCCGCCCGCCACGTTCAATGGCAGGCAGATCCACATCGACCAGACCAATAATTCCTATATCTTTCCCGGCCTCGCTCTCGGCATTATTGCCTCGCGCGCAAGGCGCGTCTCCGATTCGATGATCATGGCTGCCGCAAAAGCGCTTGTCGGCCTCTCGCCCACGCGGAAAGACAAAACAGCAAGCCTCCTGCCTCCGCTGTCGCAATCGCGGGAGGTCAGCCGGATCGTGGCAGAGGCTGTCGGCAAACAGGCGCTGGCAGACGGACTTGCCGCGGTTCAGGATGAAGCCGCATTCCGCGAGCATCTGGAAGCCGGTATCTGGGAGCCTGTCTACGCCGACTATCAGCGCGAGGTATAGCCCCGTCCAAACGCCGCCCGCTGCACCCGCTCCAGTGCCAGCAGATAGCCATAGAGAGCTATGGATGGACTTGGCGCATCCTCAATCGCAGATTCCATCTTCAGACGTGCCGAGTCTGCGGTTGACCTGTTCATCCGCAACCGCTGCACCAGGTTCTGAATATTCCAAAGCCAGTAAATCCGCACATCGTCGCTTGGCGGCTCCTCACTTAAGAAGGCGATATATTCGTTCAGGGCCTCTTCATAGAAGAGAGAGTCGGGTGTGACCGCGGAAAGCATCTGCGCATACAGCACCGCCTTCTCGATATAGAAATCCTCCTCCGAGGGTTCACTTGAAGCATCGATCCATTCTCGCAATGACGTGAAAGTGCTCGATGCACTTTCCTGCCACTGCGACGAACTCCTGTCGCCAGAGCGCAGAGCGCGAACGCTGGCAAGCAATTGCTGTGCCGTGGGTGATTGCCAATAGGCCTGTGTGCTGTTGGTGTTGATCGCTATAATCGATCCCGGCTTTACATCCGCGGTACCAATGGGGGCGATGCTGTATCGTGCCAGCACCTGATTCAGCGTCACAAATGAATCTATATTTGGTGATGATGTAGAGCTGGTTGTTCCCGTGCTGTCCCCGCAAATAGCACCCGATTCATTCGCAATCACATAGGCCCTCGTCGCCTCCAGCATCGCGTGGCTCGCGCGTCCCTGCGCCTGTGCCAGCCGTGTTACATTCCGGGTCAGGCTGCCCTGTGTCGCGGTATACGACCGGTAATCGCCGCGGATTCCGCTGAGTGAACGCGCGAACGCACCTTCGGCCCGCGCCAGCATCTCAGGATCAAACTGCAGCGTGCGTAGCAGATCCGCTGCCGGACCAACCTCGCTCGCCTGGTTCACATCGCGAAAGACCGATTCGAGAAAATCCTCAGGCAGGCCTTTTGCCTGATCTTCCTGGCTGAAGCCCTTCTTGTAGACATCGCCTGCTGAACGATAATACGCAGACGGGTCATAGATCATCGAGTCGCCACAGCTTCGGTTTGCAAGCGACAAGGGACGCAGTTGCTGAAACAGATCGCGTCCCCGCTCCGGATCGATCTTCAGCATAGCCGTTATCGCTCTCGTCCGCAGCGAAAGCGTATCTAGGCCTTGCGTTAGCGCCTGCGACAGATAACCGGCCCGCGTATCACTGGCTCCGCCAGACGTGGTCATCCGCACAGGATAGGGACTTAGTCCGGCCAGCATATACGCTTGTTCGATGAGGCGCCTGCGTTGCTCCGGCTGGCTTATCGCATTAGCTTCCACCAGGCGCAGCAACGCATATGCAGCCAGTTCCGGCGGAACAGATGTGGTCAGGTCCTGAATCTGCTGAGAAAGAATGGCAAGCTCTGAAGGCTCGTCAGCCGCCTTTGGAGGTATGGATTTTGCTGTACCTTGCGCTTGTGCTATGGCGGAAAAACAGCTCAGCAGGCAAAGCAGGAACAGTGCGCAGGGCAGTGTGACGGCGGAAGACGGCCGGGCTTCCATGATCGAAGTATACCGCCGCGCAAACGATATAAATTGCATGCCGTGTGCCCCATGTCTCGCTTTTGAGACATGGGATCGGCCATAACAACTCTAATTCGTGCGCAGTGCGATCATCGGATCGATCCGCGAAGCTCTTCGCGCCGGAATATAGCCGGCAAGCAGCGCGACCAGTCCCAGTAATAGCACCATCGCGAGGAACGTAATCGGGTCCGTCGGAGTTGTCCCGAATAAAAGCGATGCAATCAAACTCGATACTCCAAACGACACCACAATTCCTACAGCAATCCCGATCAAAGCCAGCCAAAGTGTCTTCCTGATGACGGTGAGCTGCACCCGCGCCTGTGTCGCGCCCAGCGCCATGCGGATGCCAATTTCCTGCGTCTGCCGCGTGACCGAGTAGGAGATGACGCCGTAAATCCCCAGCGAAGCAAGAAACAGCCCCAGCCCTGCGAAGATCGACACCAGCAGCACAAAGAAACGCCGCGGCGAGGTGGCATGATCCACCAGATTCTGCAAAGGCTGGAATTCCGTCGCAGGCTGTTCCGGATTGATCTGTCGCAGCGCCCCCATCACGCTCGACGCCAGCGTGGCAGGAGGCAGTTTGGTTCGTACCACCAGCTCCGTGCCCTCAGGCCCATACGGTAGAGGCAGGTACATCTGCCAACCTGCTGCCGTCTCCGCACTGCTTTCATGTACATCGGCAATCACGCCAATCACGCGGACATCTTTCCCGTTGATTTCTGCGATTCGGTCAATCGCGTCCTGTCCCGGCCACAGCTTTCGCGCCACCGTCTCGTTGATGATGACCGTATTCCCGCCTTGGAATCCGTCGTCCCAGTTGAAATCCCGGCCCTTTACCAGGTGCATTCCGATCGCCTTCAGATACCCCGGCGAAACGATATAGACAAAGGTACCCTCCAACTCTCCTTTGCGATATTCGCCATGACTCTTGGCCGAGATACCCCAGCTGCGATTCCGGCTTAACGGCAGGTTGTCGGAGATACCCGCAGCCTCGATGCCTGGAATGTTCTGAACACGTCCCAGAACTTCCTGCCAGCGAACACGAGCCTTCTCGGCAGTACCCGGATTTCCATCATCCACGCTGATCGCGGCAGCTCTACTCGGCTCGAAACCCAGATCAACATCCAACACCCGTAGAAAGCTGCGTAACAGCAGTCCCGCGCCGACTAAGAGCACGCAGGCCAGCGCAACCTCTGAGACAACGAGCACTGAGCGCATCCGCTCATGCTTTCTGCCCTCGCTGGTTCCGTGCCCGCTGTCCTTGAGCGCCTCCTGCAGGTCGCCGCGCGACATTCGCAGCCCCGGTGCCAGCCCAAAGAGAACAGCCGCAGCCACGGTGATCAGTAATGTCCACGCGAGCGCGCTGCCGTCGATACGCACGCTGCTCAGCAACGGCAAAGCAATCGATCCCTGATGGGCAAGATATGTGATTACGGCAAATGCGATTGCCAGGCCCAGTACCGCACCAACGCCCGCGAGTACCAGACTTTCCGTAAGCAGCTGGCGAATCAACCGCCCGCGTCCTGCGCCCAGCGCACTGCGCATGGCGAACTCCTTGCTGCGCGCTGCCGTCCTTGCCAGCAGCAGGTTCGAAAGGTTCACGCAGACGATCAGCAGAATTAGCCCAACCGCGCACCACAGCACAATCAGCGACCGACGCAGCTTGCCGCTGACATAGTCTTTCAGCGTAAAGAGCTGGCCTGTGTAGCCCTTCCCGTATTCCGGGTGTGTGTTTCTGAAATAGAGTTGAGGAAAGAGTGAGTCCGACTCGGACTGCGCTGCTGCCAGACTCACTCCCGGCTTCAAACGGCCAATCAGAGCCAGGTCGTTTCCGTCGTCGCGGAAGTCATCCATGATGTAGGGCACGAAGAGATCTACTTTTGCACCCGGCGAGAAGACCGAGCCGAAATCGAAGCTCTCTGGCAACACTCCTATCACCGTCACCGGCGTGCCACTCAGGTCGATTGCTTTTCCAATCATGCTGCGGTCGCCGCCAAACTGCCGTTTCCAGAATGCATGGCCCAATAGGGCCACAGGCCGGCTGTGGTGCAGGAACTCCTCAGCGATAAACGATCGTCCAAGCGAAGGATCGACACTGAGCGTCTGGAAGAAATTCTCCGCCACCATGATGCCCGTAACCGGCAGAGGCTGGCCCTCCCTCATCAACTTGAAATTGTCGGGCCCCGTAAAGGCGAAATAGCCGCTCACAGACTCAAAAGAATGATTCTGCCGCTGAAATTCCTGGGTAGCATCCGCCGAATACGTCATGCTCGATTCGCCGCCCTTTGGATCTCGTTCGACGATCCGGACCAGCCGCTGCGGGTCGCGAAAGGGAAGCGGCCGCAACAGGATGGTATTCACTACGCTGAAGACAGCGATATTCGCGCCGATGCCCAGCCCCAGAATCAGTACGGCAACAAACGTGAAACCGCGATCCCGCAGCAAGGTCCGGAAGGTAAACCGCAAATCCTGCATCAGGATGTCGAGCCAGGGCAGACCGCGCGTCTCGCGATGCTGCTCGCGTGCCTGCGACACACCGCCAAAGCGAACCAAAGCCTGCCGCTGCGCTTCTTCCGGAGACATGCCTCGCCGCAGATTTTCTTCCATCGCCATTTCAAGATGAGACGCCATCTCTGCATTCAACTCGCGGTCCAGAGGCGTTTTGCTAAAAAAGGAGCGTAGCCGATACAGCATTTCTCTAACGATGTGAGTCATCCGTTCTTACCTCTTCAAGTGACGTAAGGTCTGTTTGTGCAGTGATCGCTTCAGTTCGCCCGCAGCGCAATCATGGGATCGATGCGCGAAGCTCGTCGCGCCGGGATATACCCTGCAATCAGGGCCGTCATTGCCAGAAGCAAAATCGTCCCTGAGAATGTGAGTAAATCCGTGGGTTCAGTGCCGAAGAGTAGAGATGCAATCCATCTTGCCGTGATGAAAGATGCGACGGTGCCTAGCCCAATTCCTATCAATGCCAGCCGTAATGTCCTCGCCAGCACGTCTTTCTGCACCCGACCCGCCGTCGCGCCGAGCGCCATGCGAATCCCAATTTCCTGCGTCTGCCTCGTTACCGCATACGAGATCACGCCATAAATCCCCAGCGAAGCCAGAAGCAGCCCGAGCGCTGCGAAGGTCGCAACCAGCAGCACGAAGAATCGCCGAGGCGACGTCGCATGATCGACGATCTGCTGGACCGGCCTGAACTCCGTTGCCGGCTGTCCCGGATTCATCTGCCGCATTATGCCCATTACGCTCGACGCCAGCACCTCGGGCGGCAGCTTCGTGCGCACCACCAGCTCTGCGCCATTCGGATTTGCCTGCATGACCGGCACCAGCACTTGAGGGCTGGACGCTTCTTCGACGCCACTCTCGCGCACATCCGAGATCACGCCGACCACACGTGTATCGCCATCGCCGATCCCATCCGCCAGCCGCCCGACCGGGTCCTGCCCCGGCCACTCACGGCGAGCCGCAGCTTCATTGATGATGATCACGTGCTCGCTTTTGCCTGCGTCATTCCAGTAGAAATCGCGACCCGAGCGCAGCCGCATGCCCATGGCCTTGATGTATCCCGGCGTGACTACGTAGACGAACGCATCGTAATTCTTCGTCTTGTCGTAGGTGCCTTTGGCGTACAACTCCCAGCTGCGATTGCGGTCGAGCGGCAGCATGTCTGAAATACCCGCCGCTTCGATCCCGGGAATTGCATCCACGCGTTGAAGCATCTCCTGAAGAATTGCGCCACGTCGCTCTGGGTTTCGGCCATCGTCATAGTCCACCTTGATCGCCGCCGCACGGCTCGGCTCGAATCCCAGATCGACGCGCAGCACATTCAAAAAGCTGCGCAGCAGCAACCCCGCGCCCACCAACAGCACGCAGGCCAGCCCAATCTCAGAAACGACCAGGAGCGCCCGCATCCGCTCATGCTTTCTGCCATCGCTCGCGTTGTGGCCGCCGTCCTTAAGCGCATCCTGCAGATTGCCGCCCGATGTCCTCAACGCCGGAGCCATCCCGAAGAGCAGCCCTGCGGCCAAAGCAACCAGCAGCGTCCAGCCGAGCACGCTTGCATCCACGCGCAGGCTGCTCAGTAGCGGCAGGGCAATCGATCCCTGATGCGCGAGATAAACAACCACTGCATATGCAAACGCCAGGCCCAGCACGGCGCCCGCGCCAGAGAGCACGAGGCTCTCCGTCAGCAACTGGCGAACCAGCCGCCCGCGTCCCGCGCCCAGCGCGCTGCGCATGGCAAACTCTTTGCTGCGCGAAGACGCGCGCGCCAGCAGCAGGTTCGAAAGGTTCACGCAGACGATCAGCAGAATCAGCCCGACCGCGCACCACAGCACAATCAGAGACTGCCGCAGCTTGCCGCTTATATATTCCTTCAGCCCCATCATCGAGGTCACAATATCGGTGCTCCACGAATCATCACCGTGAGCCTGAAGTCTTAACTGTGGATAAAGAGTGTTCGCCTCAGCTTGTGCCTGCGCAATCGTCACGCCCGGCTTCAAACGCCCAATCACTGACAGCATGTGCCCCCACCCGCGAATGGTGTCCATCTTCAGCGGAACAAAGAGGTCGATCTTCATGCCCGGCACAAAGACAGCGCCGAAATCAAATGTCTCGGGAAGCACACCGACGATAGTCACACGATCCTGACCGAGCGTGACCGCCTGGCCGACGATCTTCGGATCAGCATGGAACTGTCGCTGCCACAGCGCATAGCTCAACAGCGCAGCGGGACTGCCGCCCTTCATGCTTTCTTCCGGAAGGAACAGCCGTCCCAGGACAGGTCGCACGCCGAGCATCTGAAAGAAATTTCCAGCCACCCACACGCTTTGCAGCGGCTTCGGTTCGCCCTTGCCAACGAGCTTGGTTTCCGAGAGTGAGTAGTAAGGCGAAAACGCGGTCATCTCCTGAAACGAATGATTCGCGCGCGCGTAATCCTCATACGCATCGACCCGGTACGTCACATCCGAAAGGCCGCCAATCCCATTGTTCCCCGCGAACCACGCCAGCTGCTGCGAATCGTGAAAGGGAAGCGGCCGGAGCAGGAGGGTATTCACCACGCTGAAGACGGCGATGTTTGCGCCAATGCCAAGCGCAAGAATCAGCACGGCAACGATGGTGAAGCTACGATCCCGCCGCAGTGTCCGAAGCGTAAAGCGCAGGTCCTGCAACAGAACGTCGAGCCAGGGCAGGCCGCGCGTTTCGCGCTGTTGCTCACGCGCCTGCTGCACGCCGCCAAAGCGGACCAGAGCCTGCCGCCGCGCTTCCTCTGGGTGCATGCCGCGACCAATATTCTCTTCGACCGCCATCTCAAGATGCGATGTCATCTCCGCATCAAGTTCCCGATCCAGAGGCGCTTTGCGAAAGAACGACCTTAAACGAGCCAGCATGTACCGAAGAAGATAAGCCATCGAATCCCGCCTTTCAAAGTCCGCTGAAGTACGAACCCGGATGCCGGGTGCCCCATCCTTTCGGCGCTTTTTCGCCGAAAGGATGGGAGAGCACGAAACTCAATTCGTCCGCAGCGCAATCATCGGATCAATCCGGGAAGCCCGCCGCGCCGGAAGATACCCGGCAACCAATGCCACCAGCCCCAGCAATACAACCATCCCGGCAAACGTAACTGGATCGGTAGGCTCTGTCCCATAGAGGAGGGAAGCAATGCCTCTCGCCAGGACGAACGAAAGCACTGCGCCCACCGCGATGCCGATGGCTGCCAGTCGCAGCGTTTTGCCAATTACGCTAAGCTGCACTTTGGACCGCGTCGCGCCCAGCGCCATGCGAATCCCAATCTCCTGCGTCTGCCGCGTGACGGAATACGAGATGACCCCGTAAATCCCCAGCGAGGCCAGGAACAGCCCCAGCCCCGCAAAGAGCGACACCAGCAGCACGAAGAATTTTCGTGGCGAAACCGAATGATCCACGAGATGCTGAATGGGCCGGAACTCTGTCGCCGGCTGCCCCGGATTCAACTGCCGCAGAACCTTCATCACGCTCGCAGCCAAGGCATCGGGCGGCAGGTTGGTTCGCACCACCAGCTCAGCGCCTGCGGGTCCCCACTGCGTGATCGGAAGATACATCTCCGCTCCCGGGTCCGTCTCCAGGCCGGTTTCTTTCACGTCTGCAACTACGCCAATCACTTGAGAGATTTCGTCATTCGTCACCGCAAGACGCCCAATAGGATCCTGCCCCGGCCACTCCCGGCGTGCCAGATACTCATTGATGATCACCACATGCTGGGCGTGTGTCGAGTCATTCCAGCTGAAATCACGTCCCTTGATCAGCCGCATGCCAAAGGCTTTGATATATTCCGGCGTTACGATCTGCACAAAAGTGCCTGTCTCCGGCGCTTGGTCGGGATTTCTATCCTTCCGCCACAGGTTCCAGCCTCGATTCCGGTCCAGCGGCAGCATATCGGATATGCCGGCCGCTTCGATTCCCGGAATCGCCTTCACATGATCGAGCATGTTTTCGAGAACCGGCCCAACATTCTCCTGCTTGTTTCCATCATCAAACGAGACTGCCATTGCAGCAGCCCGCTGAGGCTGAAAGCCCAGGTCTATATCGATCACGCGCAGAAAGCTGCGCAGCAGCAGCCCACCGCCCACCAGCAAAATGCACGCCAGAGCCACTTCCGACACCACCAGGACCGAGCGCATGCGGTCATGCTTTCTACCTACGCTCGCGCCATGGCCACTGTCTTTCAGCGATTCCTGCAGATCTCCGCTCGACATCTTCAATCCCGGAGCCAGCCCGAAGAACACGGCAGCTGCTACTGCGATCACCAACGTCCACCCGAGCGCGCTCGCGTCTACACGAATGCTTGAAAGCAGCGGCAGCGCAATCGACCCCTGATGTGCTAGCCACGTCACCACTGCATAGGCAATTCCGAGTCCCAGCACAGCACCGGCAGCCGACAATACAAGACTCTCCGTCAACAGTTGACGAATCAGCCGTCCGCGTCCTGCACCCAGCACGCTGCGCATCGCGAACTCCTTGCCACGTGCTGCAGAGCGCGCCAGTAACAGGTTCGACAAGTTAACGCAGACGATCAGCATAATCAGACCCACTGCTCCCCACAGAACAACCAGTGAGCGGTGCAACTTGCCGCTTACATACTCCTTCAAGCCCCACACAGTTCCCGTGTAATCGCCCTTGGACTCAGGTTGTTTCTTACTGTGGTAGAAGCGCGGAAAGAGCATGTCAGCCTCTGCCTGCACCTGCCCGATGCCGACGCCAGGCTTCATCCGGCCAACGAAGAAAAAAACATTCCCCCACTCGCGCATATCGTTCATGACGGCGGGAACGAAAATGTCCATCCTTGTCCCCGGCGCGAAGACCGATCCAAAGTCGAATGTCGCAGGAATTACTCCGGCAACGACTGTGGGAGTCTTGTTCAACTGAATTGTCTGTCCCACGATGTTTGGATCAGCGTGGAACTGCCGCCGCCAGTAAGGCTCGCCCAGCAGAACCGCGGGTCTGCCGCCTTTCACCAACTCTTCCGGAGTAAACAATCTTCCCAGCTTCGGCTGCACGCCCAGAACCTGGAAGAAATTTCCCGCTACGGGCACGCCATTCACGGGTTGCGGGTCGCCGTATCCGGTCAACTTGTAATCGCCTTGCCCGTAGAAAGCAAAATACGCGGTGACGCCCTGAAGCGTCTGATTTGCCGCCTTGTAATCTTCATATGCGTCTACCGAATAGGTCATGGACGACTGCCCGCCTTCGCCCTTGTTTCCTGTGATCCACACCAGTTGCTGGGCATCATGGAAGGGAAGTGGTCGCAAAAGAATCGTATTCACCACGCTGAAGACGGCGACATTCGCGCCAACCCCAAGCCCGAGAATCAGAATCGCGACAATCGTGAAACCACGATCCTTGCGCAGCGTTCGGAAGGTAAAGCGCACGTCCTGCATCAGAATGTCCATCCACGGAAGGCCGCGAGTCTCCCGATGCTGTTCGCGCGCCTGCTGCACTCCACCAAACCGAACCAGAGCCTGCCGGCGCGCTTCTTCCTCGGGCATTCCACGTCGCATGTTTTCCTCGATTGCCAGGTCAATGTGTGAAGCCATCTCGTCATTCAGCTCTTGATCAAGCGGCTTCCTGCGGAAAAAAGAACGAAGGCGGCCGAACGCCCGTCGGAGTGAGGCGGCCAGCGAGGTCTTAGATACGGTCTTGGAAGATGATTTGGTTGTACCTGTCATTGACCCCCGCCTTCGTTCTGCATGGCCAGCACCCGGCCCATGACACCAGCCAGCCGCTCCCAGTAAGCGGCATCCTGAGCAAGCTGTTTCCGGCCCGTCTCAGTGATCGAATAAAATTTGGCCTTGCGGTTGTTGTCCGATGTGCCCCATGCGGCGTCTATCCACCCGCGCTGTTGCAACCGCACCAGGGATGCGTAGATCGTTCCCTGGTTCAGCAGCACCTCGTCGCCGCTGATCTGCTCAATACGCCGCGCAATCCCGTATCCATGCAGCGATCCCATCGCCGCTAGCGTCTGCAGAACCATCAAATCCAGGGTTCCCTGTAGAAGATCGAGCTTCGAATCACCCATCGGTTCTCTCCTGTGGTGCAACCACATAAACAATCGCACACTTTATGTGGGATTACCACAGGGAAGCGTCAAGAAAATATCAGATTTGACGGATTAAGTTCCATATTTGCCTTGAAATGGACAGCGCTTCATCTCCATGGAGAAGTCATACTCGGACCATTATTATGGGTGGAAACTTCAGTCAACCATGCGTTATATCGGCCCATCGAGAATTTAATGACCCCCCGCTCTGTATGGGGATCTTCGCCTATGTCAGCGCTGGGCAACAACGAGGTCCCTGGCTTTGACCCAGTCACAGACGGAAAGAGAGAGTTCGAGATCGTACGAATGGCTGCTGTAGTGGCCTGATACTCGAGTTCCACCTGTCTGCCGTAACGAATGCCAAACTGAAATGCATCGGCATGCTCGGCGAGTTCTGCCATCTTTGCGTCGAAAGCCCGTAACGCACCCCATATCTCTGGATTCCGGGCAGGAGATACAGAGAGCACACACCAGGTCTGGTCATCCGGGCGCATGCTGGCCAGACGACGCGCCAGCAATGGATCGGCCGCGCTGCCGGATAAATAGCGATCCATTTCCTGTTGCACGCTGGCAACGGTTCCGAACAGCAGAACATCCGAGTCGAGAATCGCGAGCCAGCGGACTTCATGAAACTCTCCCTGCTCGCGGGCAAAAGGTTGGACTTCAAGAACAGAGAGGCCGTGATATTCGATGATTTTGGCCCCGCCATCAGCCGCGGATTTGTAGACGCGCGTCCGGTCAAAATGTCCGCGCATGATAAGACTGTGTTTTCCCAACTGTTTTGTCCCGTCATCCGTTGCGACAAAAATAGTATGGCGGACCATGAGCGAGCTGTCGGCTCCGGTCAGTGCAAAGTAGTCCTGTAAATCGATAATGTTGTTGTAAGTGATGAAGACAAAACTTCCCGATTGGCCTTTCGGCGGTGACGAATCTACTCCCGCCACAATCTGGGCGCCAGACGGGACAAGGGCAAGAAGTTTTTGGTCTACGGATAAGGCTGAGCTGGTCCGGCTTGCTAGGAGCAGCAGGAAAGTCATGAAAAAAGCTGGAAATCGCCGCATACAACCTCCATTTCGCTCGGCTTTTCGCCCGAGCTGGAAGAACATTGCGACCACCCCATAAATAGCAAAGACCAATGTTTAAACTCGTTTTTTAGCAGCGCTCTTTTGGCCCATAGAGCGCTGTTAAGAAGTCATGGAACGACAGAGTTTCAAATCACCAGTTAAAAAGGTCTATGCAATCCGCAAGCCACTAATACGAACTATTTCGTAGAGCATGCAATTTTCCGTGTGCGTAATTGAAAATAAAAAGGTCTGCGTCTCGGGTCGTGACTGTAAGGCACTGAAAATAAATGATCTCGATACAACCGGCCGAGGAGGCTTTCTGCAATTCCAGCGCAATGGGCCCGCAATGCGCGAGAATAAAGGAATGCAGTTCATCGACCTGAAAACGCAATATCGCAGTCTGAAAGCGGACATCGATTTCCGCATTCGGACAGTTCTCGAGCATGGCCAATATATCCTCGGCCCCGAGGTCACCGAGCTGGAGTCTCGCCTCGCCGCACGCACGGGATCGAAGCACTGCATCGGCTGCACCAGCGGCACCGACGCCCTTTTGCTGGCGATGATGGCGCTCGGCATCGGCCCCGACGACGAAGTCATCACTGCGCCCTTCACGTTTTTCGCCACAGGGGAGATGATCGCTCTCCTCGGAGCATTGCCTGTCTTCGTTGATATCGATCCGGAGACCTATAACATCGATCCGGCGAAGATCGAAGCAGCCATCACGCCGCGCACGAAGGCCATCATGCCCGTCAGCCTCTATGGACAGTGCGCCGACTTCGACCCGATCAACGAAATCGCCGCCAGACATGGTCTTGCTGTGATTGAAGATGCAGCACAGAGTTTCGGCGGCACGTACAAGGGGCGCCAATCGGGCAACCTGAGCACCATCGGCTGCACCAGCTTCTTCCCGTCGAAGCCGTTGGGCTGCTACGGCGATGGCGGAGCCTGCTTCACCAATGACGACGATCTCGCCCGCCGCATCCGCGAGCTGCACAATCACGGACAGGACCGCCGCTACCACCACACCAGCATCGGCATCAACGGCCGCCTCGATACGATCCAGGCCGCAGTTCTGCTCGCCAAGCTGGAAGTCTTCGAGGAGGAACTGGCGGCGCGTCGGAAGGCCGCAGCAACCTACAACGAACTTCTCAAGGATGTAGTGCAGACACCGGTCGTACGCGATGGATACACCAGCCCCTACGCGCAATACACGATCGAAGTCGATGACCGCGACACTGTCCAGCAGGCTCTGCAACTGGCAGGAATTCCTACCGCCGTCCATTATCCGGTGCCGTTGCACCTGCAACCCGTCTTTGCCGGCATGCACCTCGGCGAAGGCAGCTTTCCGCACTCGGAGCGCGCAGGAAAGCGTGTGCTGAGCCTACCCATGCACCCCTACCTCACTCAAGAGCAGATTACACAGATCACCCAGGGCGTACGGCAGGCGGTCAACAGCACCGTGGTTACCAGGTGAATACGAAAGATTACCGCCTGGAACCAATGAGGGATTGACACCGAAGTCGGTAAGGAGAAAAATTGCATCAAACATTTCAGCCTAGAAATGTTTGAGGTCATCTGCATGCCAATGCTGGCAGAACGCTTCAGTACCAGCGATGTTCTGCAACTGACTGGCGTTAGCGCCCGGCAGCTGCAATGGTGGGACGAAAGGCGTGTTGTCGTGCCGGAACGGGAAGGGCGCAACCGCATTTATTCGGTCGCCGACCTGGTAGAAATCCTCGTGATTGAAGAGCTTCGCCGCAGGCATATTTCGCTGCAGCAGGTGCGGCGGGTCTTACGCTTCCTCCGCAAGGAGGTACACGTCCGGTTGTCTGATATCGTGCAGGGCAGCCGGGAACACCATCTGCTGCTCGATGGGAAACACGTCTATCTCGAATCCGATTCACGACAAATTGTGGATCTCATGCGCAACACGGATCAGCCGATGCTGTTGATATGTTTAACGGACACAGTCAGCCGCCTGAAGGTTGACGTGAAGGAAGTCCTGGCCAAAACGTCGCGAAAGCCAGTTGCCAAGCATGGGAGCAGAAGGAGGGCGCAGGAAGAACTGAGCACAGCGTAACAAACGGGAATCCAGAGCACTATATAAGGAACGTACATAAAAGCTATTCCCCAACGGAGGAGGCATCATGTCCGCAGAACTGCAATTGTTAGAAGAGTGGATACCGGAGCAGATGGAGCCGGGAACCTTGTTTGTGCTTGAAAACGCAGGAACGATGGGTGACGCGAAAAATCCCTACTGGGCCGTGCTGGCGTGCCCGAGCTGCGGCGCGCTGGGGCTGATTACGAGGACGCAGTTTGCCGGTCTTGAATCGATGATCTGTGGTGCAAACAACTGCTCGGCAGAATATTATCTGCGCGACGAGGACATTGAATATCGCAGGCCTCACTAGCTGATTTACGGATGCATAGAAAAAAGGCTGCCAAACCGGCAGCCTTTTGATTTTGGCTCGTGCCCGGAGCGAAATTTATGCGCGCGAGTACGAGGCAATCGCGCTCGCCTCATCGTCCTTCACATCGAAGACGGTGTAAAGCTTCGTGATCTGAAGCAGGTCATGAACCTTTTTGGTCAGGTTTAAAAGCTTTAGTTCGCCGCCCTGGTTGCGGACAGTAGTATATGCGCTTACCAGCTCGCCGATGCCTGAGCTGTCAATGTAGTTTACGTCGGCCAGATTGAGCAGGATCAGTTTCGATCCCTTGGCCAGCAGATCCCGAACCGCATCGCGCAACTGCACACTGCCTTCGCCGAGGGTAATGCGACCGCTAAGATCTAAAACCGTTATGCCGTCCACCTGACGGGTATTCACCTTCATGCTCACGTAGAATTCCTCCTTAAAGCTAAGTACCGGTTTGGGCGGTCCCAAGATGCTTGATCAATGTCAGCTCGGTTCCAGGATGCAATTGCTTGAAGTGTACCTCATCCATGAACGAGCGGATAAGAAAGATTCCGCGGCCTGAGCCGCGCAATAAATTTTCAGGAGCCAGCGGGTCAGGGAGCGTTTCGGGATCGAGGCCTTTTCCCTGATCTGCGATGCGTATGACCAGCGATTCGCCAGTGTTTTCAAAGGATGCCGTGATGCGCTTCTCCGGATCGTAGGAGTTCCCATGAAGGACCGCGTTGACTGCTGCCTCGCGCACCGCCATCGCGATGCGAAAGACTTCATCTTCGTCTACGCCGGCCTTTTTCGCCATCTGCTCCGCAGTTTGTTCCACACGATTCACGCTGTCTAGCGAGGATTCAAGAGTATACGTTATCCGGCTTGCCTGCGATCCTGTCAATTGATGTTCCTCGCCATACTGCATGGACATCCTTATCTTTAACCTGTACGGCAGTTTGCTTGCTTGGCGAAGCAATGTCAAGCAGGCGAAGACGAGCCGTGGTGAAATTTGTTCCCTTTACAGAGGGTTAGTTGCCGTGCCGTGGCCGAAGTGGGCCGTAGGAACACTCAAGCGACGGCATTTTCAATGAGAAAGCAAAGGCGATTCGAGAGGTTGTCTGCATGTGACAGGATTGCGGAATAGATTGAAGATATCGAGCAGTCTGCAGGAAATTCCTGGAGGAAATCACAGGCATGCGAATGCCTGTTAGACTGCACGCGGGACACGAATCAAGATGAGCGAAAAACGCAACGGACCCAGCCTGAGTCTGCTGCTCGGTACTCCTGTGCTGGAGCCGCACGGAAGCGTGCTGGGGCGACTGAAAGACGTCGCCGTGGCGACGGGCGCCGATGCGGGGCAGATTGCCGGACTGGTTCTGAAGACCCAAAAAGGGCTGGAACTGGTTCCGGCCACAGAGGTCATGGGTACGCCGAGTGGCATGCTGGAACTGCGTTCTGTCGAGGCTCTACAACCTCTACGCGACGACGAGAATTTCATCCTGCTAAAACAGGATCTTCTGGATCGCCAGATTATCGATGTGCATGGACGCAAAGTTGTCCGCGTCAATGATGTCGACCTGCAGTGGTTTTCTCGAGATGAAAAGCAAGATCTGCGGGTCCGCGAGGTAGAAGTCGGTCTGCGGGGCGCAGTCCGAAGGCTCTTTCTCGGCCTTCTCCCCAAGCGCGCCCTCGACGGTTTGGCGCGGCAGTTTCCTACACGAGTCATTCCCTGGGAGTTTGTGGACGTGATCGAGGTGGATCCTGCTCGGCGGGTGAAGCTGAAGATCGAACACGAACGGCTTGCGCAGCTCCATCCATCCGATATCGCGGACATTCTGGAAGATCTGGCTCCTGCCGAGCGTGAGGCAATTCTCACTACGCTCGATGAAGAGGTCGCAGCGGAGACATTGGAAGAAGTTGAGCCAAGGCTGCAAAAAGCATTTGTGGAGTCGCTGGACTCGGAGGTTGTCGCTGGAATCGTTGAAGAGATGGACCCAGGAGCGGCCGCCGATCTGCTGGCCGAACTGCCCGAAGAGCGTTCTGAAGCCATTCTGGAAGAAATGGCCCCGGAAGAACGACAGGAGGTGGAAGACCTGCTCGAATTCCGCGAAGATTCTGCCGCCGGGCGAATGACGACTGAATTCGTGCAGGTCCCATTTGAAGCCACGGTAGCGGACGGAGTGGAGGCATTGCGAAATTTTGACGGCGACCTGGAGACGGTGACTGAAGTGTATCTGGTTGACGGCGGGGATATATTGAAGGGCGTTGTGCCGCTGGGACGAATCATTGTGGCCAAGCCCGAGGTCCGACTGGCAGTACTGGCGGAGGCGCGCTTCATTTCATGCCAGGCGAATGCGCATCAGAAACAGGTAGCGGAACTATTCGACAAATACAACTTGCGAGCATTGCCGGTGTTGGATGAAGAGGGACGGTTGGTAGGCGTGGTGGAAGCCGACCATGTAATCGCGTTTTTAAGAGATAGCCATTAAGGATGTGTGGCTACTGTCTAACAGATATTTGGAGAAAGATTTCGCAAAATAGAATAGAAGAATTTGCGTGGCCCGTAATTCGAATTTGACGCGCAAACGCGGGTAGTAATTTTCAACAAGTTTAGGCTTAGCTAAAAACCGGAAAAACGTCATTCTGCTCGAAACAAAATCTCAGTGAGGTTAGCGTGGATGCATCATTGAGATTCTTTCCTTCGGCTTTCTGCTCGAGATGGGCTTTCCCTCCGGCCGTCAGAATGGTGCCTGGTCTATAAGCTATCCAAAAGTTCTAATGCTACTTCCTAATCCTTTAATGGCTCATACCGCATGCTGAAACTGAAACCTTGGAGAACCCGGATCATTTTGTTCCTTGCTGTGCTTGGGCCGGGATTTATTACAGCTAACGTAGATAATGACCCGAACGGGATCCTGACCTATTCGCAGGCGGGTGCGCAATTCGGCTATTCACTACTGTGGACCATCATTCCCATTACGCTGGCACTGATTGTGGTGCAGGAAATGTGTGCGCGCATGGGCGTGGTTACCGGCAAGGGCCTAAGCGATCTTATTCGCGAAGAGTTTGGCCTGCGCATGACATTCATCGTCATGGTACTGCTTGTGATCGTGAATTTCGGAAATGTGATCGGAGAGTTTGCGGGCATTGCGGGCAGCCTTCAGCTTTTTCACCTTTCGAAATACATCTCGGTGCCCGTCTGTGCGGTGCTTGTGTGGCTGCTTGCTGTAAAGGGCGATTATAAAAGCGTCGAGAAGATATTCCTTATCGCCTCGGTTTTCTATATCGCCTACATCGTTACCGGTGTATTGGCCGGACCGAGCTGGCGCACTGCAGTTGTTGCAACTGTCAAACTGCCGCCGCGATCGGCGTGGAGCCAGAATGGTTATGTATTCATGGTGGTCAGCGTGATCGGAACGACGATCGCTCCGTGGATGCAGTTTTATCTGCAATCATCGATTGTAGAAAAAGGCGTCAGCATCAGGAAATACGCCGCGACCAGGCTGGATGTGATCATCGGCTCGGTTTTTACCGACATAGTTGCGTGGTTCATTATCGTGGCCTGTGCGGCAACGCTCTGGACACATGGCATGGGAAATATTATCGTGCCTTCAGACGCGGCAGAAGCGATGAAGCCCCTGGCCGGTCCGTACGCGTTTCTCCTCTTTGCTTTCGGCTTGTTCAATGCTTCGTTTTTTGCAGCTTCCGTGTTGCCCCTTTCGACAGCGTATACCGTTTGCGAAGGCTTGGGTTTTGAGTCGGGCGTAGACAAAGACTTTCGCCAGGCACCGTTTTTTTACTGGCTTTACACCTTGTTGATTGCGGGCGGCGTAGCGGTCGTTCTGATTCCGAATTTTCCGCTCGTGCAGTTCTCCATTTTTTCTCAGATGCTTAATGGAATTCTGCTTCCTATTGTGATTGTCTTCATGCTGCTGCTGATCAATCGCAAAGATCTGATGGGAAAGCATATTAACTCACATTGGTTCAATGCTGTAGCGTGGCTTACAGCAATCATAGTGACTGGGCTATCCCTTATGCTGATGGCTCAGCAGATCGGCAGTATATGGAAGCGTTGAAGTAAAAAAGAAAGCCCCAATCAGTGAAGATTGGGGTCAGGAGGTAGGGTGTATCAAGAGACGTGATTAGATTACGGACTGACGGATGCTTCGTCTTGAGCACGATGGCGGGTTTTGTTCTCAACCTTTTGGCGGATGGCAACTCGTGCTGAGTGCCCTAGATGCTCTTTGGGGAAGAATTTCTGCGGGATGCAATGGGAGCAGCCGGAACGCCCACTACGATCGAGCCAGCCGGCACATCTTTTGTTACAACCGCATTTGCTCCAATCGTAGCTTTGTCGCCGATGGTAATACCGCTGAGCACAGTGACTCCGCGGCCAATCCAGACCTCAGAGCCGATAGTGATCGGGCGCGCCGTATGTCCCGCATCGCGAATGGCGACTTCTTCAGAACGGTTATGATTCCCGTCGCGAATGCTGGAATATTCGCCGATCATGCTTCCGCGTCCGATGGTAACGCCGGAAAAAGCGACGATGTGAACGCCGCGTGAAAGTACTACGCCCTCGGCGATCCGAATGAAGGCATCTTCGCGCGTTTCCAAGTGAATCTCTGGAAAGAAGAGAACGTCTGTGCCGATCTGGATATTTCGCGTTCCATAGACGTCGACCTTTCCTTCAATGACAGCGGATACCGGCAACGGAGTGGAAATATCCGCCGCCAGCATGGCGTGTGCTCGCAGGCGACGAAAGTTTTCGCGCACTGGCCGCGTGAGCCGCAGAAGAGATGTCAGCGGCGTGCCAATAATGATTTTGAGAAGTCGCTTCATAAAAATAGAGCCGCCACGTACTACCAGGGACGTGGCGGGGAGACACGTCCTCCCGAGGTGTCCTGCCACGCCTGCTGCATGAGGATAGCGAGATTGCGATGTTCGAGCGCCCGCGCTTTGCGGCGAGGGTCACTACTGAAAGAATTGCGCCAGACGACCAGCTTGTAGAGCGTCAGCTCCAGCGCTTTCGACAACCATGCCGCGATACCATGATGCTTCCGGTAGTAAAGCAGGGTGCTGCGCATTCTCCAACGAATAAGTTGCGCGCCAGTGGAGGACATCTCCAGCGTTTTCACCTGACGCGAGGATTCTCCTCCGATATGAATGACGACAATGTCCGGCCAGTACCAGATTTGATAACCAGCAGCTTTGATTCGGCGGCAAAGATCAACTTCTTCTGAGTAAAGGAAAAATGCGGGATCGAAACCTCCCACCTTGGCAAGCGTTTCGGCGCGGATGATGGAAAAAGCGCCCACCACCCAGTCAACCTCCGCAGCCAGCGACTGGTCCGCCCAGGTACGATCAAATCGTCCAAAAATACGCGAGGTGGGATAGCGAGAAGCAAGGCCGAAGTAAACGAAAGCATCGTTTAGTACGGTAGGAAACATTCGTCCAGAAGGCTGCCAGGATTGATCGCGTCCAATGAGCCTTGCCCCGCCAAGTCCTGCCTGCGGATGTTCATCCATATGCTTGACGGCTAGACGTAATGAGCCCGGGCAGAGAAAGGCGTCCGAATTGAGTAGCATGATGTAGCGTCCGCGTGCTTTGCCGAGCGCAGCGTTATTCGCCGCCCCAAACCCGAGATTGGTCGGACTACATACCAAATGAACGTGAGGAAACTCCTGCTCGACCATCTTCTGGGAGCCGTCGGAAGAATTGTTGTCGACAATCCAGGTTTCTACACTGAGTCCATCAGATTCGCGCTCGATGGACTGAAGGCATTCCCGCAGGATATCGCGAGTGTTGAAGGAAACAATCACAACTGAGACATCGGGCAGAGGTGTAACAGCAGACGTCATATTTCCAGCGCAGTCCTTTGTGAAAGACATTCGTCAAAAGCGGTGGCAAGTAACTGTAGATTGCGGGGAAGGTTATATCGGTCTATGACGCGCTCACGGGCGGAAGAGCCGAGCCTTCGGCGCAGCTCCTCATTCGTGACGAGCTGGTCGACGGCCGAGGCCAGGCCCTCGACAGAAGAGGCGGGCACAAGCAGCCCATCCACATTATGCCGGATCAGTTCAGGAATGCCTGCGATGGACGTGCTGACGCAGGGGATCTTCATAGCCATAGCTTCCATGAGCGCGATCGGAACACCCTCGGCAAAACTGGCGAGAGCAAAGATATGTGCCTGCTCCAACTGCTGCCGTGTCTGATCATGATTGAGCGCACCGCAAAAGATAACGTGTTGCCCGAGGTCTTGCTCGTCAACAAATTGTTGCAAGTGTTCTTTGTCTGGTCCGTTCCCGACAAATACAAGCTGGATGTTTCGACCCTGATCGAGCAGCTTGTGAAAGGCTTGTAAAAGGATGAGCTGGCCCTTTGCCGGAACCAGACGTCCGACGGAAACGATTCGAATCGTGTCTTGCGGGCGGCGGGCCACAGGAGCAAACTCTTGTGGATCGACGCCTAAGCGCAGTACGTGGAACTTGTCCCATTGCGAGGGATGCGAGCACTTCATTAATTGACTGCGACAGAAGTTACTAATGCAGAAGATAAAGCTGGCATGCTGAATTTTCTGCGGCAGATAGAATTGTTCCACGTCGTAAAACTCTTCGGGGCCGTGGATGGTCAACGAATACGAGAAGCCCCATGCACGTGCGGCCAGCATGCCAACCGTGGCAACAGGCCCCCCAAAATGGGTATGCAGGTGGTGCAGACCGCGGCGCCGCATCCACTCCCCCAGAAGGAGTGCCTCACCCAGATAAAACAAGGCATAGAGGCCGTCTCTTATGTCCCAGCGGACGAGTCGCAACGCAGCGTCCAGTCCACGCAGGCAGACTCGCGTCTCACGAAGAAGAAGGAGTGCCATGATGCACAGGATCTTCCCGACGCCAAGTGTCTTAATATAGTACGTGCTCCGTGCCTCGAGTTTTTCGGAGTCAGGCAGCAAATCGATGGGGCGATCGGGTCCATTTATCGATGCTGTTTCGACTTGGAACCCCAATTGCTTAAGCCCAAGTATCTCCTTCAGGAAAAAAGTATGGGAAATTGCTGGGTACTGGCTGAGCAAGTAGGCGATTCGCGGCCTTTGCGACTGCAGACGAGATGGAAGATTTTCTAAGACCACTTGGGGTATATGTATTTCTTGCATGCAGTTAGGGAATTATTTACTCTTGCGCGCGGTTATGAAGAACCCGTCTGTGACGAAAGTTCCTGGACCAATGGACGGTCCTTAACTAGTTTTATTTTATAAGAATCCCAACGCTATAATCAGGCGTAACAAGCCTGAGAAGTACAGTTTTAGCCTCTTAATCGTTTAAGTCCGGGCGATCACTCTCCTTCCTGCTCCTAATCGCTCGTACTGCTGCGCAATATAACCGGCTGCTGAGTATCTTTACTATAAAAACAAAAGTTAGTAATGAAGCAAAGATCCCCCTTGCACTACTTTCGAAAGAAGTGTCCGTATGCCCTTTATTTATAAAATGCTTCGATTTTCTATATTTGCCATGTTTCTTTCCTTCGTGGCAGGATTTCCTGTCAGTTCCGGAGTGGGATTTGGCCAGACTTCATCCACGCCAACTGTGCAGCTAAATGATTCCAAGATCATTCAGCAGACAACAAAGCGCGCTGGGATCAATCTTGGCTCGATCAATTATTACGATACGGGGCAATTACTGAAAAACCTGGTTGGTTCGTTGAACCCAGGATTTGAACCGACAATCAGTCAACAGATTTGGGGGCTGACAGCGGCCGGAACCAAAACAACATTTACCGATCCTGATGAATACGATCCAGTACCGGCAAACTATTGGACAGGTGGGACGTTTACTGTAATTGCTTCACAATCGAATGGAGCCGAGCTTGGGTGCACCGGCACGATCGCTTCCAATACTGGCCCCAATTACCCGAATGAGAACAATATAAACCCTCAATTCACGATGGCAACGTCGTGCGCCGCGCCGTTCAATATTGGCGATATTGTCATTTTTAGTAAGACCACGACGCCGACACCCGAATCCTGGTGGGAAGGCGGTCAGGCTGGGATATGGGGGTCTGTGTCCGGCGGGGGAAAGCTACTTTCCGACACCACCGATCTTTGTTCCACATGCGGCACGCAGGCACTGCAGATGAACGCGACGGCCAATGGCTCGTCAGCCACAGTCAACGAATTTTATGATTCTGCAAGTACGCAGAATCTTTTCGTTCTGATGAACGGAACCTATCAGATATCCTTTTGGGCGAAAGCGGCCTCTGGCTCGCCAGTACTTTCCGTAAGCGCTTCGCGCCTTTCTCCGGGGGGATTCTCGTGTGGTTCATTTACGCCCGCACTGAGTTCTACGTGGACACAATATACATATAGTTGTAAGGCTTCAGAAACCCAGGCCAGCACGACGCCAGGAACAGCCACGCTCAATTTTTCGGTTAGCGGTGGAGCCGTAGATCTGGACAATCTAGATTTCGAGAAAACAGGTGGCAGTTCCACCAACACTACAGTTTTCCGCGATGAAGTCATCAGCGCACTGCAGACTTACTACAATACGTCATCCGGCGGAAATGGAGGAATGCTTCGTAACTGGCTCGATCAGAATGCCGAGACAATCGATAACTGGACGCAGCCGGACTATAACCGTAAGCCCTCGGTAAGCGGAACACTGTACTTTGATGGTCTTGGCGCGAGTGGCTCTCTTCAGCTTTCGCTCGAAGATTACTTAGAAATTTGCCAGCTGCTGCACGCTGAACCTTACCTGGAAGTTCCCGTAACTTTCTCCACAAAAGACGCCGCTTCACTGATAGAGTTTCTGGGCGGTTCCTCATCCACAACGTATGGTGCGCGGCGGGCTGCTCTCGGTCAGGTAAATCCGTGGACCAGCGTCTTCAGTCAGATCCATTTGTCGTACTGTAATGAGTGCTGGAATGGAGGGACATTTCCGGGGCAGAGCCTACCGTGGCGGAGCAACGAACCTGCAAACGAATTTCTCTATGACTATAGTGTGCGGGCAAGAGATATATTTGCTGCGATGCGCACGAGTAGCTCCTATTCTTCAACTGCATTTGATCTTGTCATGAATGCTCAGACTGCGGTGAACTGGGAAATGGATGGTGAGATAGCCAGAGCTCATCCGGATTCTATTGAAATTGCAGCTTATACTTATGGAAATGTCAATGACTCGTCGAGCGATGCCGCGCTTTGGGGTCCAACTATGGTTGAGCCATATGACAAAGTAATCGATCCCGACGATCCATCCAATTTTTATACATCCGTTAATGATTATCAGGGGCAGAAAGCTTGTGGCGCATCTGGCGCGGCAGCCTGCAATGTCAATATCTATGAGTGGGGACAAGGAACCGTAAATGGCAGCGTTGATCAAACACACATGGACTACATCAATGCTGGAGCAGGGGAAGGCGTAGTAGCAACGCTGGAACCGCTGCTGAATCTTCAATATTATGGCATCCTGAACAACGCCTATTTTGCTCTAGCGGGATTCGATAACAGTGGCCAGGATGGAAGAACCGTCAAGTTATGGGGAAATACTGTAGATATGGGGGGAGCGACAAACAATGTACGTCCCCAGTTTCTTGCCCTGTCACTGATGAATAGGTCACTAATCGGTCCAATGTATGCGTGCCCGATCTCGAATAACATCACATATAACTTTGCGGGGAGCAGTGCAAATGGGGCAGTTGTGCCTCCGGGAGTTCCCAAGTTAAATAATGTTCCCTATCTTTATGCGTTCTGCTTTCAGAGTGGCAATAATCGGTCACTGATCCTGATCAATACAGATCTGACGAATAGTCGCACACTTGCCTTCTCGGGCACGAATGTGCCTTCAGGAACAGTAACCCAGCGCCAATTTGCTCCCGCTGGTTTGGATGACATGAACGAAAGCCCAACGGGAACTGTAACAAACACCACGAAGGCCAAGGTCGTTTTGACGACTACGACGCTTTCCAGTCCTAATTCTTTAACTCTACCGCCCCATTCCGTTACGGCGCTCGACTATGTGGCAACCGGATCTCCGCAGAGTACGCAAGTTGCAGCACCTTCCATATCACCTGCCGGTGGAAGTTACTCCCAGCCTGTGACGGCCACCATTGCCGATTCGACCAGCGGGGCAACTATCTACTACACGACAAATGGTGAAATGCCCACAAGCTCTTCGCAGAAATATACTGGTCCGATTACTATTTCATCGAGTGAGACATTAGAGGCCATCGCAATACTGAGTGGATATGCCAATAGCAATGTCACGGCGGCCACGTATACGATAAGTTCCTCTTCCTCGGGATTGCCGAATTATCCTTCCGGATTTACTTCGACGATGCTCGAGACTAATGGAACAGCTGCAGTATCAGACGGGGCGCTTCAGTTAACGAATGGCCAGTTGAATGAAAGCGGAAGCGTTTGGTACACAACCAAGATTCCGATCAGCGCTTTCACTTCAGACTTTACTTTTCAGATTTTGACTGCTGTCGCGGACGGGTTCACCTTTACGATTCAGAATGCCGCGAGTGGTCCTACTACGTTGGGTGCAAACCGTGATGGCCTGGGTTATGCCGGCATCGGTAATAGCATTGCGCTAAAGTTCGATCTTTATAACAATGCCGGTGAAGGGCAAGATTCTACCGGCACATATCTGGACGGCGCAACACCTACGATGCCTGCGATGGACTTGAGCTCTAACAATATCAACTTACACAGCAGCGATGTATTCCATGCACACGTGGTGTATGACGGAAATACTTTAACATTAACTTTAACTGACACCAAGACGGGAGCAGTCGCTACTCGACAATTCAGCGCTAATATACCGGCTATCGTGGGTGGGAGCACGGCATATGTTGGGTTTACCGGCAGTACAGGCAGCGCTGTCTCTACTCAGAAGATTTTGACCTGGACATTCAGTAATACAGTGACTCCTCAAATTGTATCCACGCCAACGTTCAGCCCTGCCGGCGGGAACTATGTAGATATGCAGCAAGTTACGGTTTCTGACTCAACGAAGGGTGCACAAATTTACTACACGACGGATGGCAGCACACCCACGAATTCTTCGACGGCCTATAAAAATCCGATTAGTGTTTCGTCCAATGAAACAATTCGCGCGGTCGCTGTAGTTTCAGGAGAGACCAACAGCGATCTAGCCGCCGCGGCATATGCAATTGGGAACGCCAATGGTCTTCCCGATTATCCGCATGGCATGACGTCGAATATGCTGGTGATGAATGGTTCATCGATTGTTGAGAATGGCGGTTTATGGCTTACTTTGGGCAACCCCATGCAGGCTGGTAGCGCTTGGTATTCGACAAAAGTCCCAATCGGCACTTTTAGTTCCGACTTCACTTTTCAGCTATTAAGTGCAGTCGCTGACGGCTTTACCTTTACCATACAAAGCGATAAAAGTGGGACAGGGGCCATGGGAGGTGCCGGTGATATGCTGGGCTATGCTGGCATCAACAACAGTGTTGGGCTGAAATTTGATCTTTATAACAACGCGGGCGAGGGGTCTGATTCCGCAGGCCTATATTTAGATGGCGTCACGCCTACAATCCCGGCAAGCAATCTCAGTGCGAGTGGCATCAATTTACACAGCGGCGACGTATTTCAAGCACATGTCACATATGACGGAACAACTTTAGCCATAACCCTGACTGACACGAGGACCGGGGCAGTGGCCACTCTACCATTTATAGTGGATATTCCAAAAGCAGTTGGTGGTACTTCAGCCTACGTAGGGTTCACGGGAAGTACGGGAGGTTCTGTTGCTACTCAAGAGATCCTCAGTTGGACTTTTTCCAATGCAATTACATCATCGGCTACAGCGGCCACAACTTTTAAGTTTGTAGGTGGCCCACGCACAAAAGCTCAGCCGGGCTCAACAAATGGCACGGCCAATGAAGCGATTGCAACCGTCATAGCGCATACAGACAACGATTCAGTTACAGCCATACGAACGATTGGCCCTTCTACCGCATCTGCTGACTCGCCCAGTCTAATTCGAATCAATTCTACGATGCTGTCTACCAACGGCGCAGCTTCCGTTGATAGCAATACTATTCAGTTGGCCAATGGTAAATCAGTGCAGGCAGGAAGCGCATGGTATACGAATAAGGTTTCAGTGAATCGGTTCAGCACCGATTTCGACTTCAAGATGACAGACGTCTCTGGAAATGGACTGACATTCACGCTCCAAAATGACCGCAAAGGTATTTGGGCACTCGGGAATGAGCGTGGCAGTAAAGTAAACAGCAATGTATCGGTTAAGTTTACCTTAGATAAAACGGTGAGCAAGGGTGTCAGCATTGCGGGTATATGTATAAATGGGATCGAGCCAGCCAGCCTGATATTTAATCTGGGAACAAGTGGAATCAAGCTGGAGAGCGGCGATGTATTTCACGCACGCCTGACATATGATGGCTCAACCTTATTGCTCGCACTGACAGACACAAAAACTGGAACAGTTGCTAGTCAAAAATTTCCCGTGGATATACCAGCTGCCGTGGGCGGCAATGCGGCGTATGCTGGCTTCACTGGCGAACGAAAGGCCGTAGATGCTGCGCATCAAGTATCTAACTGGACTTTTACCAATCAATGATGCGTAGATGCCATAACTGCATTTGATCTATTCGATGACGGTATTGAGGGGTAACCTTCTGGCGAATCTTCTGAGCCTCCTAGCAAGACCCGTTCGAAGGCGTCTATTGAAGCACTCCAAGTGAAGTTGTGAATGTTGTCGCATCCGTTCTTGGCTAATCGAATGCGAAGAGCCTGGTTATCGATTAACAGACTAGCCGCATCGGCGAGCTTGTCGGAACTCTGCGCAGGGACAAGCATAGCTGTTTCATTCTGTTTACAAAATTCCTGATGCCCTCCAATATCGGACGCTACCACCGCTGCACCGCATGTCATTGCTTCCGAAGGTGTGAGGCCCCAGCCTTCGCTATAACTTGGGGCAAGAAAAATCGCTGCGCTGTTATAGATTCTCCGTAGTTCTATCTGAGCAGGATCTTGATGGTAGGTGATCCATGAAGGCATTTTCGCCGGTCGTTCATAAATACCAAAAAAATCGGCCTTAAGATTTGGGTATTTATCTTTCAGCTTGCATGCGGCTGCCAATCCTTCGGCTGATCCTTTTCTTTTAAATTGGCTGTTAAATAGCATTGCAATACGCTCTCCATCGCGTAATTCGGGTGGCACGTCACATCCGAACTTCGCAAAATCAAGACCGTTTGGGATGTAACGGCTTCGCTCTCCGATGTCGGCAGCGATCTTTTCTAACCATCTGGCAATGACAATCTTCTCAAGCGGCATCTTCCAGGTGGCCATAACCTGTTCTGGCGGACCGCTCCATGTCTCGAGGCCCTGGATGAAATAAAATCGTTTGCCGGAGAGGTTGCGAATTGAATTCAAATGCTCAGCTGTGGCCCACCAGGTCGCGATGTAAGCATCAGCCTCAGGCATAAATATTTTAGAAAGCCATGGTATCCAGGAAATCTTGACCGCAGGATCTAACTGAAACCATTTGCCAGGTTTCCAATTTCCTCTAATTGCAAATGGGAAGTACCGGAACGCCCGTAATTTTTCCCTGGGCCGTCTACGTACCCCCCTTGGCATCGCGGAAGCCAGGTGAAGAATATGTATTTGGTTTCCTCGCTTCGCCAGACGGTTCGCGTATTCGTACACCACCTTGAATCCCCCAATAGGCTGAGTCCCTTCCTGTGGGAGAATAAAGACGATTTTCATTTACTTATCTCCAATGAGTTATCGTTCGGCTGAGACAGTGATCCAGGCGATCGTGTTAGAAGCGACGAATAAACCCGTTGTGCAGTTTGAGAGGAAAGGCATACTCGAAACAATCTGCCCATTTAAAAACAGATCGACTGTAAGTGTTATCTAGCTGTCATTGCGAGCAAAACGAGGAAATTATTGCAACTAAATTCGAAGGCGGATTCGTCATGGTATAGCGTGGAAAGGGGTCGGCAAGCCGACGCTATATCTCAGCAGCAATGCAATGCTAAGCAGAACCAGGAATAGCAGCGTCAGTTGCATGTCCTGTCGGATTAGTGAGATCTTTTCCCGGGCTAATGCAAAGCTGCTCACAACATATACTGGAAAATCGCTGATGGCCACTGCAACAACAGCACCCAGTATTCCAAATAAATGAAATCCAAGTGGCAGACAGATGAATAGAGTCAGGCAATAAAGAGCCATTGCGATGGTGTGATAATAGGCTTTTTGTATCGATAAAAGCACAGGTGTCATTGTGGCGCTAATTAATGTATGCCACAGGCCACAGCCAAGAATAACGACCATCCAGGCTGCCTGATGGTAGCGCTTGTCGTAGACATGAAAGATAAACCTGTCTCCTGTGGTAATGACAACTGTCAATGCCAGGGCACCAAGCGCCAGAACATAGCCACGATAACGCATCAGTACGCTGCGGAACTCCGGGCGTGGCAGGCCTGAAAATCTTGCAATAAAAGGGTAGCCAACACGACTGGAGAACTGGCTAATAACCTGCCTTGGCACGTCGGACAATGTATATGCGATGCCATAGACGCCAAGCATCTGCCACGAGATAAGCTTGCCCAATATCAAACGATCCGATTGGAGTGCAAAAAAAGTTAAGCCAGTACTTAGCAGGATCCATCGGCCAAATCGGATTAAGTAGCTAAACGCTTCCGGTTCCAGGATAAATCTGGGACGTGTAGTCGGAGCGATATAATAGCTCACCGCTGTTCGTACGATTTCTGAGACTAACTTACCGCCTACCAACGCCCAAATATCGGCATGAATCAAAGCCCAGATTGCCGTAACTGCGAACTGAACAAGTGCTGTCAATAGCTCTAGAAAAGATACTCTGGCGACTCCCATCTGCCGAGCAAGCAATAATAATGATGGTGATGAAAAGGCTCCAACGATACAGGTAAAACCAAGCATGGGGAGCAGAGAAATCAGAAGTCGCTCGTGATAGAAAGCGGCAACTGGGAAGGCGAGCGGAATCGTAATAAGAAATAGTAATGCACCCCGTATCACCTGAAGTGTCCAGGCCGTAAAGAGAAAATTGGATTGCTCTCCATTTGCATGCTGAATTACGCCATCTTCGAGTCCAAGGTGCGAAACGAGATAAAGGCCCACGATGATCGTTGTGGTCAGGGCCATCAGGCCAAAATATGCCGGAGCGAACAGACGGCTTAGCACCATGCTGCTGATTAACCGGAGTCCTGTGGCGAGGCCGTAGGCAAGGACCACATAGCTGGTTCCCTTAAGCGCACGCTGTTCGAGATTCTTGTGAAAGTCCGTTTTCTGCTCTGAAACTTCAACGGATAGAACGTTCGTACTCATCAGTTCCCTTATAAAACGTCATTGAACATCGGCTTGTTACAGATTAAAGAGCGAGATTGTCTCTGTTAAACAAACACCCGTTTAAAATTGAATCTCGCGATTTCAGGCGCTGACAGATGCTCTGCTCGGCCATCTTGAGTCTCATGGAGCGACTGACTCCAGCCAATCAACAGAAAGGCGATTTGGGGTAGTTGTTCACCCAGATAAACTGTCGTGATCGTAAACCAAAGGGCGCCCATTGCAGCTAGTAGGCTAAACGCGAAATAAAGATCTTCCCGCCTCCTGAACCGCCATGTAGATTGAATTAATCGCCAGACTGTATCCGCCCCGATCAGAACAAATAAAATTAAACCGAGTCGGCCCTGAATGAGCTGAACGAGCAGAAATTCATTATCGACGGATTCCTGCCCTCGAACTTGCGGACGGCTGATCGTGCTCCACCCGAGCCATCCTCCTTCTTCAACGATCGGCTTATAGTTTTCCAGTAGAAGACGTCGATATGCCGCGCTGGCTTGCTGTTCACTAGCCGCCCCATCGTTCGATGACGCAGTATAGCGATCTAAATATGAATAAACCGCCAGACCACCAAGTACTAAGAGAACTGCCATAACAATGCTGGCTCGTCTTGTGTTTTTAAACTTCGGAATTTGGATGATCGCAAACGCCAGTGCAGCACCCAGCAACGGTCCTCGAGACTGGGTCAGGAGCAGTAAGCCGAAAAGAATCAGGCCGGGAAGATGCCATCTTTGAAGTTTTGCAAAGAAGCCACGGGGTTCGTCCAATCTGCAATGAGCAAGCTTATTCACTTGAATCAGCGACCAATTCAACGCTATCGCAATCGTAAAAACTATTCCTGCTAATTCGGCGTCGCTGAACGATGTCGCGATTCGTGCGCGACCGCCCCTCATTTGAAGTGTCCATTCAATGTGGCTGAAGCCAAACAGCTTGGATGCGATGATCGAATATGGGTTGATTCCCATCCTCAATTCATACAGGCCAATCAACGTAAGGAATAATGAAATGACGACAAACCGCTTTGCTGTTTGGAGGCGTAATTGAGGTTCGATCAGCAAACGCCCGACTATATATGGAAATAGCATGCTCGTGATAGCGCTGAGCACAACAAAGATTCCGTCATTGAGTATGTTTTCGCGAAGGACTTCACTCGCTGCCAGACTGCACATGAACAAGACCACCCATAAGTCCACACGGCAAAAACGCCATTTGGAAAATGATCGAATGACCGTTCCGAAAGCGATTGGAATCAGGATTGCTTCCGCCACTGAAATGGGAGGCATGTGTGGCAGACGACATGCATAATAAAATGGAAGTCCTAAAAGAGCCGGAAGGTAGAGCTGCAGAAATGCCTTCTCTGTATATCCTCGAACTACATAGTAGAGGGAAAAAAGAGCTGGCAATAACAATAGGATGCTGAGCGGATTTTTCATGATAGGAACAGCTTCAACGAGCTAGCTGCATTGCGTTATGAGTCCAAACTATAGATATGTATCTGATTACAGGTTGTGTCGCGTGATACCTATCACAGAGCACGAGTGGGACCGTGGCATCAGGAATAATTCTCGGTGTATTCCGATGGCCAGTTGAACTGCTGTACAGACAAATTTGCGCCTTGGACAGCAAGCGCTCCGACGTGGCCGGTCGCAGGTTCCAGGTGAACTAAAGACCAGCGCGAAATTGCCTCTGGATCCCATGCACAGTGCAATAAAGCTGCGGGCTCCGTCAGAGACGTATTGACGGTGAAACTGTCGAGAGGTATAGAGAGCCCCATTCCAACGGCCTTGATAACAGCTTCCTTTCGCGTCCAGCACCGAAAGAATGCGCTTTCTCGCCCTTTAGGATCTTCCGCTTGAAGAGACTCTCTCTCATGCGATGAGAAATGCGTGGCTGCAATGTCTTCCCATTCAACAATGGGACGAATCGCTTCGACGTCGATCCCTATTTCAGAATCGAGGCAAAGAGCAATCATCGTAAGCTTGCCTGAATGTGACATGTTAAAGCGCAGACGGCAACGCGGAATATTCAGGGCAGGCTTGCCATAATGGTCGACTACTAGTGGAAGCGTTTGTGGGTCTGCTTCAAGATAAGCACTCAAAAGCAGGCGAAGCGTGCCATGGTCAGCAACAAATCGATGAAACAGTTCCGGAGAGCGCATGACCGATGCACGGTCGAATTCTTCTTTGCTCAAAAGCGGTAAATAACTCGAAGGGCTCCCGGGAAGTCTGCAAACTGTCCATACGTGAATATGGCCCTCTGTCAATTCAGGCGCGGGTCCGAGAGATGCGGAAAGTTGCGGCGCGTTATGAGCGTAAGCATTTTTTTGCCCGCATTCTGGGATGCATTTCGCACGACTCTCAAGAGGTGTTTTTAACATACATGTTCTTTCGAAATCCGTGTTTCAGAGCCTTTGCTGTGCTTGTTCAAGGCTTTCTCGGAGGTTCTTGCCAACGGCCTCTAAATTAGGCTCAAGGAACATGGTTTCGTGATCCCCCGGCACCCATCGGACATCGATGGCTCCTTCGACTATTTTGTTCCACCCGCACGTGGCGTCGGCTCCGGGAAGATTTGGAGCCTTCATCGCGCGCATTAGCATAACGTTGCCGCGAAATGGCCGAGGTTCGTACCGTTGAAGCGATAAAAGCGTTGTTTCTGTGAGGTTGTGCATAAAGTCCGGCAGCGGAAACCCAAGAGTTTTGAAGGCCTTTGTTGTGGCAGACCAGTGTTTTAAGTAAACAGCATCACGCATCGAGCGAAGTTTATTCACGGCAACAGTGTGAAGGTAACCAAGTCCGCCCGCAGCTGTCTGGTTCCGCATTTTATCGCGGTGGAAGATATATCTGTGACGCAGCTTCGCGCTGAGTGTGGAGATCCCGGCTGTTTTTTGTTCTTGTTTCAGTCTCTCCGCATATCCAGGGTGCCATGAGTCAAACAGGGTGACGAGACCGACCTGTTGTCCACTTTCCATGAGCTGACGGCCAACCTCGATCGTAAGTGGCCCTGCCGCGCACCACCCGCCCAGGTAATAGGGACCGCGCGGCTGAATGGAGCGAATCGCCTTGACATATGCGGCCGCCCGCAATTCCGGTGTCGTGGTTTTTTCGCCGTCCAATTCTCTTAATCCATAAAAGGGATATTCACTCCCAATCGCATCCGGCAGCGATCCATAAAGAAGATACGAAAGGATCATAAAAAACGGCGGCTTGGTGCCTTCTGTTCTTACGGGAACAATGGAAGAGTAAGCGCGACGACCCCTCAGAATGTCCGCCAGTTGCTCGACGGTCGGAGCATTAAAAATAGTAGTAATGGGCAAAGAAGCATTCATTGCCTTATTGATGCGGGCAAACAGACGCACGATCATTAACGAATAGCCGCCAAGCGTGAAAAAGCTATTTCGTATGCCTATACCCTTGACGCCGAGAACATCTTCCCAGATTTCGACAAGTCTTGATTCAATCTCATCCCTTGGGGGAATGTAATCCTCGCTATTCGTCAGATCAGTTGTGGTCACATTAAATTGGGAAAGTGAGTTAGCGTCAGGCGATCCGTCCGGGCGGAGAACAATGTTGTCTACTGATAAAAGTTCTGCACAAGCAAGATGGCCGGGAGCGGAAGAACGAAGGAGCCGGCTCACTTCGCCAACATCAGGAGATGTTCCATTCGTCCCTGCAATATAAGCAACTAATGCTAGGCTTTCTCTGGAATCATTCTGAATTGCTGCCTTCGCATATCCCACTCCGTGGCATGCGATGAGACGATCTTCAATCTCACCCAGGCGTAAACGGTATCCATGCAGGCGTACCCGATTCCGCACTTGGTCGACAACCTCAAAACTGCCGCCGAGAGGGTATTGAGCCAAAAGTCCTGTCTTGGTCGATGTCTCGGCATTCGACAGCACCAGCTCGCCAATGACGCCTTCAGGGACAGGGTTGTCCCACGCATCAATGACTGTAAATGCCTGTCCAGGTAGCGGGCTAGCCGGATTCTTACACGGGGATTCTTTATCGAGTGACGCCACGCTTATGGGACCGCCGGCCAGGGCGGATGAGATAAGTGACCAGACACGTCCTAGTGGAACAAAGCGTTTGCTCACCGTAGAAGGAAGACGATCTCCACGGCAGATCATCTGCAATCTGCGGTCGCCACACCAACCGCTGTCAAGTAGTGCAAGCCATTCCCCGGGGGTAGCACATGCAAAGCTGATTTGTTCGCGGACAAGAATAGCCTGTAGTTGAGCGTCGGTCGCGTTATGCAAATGCAAGATGCTTGCTCCGCTGGTTAACGGAAGCAGTAAATCAACCCACGCATCCGTTGACGTAGAAGCGGCTCTAATTGCGATAGCATCGCCTGCGGTAAGATGAAGCGCCTGGGCAGCACCAGCCAGAGAGGCAGCGGTTTGTTCGTGTGTAGCGATATGTGTCTGGTACTGGCCAGCCTTGTCGAGACTTAATCCGCACCATGCAGGAGCCCCGGCGAGAATAGATGGTAGATCGCCGTGGGGACGTGCCAATTTACTCAATTTTTCGAAGCTAATAAGTGATGAAAGATCACTTGAGAACTCAGACCCGGCCAAAACAGCCGCTGGTTCCAGTTGGGCAAGCATGCGCTTCCACTCGTCGGCACTTGTCGAGCCCGGAATCGGTAAAGCAACTGCGCCGATACGCAAGATTGCAAGTGCCGCCGCTGCCGCATCCGAGTTGGGTTCCATGCGCAGTGCGACGATTTGGCCTTGTTCAATATTCAGGTTCTGGAGCGCATATGCAAACTGAATGCTTTTGTCAGCAAGGGCTTTCCATGAAGTGCGCGCATCGCCGGCAATGACAGCAGTGGCCGTTCCGAAAGCCGACGCATGTCTATCAAATGCTTCGACAAGGGAGGAAGAATAAATGCGGGACAGGGAAGGACCGCTTCCGGCTCGACGCAGGGCCAGTTCTTCGTCGGATGAAAGAAGGGGTAACTGAGAAATCTTCAAAGCCGGCGCATCCAGAACAGAAGCGAGTACACGAATGTATTGCTGAATAAACTTCCGTATGCGCTCTCGTTTGAAAAGATCGGTGTTGTACTCGATCTGCATCCTTGGGCCTTCAGCGCGCTCCACAATGCTGACTAAAAGATCGAAATTGACGCCGCCGCTCACGGAAGGACGGGGAGCAACTTGCAATGCCCCAGCATTCTGGGGCTGCATGAAGGCTTTCTGATAAACAAAGTAGATCTGTAAAAACTGCGATGTTGCGCCACTCTGATCAAGCTGAAACTCTTCCATAAGACGCGAAAAAGGCAAATCCTGATGCGCGTAGGCAGAGGTTGTCCACTCAACTACGCGATGGAGCAACTCATCAAAACCTGGATTGCCGGAAACGTCTGCGAGGATGACCTGAGGATTCGCAAAGCGGCCTACCACATGATCCATTCCCGCCTGAGTGCGGTTTGCAATACTTGAGCCGAGTAGAAATTGCTCCTGGCTGGTGTAGCGTGAAATAAGGCATTGAAAAACGGCCAGTAGAACCTGGTGGTTTGTCGTCCCCCGCTCGCGGCAAAACCTTTTCAACCGCTCGTTCAGAGGTGGGGGCATCAACTGGGATTCGATATCGCCTGGACCATCCTTGCGGGCATTTCTCGGATAATCCGTAGGCAGATCGACAGCAGGTATCTCACGCCGTATCTGTTCTCTCCAAAAATTCAATGCATCTTCGGCCGCTTCGCTGGCCAGCCATTCTTTTTGCCAAATGGTGAAGTCGGCAAATTGGAAAGGAAGTTCGGCGAGTTCGGGCGAACGATCCTGCGAGTATGCGGAGTAGAATTCCGCGAAGTCGCGTACGAGGATTCCATTCGACCACCCGTCACACACAATATGGTGCATGGTGCAGGCGAGAAAGTGATCCTGATCGCTTACGTGAATAAGACGCGCGAAGAAGAGCGGCCCCGTAGCCAGATTCATCGCGACATGACTATGCTCACGAATGATCTTCTCCGCCTGTTCTGAGCGCTCTTCTTTGGGAAGAATCCTGAGATCGGATACAGAAAAATGATAGAGCGGCTCTTCTGAGATGACCTGATTGAGAGCACCATCGATCATTCTGAATGTTGTGCGTAGCGCTTCGTGACGCAAAGTAAGCGCACAAATACTTTTCTCCGCCAATATGTCATCTATCTCTCCAACAAGGCGAAAAGTGATGGCCATGTTGGAAGCCGTAGAAGCCTGGTCGACCTGATCTAAAATCCAGTAACGATGCTGCTCCAAGCTAGCGGGGAAGAGATACACATCCTCAGTTTTTTGTGGTATTTCTGCTGAAGCATCTTGCACGGGTAGGGTCATGGGTCCAGCCTTTGGAGTGAGCTCTTCATGATCAGCGGACATCAATTGTCGGTCCATGTTGCTTACTTAAGTGATTGAAGCTTTTGGCGGTACTGCGAGCGTGGGATTGCTTGGATCGGCGCAACTGCATTAGCTTTGACTGAGATCGTCGCGGTTTCTTCCAGTTGTGAGCAGATGCCGGCAATTGTTCGATGCTGAAAGAAGTGTCGTGCATTTACTTTCAGCCCTGCCTGATTGGCAAGTGCAGTGATGCGGAAGATGAGAAGGGAATCTCCTCCCAGCTCAAAGATGCTGTCTTCCACGCCGACTTCTTTCAACGCAAGCGTTTTCGTCCAAATGCCCGCTAGAATTTCTTCATTCTGATTACGTGGGTAGACGATTGTCCTTTTGCGCAGCAGTTGTTCAGGAACGGGAGCAGGCAAAGCGCGTCGGTCGATCTTGCCATTCACTGTCCGCGGAAAGCTTTCCAGAACCATCATCGCCGCTGGGCGCATATATTCCGGCAGACGCTCCAGCAAATATTGCCGAAGTTCCTGCATCAGGGAGTTATTGTCTCCGGGCTGTTCTGGAATGACATATGCCACCAGCCGCTTATCGCCCGGAGTGTCATTCGGCGTAACCCAGTCCGTGCGTACAGCGACTACGGCAGAACGCACTTTGGGAGACTGTTCGAGCGCATATTCAATTTCGGCCAACTCAATGCGATAGCCGCGAATCTTGACTTGTGTATCCATGCGGCCAAGAAATTCGATTGTGCCGTCTGCGCGATATCGGGCAAGGTCTCCGGTGCGATAGAGGCGCTCTGAGCAGTCATTGGTGAATATGTGGTCGATGAACTTTGCTGCGGTTAGTTCTGAAGCATTCAAATAACCCAAGGCAAGTCCATCGCCTGCAGCATACAGCTCTCCGGTCGCGCCTGGAGGTACTGGCCGCATATTCGAATCGAGAATATATATGCGGGTATTTGCAATAGGTCTTCCAATTGGCACAGTGCCCGCGGTAGTACTTTCAAGCGTAACGGTGTGACAGCAAGTGAACGTGGTGTTTTCCGTCGGCCCATATCCATTGATGAGCTTTAAGTGAGGCAGTTGCTCACAGACACGGCGCACATGGGTGAGAGACAGTACGTCACCGCCGGCAAGCAATTGACGCAACGGACGCAAAATTTCGATGTGCTCTGTGGCGATGAGATGGAATAGCGCGGCGGTAAGCCAAAGCGTTGTAACGCCATGCTCCTTGATATGGAGTCCAATGTCTTCCGGTGTTATCCGTTCGCCAGTGGCCAATACCAGGCGTCCACCATTGAGGAATGCTCCCCAGATTTCAAAAGTGGCTGCGTCGAATGATAGAGGTGCGAGCTGCAGAAACACCTCATCTGCGCTAAAGCTGGCAAAAGAATTGTTTTTGACCAGGCGAGCAATCGCGCGATGCGGCACCAGAACACCTTTTGGATTTCCCGTAGAGCCGGAGGTGTACATGACGTACGCGAGATCTTCTGCGTGGCCATCATGAGAAAGATTAGAGCTGCTTTCAAGAGCGATTGTCGGCCACTCCTGATCCAGCAAAAGGACGTTCGTATCGAGTTGCGGCAGCTTGTCAGCGATCGTGCTACGTGTGAGCAGTATCTTTGCTGCCGAGTCGCTGATGAGATATATAAGGCGCTGCGCCGGGTAACTCGGATCGATCGGGACGTAGGCAGCCCCAGTTTTAAGTATAGCCAGCAGGCTTACGATGACTTCCGCTGAGCGATCTGCGCAGAGCGCCACGCGCGCGCCAGGCCGGATGCCTGCGCGGATGAGATAGTGAGCGAGCTGATTGGCTTTTTCGTTGATCTCCGCATAGGTTAGGTTGTGTTTGCCTGCGATCAGTGCAATCGAGTCAGGTGTTTGAATGACCTGTTGTTCAAAGATTCGATGGATGGAATTGTTACGAGGATAGTCCGTAGATGTTCGATTCCAGTCAACAAGAATTTCCTGCTGTTGCATCCGTGTCAACAGTGAAACGTCAGTGCAGGGTTGTGTCAGATCCTGAGCAAACGCCTGCAGTATGGCGTTTAGGTGCCCGAACCAGCGGTCAATCGTTGCACTGTCAAAAAGGCCAGTATTATAGTCGCACTCCAACCAAAGCTCGGCGCCACGGTCGACGAAGTTGAAGAACAGATCCATGTTGACATGTTTTTTTCCGTTGGAGCGAAGATCGGCTGATAGCCCATCGAAAGAAAGACTTGCCCCTACCTGTTCTACATTCGCCTGAACTTCAATCAGCCCTGGACGAGAGGGATCGCGTGGCAGTTTGAGTTTGTGTAGCAGCGTGCCATATGTATAGTCCTGATGATCATAGGCATCGAGTAGCATCTTGCGTGTTTGCTTCAGAAAGTCAGCAAGCGTTTGATCTGCCAACAGTCGGCTGCGAATCGGCAGGAAGTTGACGCAGTGTCCAACAAGCGTCGATCCGTTGTTTATTTTCGACTGCCCCGCCATCGGGATGCCGATCACGACGTCGTCCTGCTCTGAAAGACGATGGATCAGTTGGGCAAAGGCGGCAAGCAATGTAGCGAATAACGTGCTGCCCTGGCGTGCGCCGGCTTTGCGGACGGCTTGGAATAATTCGCTATCAAAAACGTAGCGGTTTGTTGCGCCTTCATGGCTGCGCACGGTGGTACGCGGTCTGTCCGTAGGGATTTGCAAGGGCAACGGTGTGGTGTCGAACTGCTCCATCCAAAAGGTCTCCGTGGTGCGACAATTGTCATTCGCCACGTGCTCGCGCTGGTCGATAGCGAATTGGGTGAAGGTAATGGGAATGGGGAGATTGGTCTTATGTCCGTTTACCGTTGCGTTATAGAGATCGCTCAGTTCGTTAAAGAATACATTTGTCGACCAGCCGTCAAAAATGATGTGGTGCGCCGTGAAGAGGACAACATGTTCATCAGCAGCCAGACGGATCAAATGAATCCGGAACAAGGGTCCGTGCACTAAATCGAAAGGCGTTGAACTCTCCTGATCGATGAGGGCCTGATGCTGTGCCGCTCTTTCTTTTGCGGAAAGCTGACTTAGGTCGTGGCGTTCCACCTTGATTGCAGCTGACGGAGCGACAACGGCGGTCTCGCTGCCCATATCAAAATTGAGACGCAAAGAGTCATGGCGTTGAACGAGCTGTTCAAGCCCGCTTATCAATGCCCGTTCATTTAATTTGCCCTTGAGCGCTAGCGAAGTCGATTCATTGAAGGAGCAATTCGCGTCGTCTCCGAGCTGCGCTCCAAGAAGGATTTCGCGTTGCGCTTCGGTGATCGGAATAGAACGGGTCGCAGTCTCCAACGAAGCAGATTGTGCTGCGGCTGGCTCTTCTAATGTACTCAGTGTACCTGTGGGTTGTGGTAGCGCTTGCCCAGCACGCATCGCCCGCAAGCTGCTGTGAAAGGCTTCGCGAACAAAGTCGAAGTCTGCGTCCGAATGTGCAGTTGTCAGAAAGCAGGGAAAACCTTCCTGAATATGCACGCCCTGCTCGCGCAGATGGAAATGCAGCATGCGGGTGAGGAAGGGGTCGGTTGCTGCAGGCAGATAGAACCACGACGAATATGTCTCGATTGAGGACGGATGGGAAAAATCCTTCAGCATGCCCTGAATGTCATGCACGAGGCTTGCAGTCTTGGTGGCAAGTCGCTCTTGCAGTCCATGACCTTCTTTCTTGATGTGTTGCAGGCAAGCGCGCACACCGGCAAGTGCCAGCGGGTGCCTCATGAAGGTTCCCGCGTAGAAAGTAACGCCCGCTTCGGGGAAAGACGAATCACCGTACTGCCACATGCCTCCGTCGAGCGCGTCCATGAAGGCCGAACTTCCGGCGAGCACGCCGACAGGCAGGCCGCCCGCTACAACTTTGCCATAGGTTGCCAGGTCCGCCTGGATGCCATAGACAGCCTGCATGCCTCCAGGGTGTGTGCGGAAGCCGGTGACCACTTCATCGAAGATGAGCGCGGTTCCATTTTGCTGGGTGATGCGACGGACCTCCTTTAGGAATTCTGCGGGGCGGAGATCGGGATGGCGGCTCTGTACCGGCTCGACGAGAACTGCAGCAAGCTCATGGGCGCGCTGGCGAATGATTTCAAGACTTTCCGGCGTGCCGTAGTCGAGCACAAGAATGTTCGCGACGCTTTCACGTGGAATGCCTGGTGCGACCGGCATCGAGCGGTGGCCGCCTACAGCTTTTACCAGCACTTCATCAAAACTGCCATGATAGTCACCGGAGAAGAGCACAATCAGGTTGCGGCCGGTGACAGTGCGTGCCAGACGCATGGCTCCCATAACCGCCTCAGAGCCTGTGTTGCAGAAAGTAACCCGCTCCATTCCCGTGAGATCGTGCACCAACCCTGCACATTCGCCGGCAAGCTCAGTTTGCGGTCCGATGGCAAAACCCAAATCCAGCTGCTTATGCACTGCATCCACAAGAAAATCGGGCGAGTGGCCAAAGAGGATGGCTCCATAGCCATTCAAAATATCGATGTAACGGTTGCCGTCTTTGTCCCACAGATACGAACCTTTGGCGCGATCTACAACCAGCGGATAGATGAGGTCCTTGATCTGTGCATTGAATCCCGATACGACGCGGCCATCGGCAAATACCTTGCGGTGTTCCTGCGTAAACTTCTTCGAACGAGAGCTGCGCTGATTGTAGTGATGAATGAAGTCGCTAAGGTATTTTTCTTGTACAGCGTTTAGCTTATTGTCGTCGCTGAGCTGCAACGGCTTGAATGGCGTAAAGACTGGCTTCGTCGGCTTGTCGTCAAACGTTGGGGACGAAGCAGCTGTAGTTGCCGTCGTAGCAGGAGAAATCGCTTTAGATGGAACAACTTGTTGTGTCTTAGTTTGAATCGAAAGCGACGCGGGTGCAGAGTCCAGCTGTGACGCACCAAGTATGGCTAACTGCTGCTGGAAGAGACCGGTCAAAGCCTGCATCTGCGCGGTGAAGAGCGCCTCCATAGTGCCAGTGGGAGTGATAAGCGGTGCAGCCGCAGCGAGCAGTGCCGGAACGCTCGTCGTCGCTGCAATCTGTGCGGGAGGCGCCACATTGCTCGGTGCAGCCGTGCGTAGCTCAGGCGTTACATTTGCCTCAAGATGCGCTGTGAGTGCTCTCAGAGTAGGATAGTTCTCCATGATCTGACGAAAAGTAAGTTTTAAGCGGTATTTTCCCTGAATTGCCTGTGTCAATTGCGTCAGAAAGAGAGAGTCAAATCCAAGCTCAAGGAAAGACGATTCTGGATCGGCACCTGCGAGATCGATACCAGAGAGGTCGGTAATAAGAAGCTGAAGCTCATTCAACATTGCAGAACCGTTGGCAACCGGTGTGGTCATCGGGTGTTGTTCCTCTTCTACTGGAGCTGTCACTGCATAGGTTGTCGGGGGCAAAGTTGGAATTCGCGGAGGTGCTACCCAAAATCTTTTTCGCTCAAAAGGATATGTTGGCAGCAGGATGCGTTTGCGCATGTAGCCTGCATGAAAAGTGTTCCAATCTGGAGTGGCACCTGACAGCCAGAGACGTCCAAGCGTGTTCAGGATGGCTTTATCTTCAGAAACCCCGTCGCGTACCGAAGGCAGCGAAGCAAGCGCGATGTGTGCATTCGCTTTCACGGTGCTTTTCTCATTCATTGTCGGACGAATGAGTTGCACAAGCGTTTCAGCGGGTCCGACTTCGAGAAAGATTCGTTCTGGCGTGCGTGCCAGTTCGCGAATGGCGTCGGCAAACCGTACTGTGCTTCTCAATTGACGCGTCCAGTATTCGGGATGCGCGACTTCCTGTCCTGTGATCCATTTCCCTGTCAGAGTGGAAACGCATGGAATTGTTGGTGCTCCGAAAACGATACCCCGCACAAACTCCGCGAACGGAGCGAGGGCAGGGTCCACCATACGGCTATGGAAGGCGTGTGATGTGGCCAACTTGCGATGAACGATTCCTTGCCCATCAAGCTTCGCAGCGAATGCTGCGATGGCGTCATCCGGGCCCGAGACTACGCAGAGTTGTGGTCCATTGACAGCCGCGAGGTCAAGATCATTGCCTATCAACGCGACAACTCTTTCCTGACTGGCGCGCACACTCAACATAGAGCCACGCGGCATCTTCTGCATAAATCGTCCGCGCACGGCGATGAGTCGCAGGGCATCTTCAAGTGAGAAGACTCCGGCAATGCACATCGCCACATACTCGCCAATGCTATGGCCAACCATCGCGTCCGGACAGATTCCCCATGAGAGCCAGAGCTGCGCCAATGCGTATTCAAATGCGAAGATCGCCGGCTGCGCGTATGCTGTTTCATTCAGGCGCGCCGCTGCGTCTGTTGCAGTTTCAGAGGAGTAGAGAAGATCGAGGAGGTTCTCGCCAAGTAGCGGTCGCAGGATGGTGTTGCATTCATCCATCACTTGCCGGAAAACCGGCTCGGACTCATACAGCTTGCGCCCCATATTCACCGCCTGCACACCCTGGCCGGGAAAGCAAAAGACGATGGATGGATTTTCTAAAGGTGTGTCTTCGCGCAGAATTTCACTGCTTTGTTTCTTGAGCGCTTCCGATACTTCCTCTGCGCTGCTTGCGACAAGCGCACTACGGTGCTTGTGGCGACTGCGTCCAGTCTGGAGTGTATAGGCTGCGTCGGCGAGATTGACATCTGATTGCGTTGCGAAGAAATGTGCAAGATCATTGGTCATCGTTGTAAGAGCGGTTGGCGTTTTCGCTGAGCAAAGCAGCAGCTGATGTGCGCGTCCCTGGTCAGAAAGAGTGGGAACTGGGGCTTCTTCAACGATGACGTGAGCGTTTGTTCCGCCCATACCAAAGGCACTCACGCCTGCACGGAGTGGCAGGCTGTCTGTTTTCCATGGCTGAGTATTTTGGGCAACCTTAAACGGAGTGTTGTTCAGATCCAGATGAGGATTCGGCTTTTCAAAATGAAGCAGCTTAGGAATGGTGCGATTTTCGATCTGTAATACGGTTTTGATCAGCCCAGTAGCTCCTGCGGCGACATCCAGATGGCCAACATTCGCCTTGGCTGTGCCGATGGAGCAGAATTGCCGGGCATGTGTGGACTTGCTGAATGCTTTTGCTAGTGCTGCAACTTCAATAGGGTCGCCAAGCGGTGTGGCCGTTCCATGTGCCTCAATATAGGAGATGGAGTCAGCTGTGACTCCCGCCATCTGTTGAGCCCGTAGAATGACCTGGGACTGACCTTCAACACTCGGCGCGGTGTAGCCAACTTTATTGGAACCATCGTTGTTTAACGCGAAACCGCGGATGACGGCGAGCACTTGATCGCCGTCGGCAATGGCGTCATCCAGTCGCTTCAGCAATAAAATGGCCGCACCTGATCCGAAGACGGTTCCAGTAGCACGATGGTCGAATGGACGGCAATGACCGTCTTCTGAGACGATCCCACCTTCCTGTGGAATGTAGCCGCGTCGTTCGGGAAAAGTAATGGATACGGCCCCTGCGAGCGCCATGTCGCAGCCGTCAGTTAATAGACTTTGGCACGCCTGGCAAACCGCGACCAGTGACGTAGAGCAAGCAGTTTGGACGTTGATGCTGGGGCCACGCAAGTTCAGTTTGTAGGAGACGCGTGTAGGCAGAAAATCCTTGTCGTTGCCGAGCATCGTTACGTATGAGCCGACCTGATACCCGCCGGTAAAAGTTTCGAGGAAGCTTCGATTTGCAGCCAGGTTGTGCATGAAGTAGGTATTCATGCTGCATCCGGCGAAAACTCCTACCGCGTCTTTTGTGTGCGCCGGATCATATCCCGCGCGTTCAAGAACTTCCCATGCACACTCGAGGAATACGCGGTGTTGCGGATCCATCTGTTCAGCTTCCTTGGGATAAATTCCGAAGAAGTCCGCATCGAACATCGCCGTGTTTTGGAGAATGGGCCGGGCTGCAACATAGTTGGGTGCCAAGCCAGTGAACCGCTCCTGCGATTCCAATTCTTCCTGGTCGAAGAAAGAAATGGATTCCACTCCATTACAGAGATTCGCCCAGAAGTCCTCGACAGATTCCGCCCCTGGAAAGCGCCCGGTCATGCCGATGATGGCGATTGCAGAGGATGTATTCGACTTGTCAATCTGCTTGCGCGGCGTGGACTGGACAATTTCTTCCACCCCAAAGTTGTCCTTGTCGCTCAGGAATTCTGTCATGGCACGCACGGTCGGATATTCAAAGACGGCTGCGATAGGGAGACTCAAGTTCAGTGCCTGGTTTAGTTTTGTGAGCAGCACTGTAGCAATTAAGGATGTGCCACCCATCTCGAAGAAATTGTCTTCGAGACCGACGCTCGGCAGACCAAGCAATTCTTGCCAAAGTTTCGCGATCGATACTTCGAGTGCGGCCTTTTGCTCTGAATTCGAATGGTTGTACTGCTTTGCATCGAATTGCCGCGCAGAGTTTGAATTCAATTTATTTTCTTTGTGCATTGGAGACAGACTTTTCAGCAAAGAATCGTAATGGTCTGAATAGCTTATATATTTCCGCGGTGATGTAAGAGTCGTGCCTGTTACATCACCGTTGATGTTGCTATCTGCTGCTTGTTGCAAAGGCGGCTGCTTCACTTTCCATCGATTCCTCCGGTGTTGATTCGAACGGCGACACCGAGGCATGATCGGGACTGCGATGCGAACGCCATCTCAGATTCGTCTCATTCAGGCGCGCCTCCGATTCCTGCAAATCGTGTCGCAGATCGGTTTCCGCGCGAAGCAAGCGAACTTTGTTGATGACGGCGGCTACACCGGCTACATCGAGCCGCTCAAGCAGGCGGGCGCAGCGGGTCAACTTGCGCTTGCTGGTCTTACCGGCTTCTGCCACGAGAATGGTGACGTCTGCCGCGCGTACAAGATATTCCGTTTCAGCCGAGATGAGCAATGGCGCCGTATCCATGAGAATTACGTCGTATTCGGAAGTCAGCTTCTGGAAAGTTTTTGCAGCAAAACTATATAGAGGTGCTTTGCTCAAAGATGAAGGCTGAGAAAAAATTGCCGATGTTTGCAGAGGTACCGACGACATCGACTGAAAATGATCCGCGCTTTCGAAGTGAGATTCATGACCTGATCCAGCCACGCTGTCATGGATTCCCATCGTTACGTAAGCGATAGGTTCTGTATGACCGGACGCATCGATGGTTAAGGTTTTGTGGCCAAGTCGCGCCAGCGTGCTGCCCATAGTCTGAACAATCGATGTTGTTCCTGCACCACTTCCCACGCTTGTCACCACGAATGTGCGCGCTCCTGCGCTGCGGACAGCGTGATCGACTCCAGCAGCGAGCCGAAGTGAGCACTCGTCAAAGACTCGCTGCGTGATGTCACGATCGTTCAGCAGCACACCAATGGGTGCAAATCCCAGGAGAGCCTCTATATCGCTTCCGGTGTGAACGTATGGATCGAAGATATCCAGGGCCACAGCAGTTCCGATTCCGCACAAGATTGAGACTGGAAAAAGCGCAAGTATCAAAAGGCGGAATTTACTTGATTCGGGTCCGGTCGGAGGCAGAGCTGCAGCGAATAGATGGATCGACCCAGGAGAGCTGCTTTCAAGCTCCAAATTGCTGATTCGGTCATCGACTTCGGCATAACGTGTTTGAAGACGAGTAATCTCAGCCTTCAGCTCTTCTGCGCGCTGCAGTTTCGGAGCAGCTGATGTCGCGGCTTTTGTCTCTTGCTGTAAGTCGCTCAGCAGTTTTGCTTCGATCGTCGAAGTCCGATTGAACTCTGCACGGTTCTTGGTTTCAAGACGAGCGGCTGCCTTGCGGCGCAAATCCGTCTGCATATCTTGTAGCGTCTGATTAATTTGAGACAACTGATCTTCGGTCTGTTTGCGCAGCGGATGATTTGGCGTAAGGGTGCTGAGCTGCTCTACCAGGGCACTCCGCTTCTTCGCCAGGTCTGCTTTCATAGCCAGCAGCCCAGGGTCACTCGCTATCAATTCATCGGCCGCAGCATTCAAGGCCGCATTCGGAACCGAGGGATCGCTGTTTTTCAATGATGACAACTCTGCCTCAGCCTGAACACGCTGATTATGAGCAGCTGTCAGGTCAGCGCGCATTTTTGAAAGCTGGTCGTCAAAGGGGTTAGGACCCTCAGTGCCTACCTTGGCCATTCCAAGAGTTTCCGTAATGCCGGATAGCTCCTCGATGCGTGTGTCGAGCTCCTTGCGCAGATCATCGCGCGTGTCACGCAGTGTTGAGAGACGCTCATCGCGGCCGTAGAATTCCTCATTCTTTGTCTTGGCCAAATAGGATTGTGTAATAGCATTTACGATATCGGCGAGATGGTCGGGTGTCGAACCATGGAGCGTGATCGAAACCTGATACGTCAGACCTACACGTTTGATATCGAGAGCCTTCTGCAATCGTTCGATCGCGGCCCGATCTGTCTCCTTTGTAAGCTTCCACATCCCCGGCGGAAGCTTATGAAGCGCATCTTCCATCACGTCATAGCGGGTGATGGAGTGCACCTGCTGCTGCACATACGAGTCGTACGGGTATTCCTGCTCACGATCGTCATTGAGCGTTTTCGGGAAGGTTGGCGATACATAGACAGTGCTTTCGGTAACATAGCTAACTCCTCGACGCAGAAGAATAGCAAGACCGAGACCAAGAACGACAAGGGCGACAAGAACAGCCGCAACTGCATGCAGTCGCAGACTTCCGAGCACATTGATTCGAAAAAAGGGCCCTTTTGGGGAAGGACGAAGCGGCAGCTGAGGGGTGGTAGAAGCGCTGCGTGCTTCTTGAGGATTCACCGGGGTCATGTACATTGTGATGGGTTCCTTAGTATCTGGTCGTTATTCATCCAGTGTCGGGGGATTCTTGTGTCAGCTATCGAGTGCAAGGTTGCAGAATCTGTGGTCCATGCTAAGGTGCAGCCAACGCTCCGACTGTCATAAGTGTGGCCAGAGGGCTGATCTTTGAAACGACGGTGGCAAATTTTTCGAAACCACTTTTGGGGATGAAGATCATGTCGCCTGCATGCAATGTCACTTCGTTCCCGCCACTTGGTGTCATGAGTTCTTTCCACGTAATGGTAAGGGTCTTGTTGGTCGACGGTTGAACAATGTGAATTGTGGGAGTTTCCCCTGCCCCGTCGGTAGGTCCGCCCGCCTCGGTAATTGCCAGTCGGAGGTTCAACTCCGGTGTAAGAGGTTGGGGGCCTGGATGCTGCACTTCGCCGAGTATGGATACAAAATCTTGTTGCTGTACAGGGACAAAGACAATGTCGTTACGGCGAAGGCGAATATCGGCCATTGAGCTTCCGGTTTGCAGTAGTTGTTTCAGCTCAACGGTCAAAGCTTGATCGTTGCCACGGTAGATTATGCATTTTTCAGGAATGCTGTCTCGCGTGTTCGAATTGGCCATCAGGCCTCCTCGAGCAATTGCATCCAGAAGCGTCGGCGTCGTGTCGTAATACAACACGCCGGGGTGTTGTACATTGCCGAGGATCAACACGCGATTCGAGCCGTATTTGTCAATGCCAATTGTGACAGAAGGGTTCGTGTAATAAGAGGTCAGCGCATCCTGAAGGGTCTTGGCCGCTTTCTCGCGTGTCTGGTTTGCAATTTGAATCGAGCCGGCAACCGGCAACGTAATTCTTCCGTCCGGGCCCACAGTACGCTTCCCAGTTAGTTCAGGATATCCGGCGACATCGATATTGATTTCGTCTCCTGGCCCAATCTCATATTCTTCATCTGCCGGCGGTTCAAAGTTTTGCATGGCTTTCAACGGGCTGATCTTGAGCTGCGGCGTGTCGGGTTGCGGATTGTTAGCAACAGCCTGTTGGGCATTACCATTTGATGGAAATAGCAGCACGGTCAATGCAATTACGGACGTAGTAAAGATGAAGGATGAATATTTCATAAGAGAGAACCTCTTGATGTCACGTGTGAGCGATCGGTTCGTGTGAGATATATGTTGCAGTGGGCAGGTGTTCATGCAGCAATCCTGTCCTCTGCTTTGCGATCAGTCCGGATCCATGCCGCCTTCGCGCTGGAAGCGCGCAAGACACTCGGAATGAGACGGAGCTTCCAAAGAAGATAAAAGGGCACCAGCAATAACACGCGAAGCGCATGAAGACGTCTTGGACCGGCCGAGATTGCCCTTAAAACATGGGCCAATAAGACTGTCATTGCCAGCACCACATATAGGCGCACCCATGACAAAGGTAAGCAGGCGGCTGATAGCAAGGCCATCATACCGAAGGCAATGGGCAACCCGGCCAGGTCGAGCAGCGGTTCAAGGACAGTCAGTTTGCCGCGTAAAAGCTCCTTGAGCAGTTTAGGCAGCCACGTGTGCGCAACCCGTAACCGGCCTCCCTCCCAACGGGAATGTTGTACGGTCTCACCTTTAGTTGAGGTCGGAAGTTCAGATGAAACGACCGCTTCATCGAGGAAATGAACGCGCTTGCCTGCCAGAACCAGATGCAGATGATATTCAAGGTCCTCAACAACCGACAGCGCATCATAGGGCACATCCTTGAGGACATTTGCAGAGAGCGCAAAACCGTTACCTAAGATTCCTGCAGATAATCCGATTCGCTGACGTCCGAGTGGACGAATGAAGTTGAAACCGCGGAGTGCGAGCGAAATCAGCTCGGTCTTAACCTGTCCTTTTGCGCCTTTCATCTCATAGCGGCATTGGACGGCTTCGACGCCTTGAGAGAAAGCACTTTGCACCGCGGGGAGAAGGTTCACGGATACAACAGAGTCTGCGTCAACGACCAAAACAGCATCTGCTCCACACTGGATCGAATGTTGAAAACCAAACCGGAGCACATGCCCTTTCCCGATGGCCTCAGGATCGTCATAGACGAGAACTTCGGCACCTGCGGACTTTGCTAGCTGGGCCGTCAAATCGGTGCAGTTATGAGCGACAACGTACACTTTGACACTGTGATCTGCCGAAACACGCAAGCTTTCGACACAACGGCTGATAGAAGTTTCCTCATTGTGCGCTGGTATGACTACGGCCAGTCGATGAGTGTCGTGCCCGATTACGCTTTGTGTATCTCCCCTGGGCAGCAGGCTCGCGATGGTAACGAGCAAAAGCTCGACAACCAATGGTGCCGTAATGACCACGAGAAACGAACCGATTATGGAAAACAATATATGCATTGAGAGCATCGGGAATATTTGCTGCGCCTGCTAAGGTCTGATCGCGGTTTAGTGTTCCAGTTCTAATCTCGATCTTTACGTAGGAAGTACATAACCTGCTGATGTACCGCGAGCCGTATGGCGCATGTCGGGAGTGTTGACCGCAATTTTCTGGCAAATGTCCTGCAAGATTTCAAATCTGACCTGAACGGTCGCGTGTGCCATGCGGTTTGCTCGACGTGTCGCTGTCGCGCGTGTGTGATGACGTTGTTCTGCCCGTTCAGCCCTGTGAATTGCATCATCAACGCTTGTCGTCGTCATGAAATACATGTTGAGGTGCGCGCTTTGCAGCATACGCCGCAAATGAGGGCGCATTTCTGCCAGCCAGAGCTCTCGCTTGGATTGCCGCAGGGCCGACGAAATCTGGATCATGGAACCAAGAGCATCCGTTCCTATATATGTTGTTTCTGCAAGATTCATGACCATATTCATTCCATTTGCGATCGCTGTGCTGGCGAGAGACTGAAACTCTTTCACCATTGGTCCAGTAAAGTCGCCATAGACCGAAATGACATCTGTAGTTCCGATGTGGTCAAGAAAGACACCCGATCGGACCTTGTTGCGCGGCTGTAGGGCAGTTGTAAAGAGTTGGGACGGCATATGTACGGCTAAACCAACTGCGTCATGAAAATACCGTTGTGCAAGACGTTTCGGTTCCTGTGATACACGGTAGAGCCATTCCAGCCCGCAATTCTGCATCCACCCAGGCGCGCGGGATACTGAGCCAGCCACAAAGTCGAATGAACCACCTACTCCAATACATACCGGAACCCGGAGCCGATCACGATGCATGGCTATCCATTTTTCCTGCTTAGGATTGCCGAAGGCGACAAGCAGGATATCCGGTTTTGCCTGTGCGATCTTCTGAAGAATTTCTTCATGGTTCATTTGCTTGAGTGGACGGGCTGGCGGTGAGTAGCGTCCTGCAATGCGAAGTCCAGGGAAGCTTCTTTTCAAATTGTCCGCAGCACGGGCCGAAACAGCGTCGGAGGCGCCAAGGAGAAAAATACTAAAATGACGTTCTAGGCAAAGCTTCGCCAACCGTGGAACCAGGTCGATTCCACAAACACGTTCTTTCAGTGAACTGCCAAGTAACTTAGCCGCCCAAAGAATCGGCATCCCATCCGGCACCACTAAATCGCAGGAGCAGAGGATTTCCTGCAGGCCTTTATCACGCATGGAATGCATGAGGAAATCAACGTTTGCAGTGGCAACCTGATGGAAGCCGCCTTCGTCAATTTTTTCTTCTATAAAATCAATTGCTTCATCGATCGTTACGCTGTGAAATGGCACACCTAATACAGCTGTGGTGTACGGAAGTGTCGTTGCCATGCATATCGCTCTCTGGGGGAGCTGTAAAGGCACAAGCCGGTGGTCGCTGACTGCTAATTTAAGAGAAGGGGGATCGCTTGCGTCCCATCCATTGGTTGGAGATCGTCCATCGGAACTTCGACCGCGATCGCCTGGCACACGGATGCGATGTTTACGAAAACTGTCAGCTTGTTCCCTTTACGAAGAACTCGACCCTCCAGACCAGATAGCGGCCCGCGGCAAACACGCACCGGCGCACCGATCTCAACATAGGGTTCCCTGGAGCAGGGCATCCCGCTTTGAAGCGCTAATCTCAATGATTCAATCTCTGTCTGCGAAACTGGCTCGGGCATTCCATGGTTTCCAAGCAGCTTCACCACTCCCGCAGTTTCCAGAACGCGCACGCGATTATGGAGAGAGGGCTCAAAGCGGGCAAACAGGTAGCCGCCGAATGCCGGAACATCCATGACCTTCTTGCGATCTTTCCATATGTGGGTTTCGCGCAAAGTGGGGAGGTAGCTTTCAAACCCCTTGTTATGCAGCTCGGTTGCAATACGATCTTCATACCGATATCGAGTTTGAAGAGCGAACCAGGCAGTAGCGTTGCATGTATTGTTTTCCATATTCCTATTGCAGTCCTTCGTGTTGCGGGCGGGCTTCGCCCATGTCAGTCACATGACTGATTTCAACCATTCATTACGTGCTTATCGGAAATAACACAACGAGAAATAGGTAAAGTGAATGCCCGAATCTTTATTTGTTCGGTTGCATTTGGTTGCCATCGATAATCGGGTCGTCCTCGGTTATAAAAACCTTGTGGAATAACCACTCCGCATCGCAGTGCAGTATTTCCGCAATCTGCGTTCGCAGGTCATCGCTGGGCTCACGGAAGCCATTGATGATTTTGCTGAGGTGTGCTTCGTCGATCCCCAGGATTTTCGCCATTCTGTTCTGGCGGAGACCGCTGGTGTAGATCCTCAGCTTCAAATTTGGATAGAGATCACGATGAATTGGCACTGTTGGTACCCCTTGCTACTTTCCATTAGGCAATCGCTGTGCCAAAGTCCTCAATCGAGCGTGTGTCAACATTTTGTTGCACTTCGGGGAAGGGAAAGCCTTCTGAAGCCTTCCGATCTTTCTTCAATGTTTCCAAAAAGACGAAAAGTTTCTGAAAAGTTGATTGGCTTTTGTGCATGGGGGGCCAGATGTTCAAAAGAGCAACCCAAAAAGAACATATGAGAGAAGCAGAAAACTCCGATCTTGATGATATATAAGGAGTTTTCTCACGATGGGGAACGATTTGTGGCAAAGACATATCGATCCTGCCATCAAGTAACTTACTTTTGGAACGGAAAGGGTATACGACTGAAGGTAAATGGTAACAAATACAAAAGAATGGTTGTTACAGCACGCGGAATGTAACAGTATTAAGAGTGTACCCACTTCTGCTCGTGCTAATGCAAAAAGTTGTTGCCCACAACAGCAATTGGACTCGACTGTACGGTCAAACGTTGAGCGACGTAAATAATGGCAAATGGGTTGATGGGTCAATGCGTCGCACAGACGAAGAATTATCAGTTAGAGATTCTTCTAACATTCTGGCAGATACGAGTTAAGGAAAATATGTTAGGTGAAATTGTGGTGGTTGGGGAACATAGGGAAGTGCATGCCTGTCTGAACCAAGGGCTTGGAGAAAGAGATTACAGTCTTCTTTCCTTGAAAGACATTCCCGAGGCTGTATTGTATCTTCGTGACCCAGCGTGCGCCGCGTCGGTTGCACTGTTCTGCAACGTAACCATGCGACGCGAACAGGATTTCCACGTGTTGTCGGAAATCTCCTTAATTCATCCGCATCTTCAGATTCTTCTGCTTCCAGAAAATTCGAGAAGCCTGCCAATCGATCTGCCTGTCCGAAATGGCAACATCTACATGTTGCCAAAGCCCTCTGCTTTGGATGGTCTGGTAGAAACAGTTCAGAATTCAGTGAGCACTGCAGCAATTCTAGCGGAGAAGGCGAAACAGGATGAGAGAAATGTCGAATCGGAAGAATCACTGGGTGGAAATCTGCCCTTGTTCTCCACGGCATTTCTGACGCGTGTTGGCATGGCGGACGTCCCGGTTCTTCTACATGGTGAAACCGGTGTAGGAAAAGAAGTCATGGCCCGGCGCCTCTGCGCGTATTCCCCCCGCGCCCATAAACCGTTTCTTAAATTGAACTGTGCAGCTCTGCCTTCAGAGCTCGTTGAAAGTGAACTGTTCGGTTATGAGAAGGGAGCGTTCACCGGCGCTGTGATCGACAAGCCGGGTAAGTTTGAGATTGCCCAAGGAGGAACGATCCTTCTCGATGAAATTGGCGATATGGATATTCGCCTTCAAGCGAAGCTTCTCCAGGTATTGCAGGATGGTGAGATACAGCCTTTGGGCAGTAACCGTACGGTCAAAGTAAACGTGCGGATTTTGGCGGCGACTCACCGCGATTTGCGGCGAGCCATTGAACAAGGTACCTTTCGAGAAGATTTGTATTACCGCCTGAACGTTATCAATCTTCTCATTCCTCCCTTGCGTGATCGTAAAAACGAAATCTTGCCTCTGGCTGAAGTGCTTTTGCGCAGACACCTGCGACCGGGCGCGGTAATGCCTGAGATCACGGACGAACTGCGACAAGCGATACTGGAGTATCGTTGGCCGGGCAACGTGCGCGAACTGGAAAATATCATGCGTCGTTTTCTTGTTTATCAGAGTTCTTCGATGCTCATCGATGAACTGACTCAGAGTGGGGACTGCTCCGCATCAAAACCTGTTGCAACTTCGGGCCACGATCGTCTTGTGGATGGAGACAATAGTCTTTCGATGGATCGTCTTGCCAAACAATCGCGCCAGGCTGAATCTAAGCTCTTGCTGGAAGCCCTTGAAGCAACACGGTGGAATCGTCGCCAGGCCGCAGCTCGGCTCAATCTAGAGTACAGAGCTTTTCTCTACAAACTGCAGAAGTACGGGATCGCCGATAAAAGAGAAAAAGCCCAGGCTGAATACGGTTCCTAGTTGTCCCTCAATGACGGTGACAGGACCGCCTGCCTGTCATTCGTCTTATCGTCGAATCGTTGCGCGCTTCGGTTCGCAACTCAATCAACAGGTGGTCAGCCAACCTTGCGAACATCGAAGCGGATTGAAGGGAAACCAATGACTACTCGAGGACTCTCTATTGTGGTGATAGGCCGGAATGAAGGGCCGCGCCTGATGCGATGCCTGCAGTCGATTCATGACGTGCACGACCTCGGGGCTGAGATTGAAATGATCTACGTGGACTCTGGGTCAACCGATGGCAGTCCAGAAGTTGCAGCATCGTTTGGAGCAAGAGTCATTATACTCAATACGGATCGGCCCACCGCGGCTCTTGGAAGAGATACAGGTTGGAGAAGTGCGTCCTTTGACTTTGTTCTGTTTTTAGATGGCGATACCGTCCTTCATCCCGACTTTCCCTCTCGGGCCCTTGACATGATCACCGCAGATTCATCGCTTGCCTCAGTTTGGGGTCGTCTACGCGAAATCCACCCGGAAGCCTCCCTATACAACAGGGTTCTCGATCTGGATTGGATCTATCCCACGGGTGAGGTGGACTTATGCGGAGGAAACGTTCTTATGCGTCGGTGTGCCCTCCAAGCGGCAGGGGGCTACGATGCGACCCTCATCGCTGGCGAGGAACCAGAACTATGCTGCAGAATCAGAGCTCACGGTTATCGCATATTTAACATGGATGCCCCAATGGTGGGTCACGATCTAGCCATGACGCGGTTTCGGCAGTATTGGAAGCGCGCTGTTCGAACCGGGTATGCATATGCTGAGGTCTCGCGGCGATATCGGGACACGGAAAATCCTTTTTGGAGTTCTGAGCGGACCAATAATTTGAAACGGGGAATATTCTGGGGGCTTTCCCCTATCGTTGCGATAATTGCATCCATTCTTTCTCAATCAGTGCTGCCAGTTATTCTTTGGTGTGCCATATTCTCGGGGTTCTCTTTGCGGTCTTCCTTGAGCGCTCGATGGAAATCTCGAGATGTGCTGGCCCTTCTTCTTTATGGGATGCATTCTCACTTTCAACAAATCCCAATTTGTGTTGGTCAGCTGCAGTATGAATTTAGCCAGAAAAAGGGTCCAAAGAAGAGACTGATTGAATACAAGGAAAATACTTAGATTTTCGCCTGACCCCGAGTGAATGTT
>DATHQH010000060.1:0-5526 GCA_035482895.1 Alloacidobacterium sp. | reverse complement strand
GTCCCAGACGATGACCTTTCTGTCGGGCGTTTGAGTCAGTAGTTGCTTGACGGTCTGCTGCGAAACCTTGCTCATGACGGCCTTTCTGAGTCAGCGCTGAGTCAGTAACCGGTTTGATTTTGGTGTCGTTTGACGTCTCTGAATGGCGCTGAATGTCAGTATACGCTTTGCGGCTAAGTATTGTCTAATGAGTCATTTAACTGAAAATAAAGGAGATCGGCTTCAGGTAGTACCAGAAACTACGAATCAGTAGGCCGGGAGTTCGAATCTCTCCGGGCGAACCATTAAATCCACAAAAATCAATAGTTTATAAAAGGCCCTCGAACGGGCCTTTCGCTTTTTCGTTTCCGTGTCAACACTGTGTCAACAAATTGAAGACTGAGAGTATCCCTTCGGGGAAGGCCATACTTTCGCAGGCGTAGATTTCGTGGTTGACTGGATGCATGAACAAGACGTCATTCCAGTCAGAGCATCCTAATGGTCGCCGGCGGAGCCGCGCAGAGGTGGCAGAACTTGTGGCATCGTTTGAGCGGAGCGAGCTGAACCGAACGGAGTACTGCCGGCAGCATGGGTTATCGCTATCCTCGCTGAAGAGATATTCGAAGCGGATGGATGCGTGCCGTGGCTCGTTCGATCGGAGTAAGAGCACGGAGCCAGCGGTATCGCTAATTCCTGTTGATGTAGTGGATCGGCCTGCTGCACCGCAGGCACGGCAGACGGCTTTGTTTGTCGAGCTATCGGGCGGTCGTCGGATCGGTGTAAGCGCCGGATTCGATGGGACAACGTTGCGGCGTCTGATTGCCGTTCTGGGTGAGGTGTAGTTGTGCTCGGCCTGGGCGCAGCCACGCGCATTTACGTGGCTACCGGCGGGACGGATATGAGGCTGAGCTTCGATGGCCTCTATGCACTTGTCGTCGGCCAACTCGAGCAGGATCCGCAAAGTGGTCATCTGTTTTTATTCGCCAACAAACGAAGGGACAGGATGAAAATTCTGTTTTTCGATGGGTCAAGTCTGTGGGTATGCGCGCGGCGTATGGAGCAGGGGCGATTGCATTGGCCTACTCCGGATGGAGGTCGCGTGCAGCTGAGCCGCGAGGAATTTGCGCTGTTGATTGGGGGTATAGATCTGAGCGCGACGAGGAAGCGGAAATGGTACCGCAGACCTGTGGCGGAAGAATCAGATTCATCACTAAAGGTCGCATGAATACAGGCGATTCGATGACTTATCGGCTGCAAGATGTGGCATGCTGGAGAGCAGATGAATCCGGCTTCCAAATCATCTTTGCCCGCGGAGCTCGATCCGGTTGTCGCGGCCGTGCTGGAGCAGCTACAGCAGAAGGTGGAAACGAAGGACCGCATCATCGCGGAAAAGGATCAGGCGCTTTCCGTGGCCGAGGCGATCATCCAGCAGCTGAAGGAAGCGCTTCGCGCCGAGCGAGTGGCGCGTTACGGCAAGCGCAGCGAGAAGCTATCGGATCTGCAGTTTCAACTGCTCGATCTGGAACCTGGAGTATCGAGCGATGAGATCGAGCGGGAGGTCGCCAGCGATCCGCTGCCGGAGTGCCCCGGAGATACACAAGAGAACCACAAGCCTACGGAGAAGCAACAGCGTGCGCGTCGCAATCATCCAGGCCGCAACGAGTTGCCCGCGCACCTGGAACGCGTCGAGCAGATCATTGCCTGCACGGCTGAGCAATGCACCTGCGGCAAGTGCGGCCAGGAGACCAGAGTCATTGGATACGAAACGACCGAGGTGTTGTCTAAGAAGCCGACCGAGTACTTCGTAAGTGTGATCAAGCGCGAGAAGCGTGCCTGCAGCTGCGAAGAACACGGCGTGGCGACGGCTGCAGTGCCTGAGCGTATAGCACCCAAGTCGATCTTCTCCGACGAAGTCATCATCGATTTCCTCGTAGGCAAGTATTGCGACAGTCTCCCGATCTATCGCCAGCGCGCGATCCTGTGGCGCGATCTGGGTATCGACGTAGCGCTCACCACCATGAACGACGGGGTGCTGCGCGTGGGCGAGCTACTGATTCCGGTGGTCGATGTGATGTTGCGCGATCTTCTGACCGGCGGCTATGTTCAGGCCGACGAAACCTACTGCGGGGTGCAGACGCCAGAGAGAAAAGGCGAGAACCACAAAGCCTTCTTCTGGCAGTACAGTTCGCCGGGTAAAGGCGTGGTGTTCGATTTTGAGATGACGCGCTCGGGCGAGGTGCCCAAAGCGGTCTTCAAGGATTTCTCCGGCATACTCCATACAGATGGGTATGCCGGGTACGACGAAGATGTCGGTGCCAAGGGCATGGTTCACGCCTGTTGCATGTCGCACTCGAGGCGAAAGTTCATCGACGCGCTGAAGGTGCGCGAGAAGGCCAGGGCTACCGACGCGGAGTTGGAACGCGTGGTCGTGCTCATGGATGGCCTGTTTGCCATGGATCGGGAGGCGCGCGAGCAAAACCTCTCGCTCGACGACCGCCATGCCCTGCGCCAGGAGCGCGCCCCCGCGCTGCTCGAAGAGCTGCATTCCTTGCTTTTGAAGATGAAGGGTCGCGTGCTGCCCAAGTCCGCAGAGGGCAAGGCCGTCTCTTACACACTCACGCGCTGGGACAAGCTAACGCGCTTCATGCACTATCCGGTCGTCGAACTATCGACGAATTGGGCCGAAAATTCCATGCGCCCAATTTCGATGAACCGTTCATTGTGCCCCTCCTTCTGAAATGCTGATAAACATTGGGAGTTGGCTCTCGGCATTCAATCGACACGGGCGATGTTTACGGGCGATAGCGGCAGCAACTGCCTCACTTTGCAGATCGCCGGCCCGGATTTGGTACGGGGCATCGGGTACAACCTGGTCGGCAGGCAGAATTCGCTCGTCGATCAGACGTCGGATGAAGTAACGAGTCACGCCGAGCAACTTGGCGGCTTCAGACATCGTCAACCACTCGCCGTTCTTCTCAGCGGAACGATAGGCATGGATTCCATGCTCGCGCCGCACAGTACTCACGCGCGAAGCATTCCACGTCAGAGCCTGCCCCGTACGCATGCCCATACGATTGAGTGATGCCGCGATGTCTTGGTCGGACCATCGGCAAGACATGCTTCGGATGACAGCAAGTGCCTCCTCAGAGGTACGGCGACCATGCTCGCCTGTTCCTGGCTTGCGTATCCGAAGTTGGGAGTGCTGCCCGCCTTTCCAGTGGATCGTCAAGATGATTTCACGCCCCTTCTCGTCCACGTCGGCAATGATATCGGTAATCAAGGCTCTCACGAGCTGCTGGCGTGCGCGCATGGTTACGCCGGGAGCATTCCATGCGGCTTCAAGATCTTCGGCAAGCCCGGTGAAGTCCGGTGCAGCAATGCTTTCCCGTGCGGAGGCGCCCATTGCATCAAGTCGCGTCTGGCAATCTTCAACACGGCGCAGTGTGCTTTCCCAACTCTTTTCCAATTGCGCCGCGATCAGACGATTCTCCGGATCGCACGCAGCATAGCGCCGCTCCGCTAGCGTGGCTTCATAACGCGCCTGCGCAAGCTCCAGTTCCATAACGCGTCGTTGTTCGTTCAAAGTTTGCATGTGCATGCGCTCCGCCTCCATCGCTGCTTCGATAGCCATCGGCTGCACGGCGCACAGCAATTCCTTCGCGATGGCAGCGTCCACACGGGAACCCCCAAACGTCATGCATCGGGCTACGCCAGTCAGATCCATGCTATTGCAGCGATAAACGGTCTGTCTCGGCGCGTGCCCCCTGTAAGCTATCGACAAGCGGCGCCCGCAACGAGCGCAAGCGAGAATGCCAGATAGCAATGCCGCCCCACCTCGTCCCGATTTAACATCCCCGACTTTGCTATAAGCGTTGGCAGCGATCTGTTTCTGGTTGCGCTCAAACTCTTCCCAGTCTATATAGCCCTTGTGGTGATCTTTGATGAACACTTCCCAGTCGTCGAACGGCTTGCCATGGCCATAGCTCCGGTGCGCTCGCCCATCCTGAATCACCGTCCGCTTCTCGCTCTTGCCGTACACATACACTCCAGCATAAAAGGGATTCTTGAGAACTGAGATTACGTTTCGGTAGCGTATCAGGGTCCAGTCGAACGACACCAACGTCCGGCCATCGGAGGGCCGCGGGAAGTGGATCTTCGCCGCCCGCAACGCCAGAAATACTTGTCGTGCACTACCGATCTCGCGGAAGCGCGCAAAGATCAGCCGGATCACTTCCTGCAGGCGTTGATCAGGATCGAAATCCAGACCAAGCTCACGATGCCAGACATAGCCTATCGGCACGCTGATTCGTAGCTCTCCGCGCCTGGCCTTGGCGCGAACTGCCTCGAACATCCGAGAACGCAGCACGCTTATTTCGAATTCGCTGATACTCCCCTTCATGCCTAGAAGCAACCGATCATTGGCGCGACAAGGATCGTATACACCGTCCGGATCGATCACCCTCGCCTCAACGAGACCGCAAAGCTCCAGTAAATGGTGCCAGTCGCGTCCATTTCGCGCGAGCCGAGATGCGTCCAGACATAGCACAGCACCAACTTCTCCGGCGCAAAGCCACGCTACCAGCTTCTCAAAGCCAGGCCGGGCTACCGTTCCAGTGGCGGAGCGGCCAAGGTCGTCGTCAATCACCTCGATATCACGAAAGCCCAGACGTCTGGCCTCGCCGACCAGATCGTACTGCCGTCGCTGACTCTCGAGATTCATTTGCACCTGCGCCTGGGTCGACTGTCGGACGTAGACCACAGCCTTGCGTTGGAGCACCACTGCAGGCAAGAGTTCAGCGTTTTTCATCGCTGGCCTCCTGATCTACGCCGCCGGCGGCCAACATCAGAAGGTTGGCCAGGCAACTCAGTGCTTGCGCCCTCTGCGATACATTCATCCCGGAAAGTTGAACTGATGTGAACGCCAGGTTGCTCTGACGTGGTATCACGGCCAGCACTTGAACCGGCCGCCGAATGATCTCGCAAGTCGGACTCATCGCACTCCTCCTGAACGACAGTGGAATCGTCAGAGGAGTTCATTCGCAAACCGCGCTCAGCCAGCCGATAATGCAGCTCTCGCAAAGCGGCCACAGAAACGCGTGGCTCACCAAGGTTCATGCCCGCGCAAGCTCCTGGATCCAACATCCATGCAGGGACCATCGTGACCAAGCCAGAGCCGTCGTCAACATGGACAACACCGGCTGGGCCGCGTCGCTCGCTATCTCGATATCGAACCTTCCGCCCGTAAAGCGGATGCCAACGATAGTGAATCTCTAATTCATCACCGACATGGGCAGAATGTCTGGGGAATTTCGATCGGCCGGCGGAATTGGCTGCACATCGGCAGCAAGGAAGCCGGCCCCAAAATCGCCGCCATCTTCAGCATCGTCGAGAGCTGCCGCAAACTCGGTGTGCCGATCCGCCAGTACCTGGCCGATATGCTGCCTGGCCTCGCCAACCGCTCCATCCAGCACCTGTCCGAACTCACTCCTATGGCATACGCCGCCAAACTGGCAAAGTAGCGTATCCATCCGCCTCCAGCTCCATCAA
>DATHQH010000059.1:0-6570 GCA_035482895.1 Alloacidobacterium sp. | reverse complement strand
GATGGTGTGACGCCGGACAAAGTGGATTTCAGCTACTTGGAACTGCACGTAGTTGCAACGCAAAGTGGCGGTGGCGTGCTGGAGACACGCAACCACCTGGCCGGCCTGATAGGCAAACGTGTTGAGCAGGCGTGCACATTTTATTCGCTGACATTCGATCCCGCGCGCACGAGTGAGGTGGACGAGTATCACTCTTTGAAAGTGGTGGTCGGCAAACCGGATTTGACGGCCCACACCCGCACGGGGTATTTCGACGAACCGGTCTTCTACGATCAAACCCCTCCCCTGATCGAACGCGTGACAGTGGAACAGTTGGAGCAAGCGATGAAGACGACAGGTGGCAGTTCGGACTCTGAAATGGCACGAAAACTGTCTGGCATGGAACTGACCGAAAGGCTGAGCGGCGTGAGGTTCGCAACATTGGAGACCACGTTAAAGGGCAAGAAGACCCGGCAGGCGCTCCTTGCGCTGGCCGATCAGTCGGTCTTCCTGGCTCTCCCGGCGGCCGAGATTCCTTCGACCGCACCGCCCGACGCGACCACGCAACGGCTGATGATCTCGCGAGCTGTCGACTATGTGAACAAAACCATTCCCAGGCTGCCGAATTTTTTTGCGGATCGGATGACTGTCCTATATCACGAGCTCCCGCAAAAGCCGGGGCAGACGTGGAAGACCGCGACGGGCGATCAGTCGCTGCATGTGGCTGAAACGTCTAAAGCCACTCTGCACTTCGGCAATGGCAAAGAAGTCGTGAAAGGTGAGCAAATCATGGGAAAGTCTCTGAAGTCGGGGGGACAGAAGTTGGATACTGTGGGGACCTTTGGCTCCATTCTGGCCACGGTGCTTGTGGGCGCTACATCTCCCGGCAGCGATCTGAGCTGGAGCCGCTGGGAACAGGGCGCGAACGGATTGCAGGCAGTTTTTCGTTATCGTGTTCCGCAAGAGTCTCCTCTTTTCTATCTAGGGACCAGCTACCTGACAAATGACGACAGAATGGTCCCTTTCGAAAAAAGAGCCCGGTTTCACGGCGAGCTCGCAATTAATCCGGCGAGTGGGGCTGTTCTTCGTCTGACGATCCAGGCAGATCTCGAACCGCGGCTGCCCCTTGAACGATCCGACATCATGGTCGAATACGGTCCCGTGGTCATCGATGGAAATACCTATATCTGTCCGGTAAAAAGCGTCTCCATTTCAAGACAGCGAACAGCAATGGACATTCATGAATGGAGTGAAAACTTCAAAGTGTATGCGCCCTTTGAAACAATCCTGAGCGATATGACCTATGAAAAATATCACAAATTTAACTCGACATCGAGGATGTTGCCAGGGTTCACCACTGTACCGGAGAACCAATAGCTGGTTCCAACTTCGCCCGGAACGTGTGTCACAACGCAAACAAGGTGTGATCGCAGATAAGAAGGCTATATTTACCGACGCGAGCTTTTGAACATGCTCTGGTTGTGGGCACTAATCACGAGTCACCCTACAGGCATTAGGCCATAGCATTATTCTGTGGCGAATAGAGGCGCTGCAAGCATCTGTTCCCGCAGCCTTTCGAGTATTTTCAATAATTCATGGGCAAGTGAGAGCAGGTTGCCGGGCAGCAAAGGGCTGGTGGCTCTATCGGGTACCAGTGCGGAGGGAAGTATGGGAACTCGAATGCTCAGAGATGCTGATGTGTCTTTTGTTCGCTGAGCTTCCAGGTAGGCAGCCATGTCGTTGAGTGTCTGTTCGCTGGATTTATCGAACTCCTGCAGCAAAGCTTCTGCCTGGGCGGACAATTTTTCGGTTGCGCCGAAGACGCGGTACTGCAGCAGCGCGAGCTGCAAGAGATATGCAGTGCGCAGCATTGCCTGCCATCGGCGGATGCTGTCCCGCGCGGCCATATGCTGACTGCGCAGATCGCCCAGCTCAAAGGGCACTGCGTCGGCCTGAGACGCCACCGCGGCAAAGTTGCCGGAGATTTTGTCACGCAGACGCCGGACCCCCACAATCGATGCAGCGTCGTGCGGACGTACGGTGTAGACGGCCAATTCGGCGAACAATCTCAGGTTCTGGTTAAAAGTTTTCAGCATCTCGTCGGTGGCGGTTGTTGGCTGCAGCCGCTCAAAGGCCAGCCACATCATCGCGATACCCAGCAGTACTCCAACGGTGCGGTCGCGGGCAATTGTGAGTGATGTCTGAAAGGTGAAGTCATTCAGGTGGATGAAAAAAAAGGAGACCGCAATCTGGACTCCGCAATAGGAGAGACGCGAGCTTGCAGTTGCCACCCAGGCGGCGACCGTCGAAACCGCAACAAAGAGCACGGTAAATCCCGCAATCGAGTCGATATTGGGCAGGATAAAGATCTGGGCGCCGAGACCGAAGATGAATCCGCCGATCACAGTTCCTGCAACGCGCAATACCTGCTTTTGCCGTGAGGCACCGATGGTTGAAAGCGCCGTGAGTACACAGGTTAGGAGGGATGTAGCCAGCGGCCCCCGCCAAGAGAGCCCGACAAATACGACATAGCACAGAGTTCCGGCGAGGCAGCCGCTGAGCGCAAAGCGAAGATGGTCGGGATTGGTGAATGCATCGGGCAGGAGAAACCCGCTCTCGGATTCCGGCTCACGTGAGAGAGCCTGAAACGCTTCCAGGGAGGTCGAGCCCTCAATGACACGCGGCATGAGGGTGATCATCCCCTCCAGTTCCCGCAGGAGAGAAGCGTTCGAGGGCGCCGCTGTAGTCTCGATCACGGGCGGTTGTTGCCCCGTCTTGAGGAATCGGCGAACTTCCGCGATCTCTCTTGCAAGCTTTGCCGCGAGGTGACTGTCGTCGGCAGAGACGTATGGTTGTGCTTGAGCCATGGCGGCAGCGAAGTCCTGCGCTCGGCCCACGAGCGAAATCACGGCGTCCATCTGCGCTCGATAGAGTTGCGTATAGCGCGAACGAGCGAGGAACCGGCGGATAGTCCCGACGCCAATAGTGGCGAACTGAGTGAGGCTGGCTGCTGTTTCTTTGGGGATTGGCGTGCCTGTGGCATAACAGGTAAGCAGATCTTCCACAGCCTTGAGACGTGCATCCAATCCGACAGTGATCTGGTCCTGCTTTTGAAATGCGTGGAAGACGGCCTCGACCACGAGCGTCACGACTGCTCCGATGGCTGGAGACAGAACCTGCCACAACGTTTGCTCGATATTGTGCTCGGCGGGTCCAGGCAGATACCAGATCGCAACAGCCGAAGTGCCAATCACGCCAAGGATGGTTGCCACAGCGAAATTGGCAAGGGCCCGCAGGAGAAAGAAAATCAGGAAGAGGCTGAAACATACCCAGAAAAAATGGGTGATAGGCACCGAGGCGAACATTGTGCCTCCGACCGGAACGAAGACGGCCGACATAATCACAGCGGTTCCGATCGATACTGTGAATTTCGTTGTGGCAACGAAATTTTCGCGCGAGATGAGAAACGCGATGATGGCACCGAGCGCTCCGCCGGGCACGCGAAACGTCATGGTGAGGATCATGGTGATGGTGGCCGCGACCACGATGCGGGCGACCATCGCCCCTCGACCTGGGTACGGTGTCAGTTCGCCTTTCAGGAACTCCCAAAACCAGCTTGTGAAATTCTGGTTAGCTGGTGCCGCCATGGTTGCAGTTGCCATGGCTACTTCCGATCTGTGGAAGAAGACCCACCGCGAATCACGACGACAGCCGATTCGCTGAGGCGGAATAGATCGGATGGATGTTCTTCGATACGAACCCGCACCGGAAACCGCGACGCCAGACGCACCCAGTTCAGCGTACGCTGCACGTCCGGCAAACCCTGCGTGAACCGGCCGACGACATCCGCGTCCGGGGTAACGCCGAAGCCCACGCTGTCAACCACGCCGGTGAAGCGAATATTGGGCCGTGACAGCACATAGACATCGGCCTTCATCCCAGGATGAATATGTCGGAGTTGTGTTTCACGAAAATTAGCCACGGCCCACCATGTTCGCGTATCAATCAGGGTGAAAATTTCCTGGCCTACGTGTGCATAGGCCCCTTCGGAAATTGTGAGATTGGTGACGCGGCCATCAAAGGGAGCGACGAATCTGCAATTGTCCAGGTTGTACTGCGCCAGTCCGATTGCAGAATCACGGCCGCTGCGCTGGGCTGTCAAAGGATCAAGCGTAGTCACCGCATGCGCCGCCTGCTGAGTCTGCTCGTGGCTCTGCTCAAGCTGCGCCACCGCCTGCTTATACTGTGCCTGTGCGGAATCGAGCCGCGCCTGCGAGAGCGCGAGTTGTGAACGAGCCTGATACAGGGCCTGCTGGCGGGTCGTCTGCAGCGTCTTTGCCTGGTCGATCTGATCCACTGTGACGAATTGTTTGGCAAGCAGCGGCTCGACGCGATTCAGGTTGTTCGTTGCATATGTCGCCTCCGCATCGGCGCGGTCGATTGCGGCCTTCGAGCCGATCACGTCCGCTTTTGCTTCATCGATTGCGGCCGCGGCGCGCAACAGGTTGGCTTCGGAACTTCTGGTGTTTGCCCTTGCCACGTCTACTGCGCTGCCCAGGGATGCTATCGTACGGCGCTCGTCGCTGATCTGACCTTCGAGTGTGGCGCGTTCCGACTTGGCCAGCCCCAAAGCGTAAATATAGGGTCGCTCGTCAATATCGAAGAGCAGATCGCCCTGTTTCACCCGCTGATTGTCGGCAACATTCAATTGGACAATGGGTCCGTTCACAACCGGTGCGACGCCGATGAAATTGGCAAACACCTCGGCGTCATCGGTGCGCGGGTTTTCCGTCGTCGTGCGCATTACCAGCAATCCAGTGATGACGGCACATAGAACCGATGCCATGCTGATGATGCGTCCGATGCGACGGCGAGTGTCTTCAGATTCGATTGGCGCCATAGATCCTCGATTCAACTGAAAATAACCAGCCAGAGAGTGAAGGCACAAAATGCTGCCAGGCAGGGATAGACGAGTATCGAGGGCTTGATGTGCCTATCAAGTTCGAGGCGCGCAAAGAACCAGTGCGCCGCCCACGCCAGAAGAATGCCCGCAATCACGCAGAAAAGCCACGCCGGGAAAAACGAGCCAACTATGCTGAAGGTCGGTGCCCGCTGGCAGCCGGACAGCAGCGCCAGCGACCCGAGAGCCGAAAGGAATGCAATGTTTTTCTCAGATAAAGCCACGAAGCGACTTCCTTTCATTTTCATGCCGATTTCCTCCATTATGGGCCTGCCTTCGGAGGTGGCACTGTCAGCAGGTCGCCTGTACGGAACGCAAGATTTGCGAGCTGCAGCAAAAGCTGTGTGCGTGCAGTGACGTCTTCTGTGCGCGCCTGCGCCAGAGTCTTCTGAGCAGAAACGACATCGAGCAGATTGCGGACGCCATAGCCATACGACTCACGCGCAGCGGCATAGGACTGGTCCGCGGATGTAAGAAGTGCCGCCGCGGCCTGCTGTTGGCGCTGCGCCGTTTTTACGTTGGAATACGCCGCCCAGACCTCATTCGCGATCTGGTCGCGCAACGAATTAATCTCCGCGAGCGTCGCCGCTTTTTCTGCCCTGGCCTGCGCGATTTGATGCTCGCGGCGGCCGCCGTCAAAGAGAGTCCACTGGAGTCCGAGGGTCACATCCCAGACTTCAGAGCCAACATAGCCGGGAGGCAGCTGGCCCTGCTGCCCGTATGCACGGGTAAGCCCGCCGTTTCCGCTGATGCTTAGCGTTGGATAGTACCTTGATTTCGCCTGCCTGATGGCTGCATCTGACGCGCGCAGCTGAGCCAGCTGAGCTTTCAGGTCCGGACGCTGTTCGAAGGCGTGATCGATTGCCGCATCGATGGATTGGGTGATTTCGCCGGGCATTTTGAGCTCGTTGACATCCTGCACATGGTAGACCGTCTGTGGTGGCAGTCCCATAACGGTTGCGAGGTCGCCGCGGGCAATCTCCTCCGCGCCGATGACTGACTGCAGGTCATACTGCGCCTGCGCGGTCGAAGCTGTTGCCTCGAGCACATCGGGCTTGGTGGCGAGTCCGTGATTCAGGCGGTCCTGTGCGTCTTCCTCCACGGCCTGCGCGTTCTTGAGACTGGCTTCGGCCGCGTCCATCTGGCCCATCGCATTTAACAGGCGGTAGTAGGCGGCGGTGACCTGGTAGATGATCTTTAAGTGCGTGTCATTGAAGGTGAAATTCGCGGCCAGCAAATTGGCCTTGGCTGCGTCGATTGTGCCGCCGCGTCCACCGAAGTCGAAGATCAGATATTCAACGTGAAGTTCCGGCGAGATTGAGCCGTAGGTCTGGCGGAAAAAATCTGAATTGAGCAGAACTTGCACGCGTGACGTGTTGGCCGCGGCTACCGCCGCAAGCGTGGGATATAGCGCACCGCGCGCGATTCCCAGCGCTGCGGCCCGCGCCTTTGCCTGCTGCCAGGCCAGGCGCGTTTCAGGATTATGCTCCTCCGCGAGGTCGATCAGTTCGGAAAGAGTGTACGCCTTTGCCGGATCGAGGCTGTACTTTGTGTCAGGCAGCGCTGAGAGCTGTCTATTCAGGCTATCCTCGGCCTTTCCGTGCCAGGGCTTGTCCGGAGTGGCAGGCGCG
>DATHQH010000058.1:0-16104 GCA_035482895.1 Alloacidobacterium sp. | reverse complement strand
CGGGAGGATTTTTCCGCATTTCACCTCACGACAGAAAGCGTAGAGAATGTGCAGAATCTGGAAGAAAAGTTCGTGCTGAAGTACGAGATTTCTGCTCCGGAATATGCCAAGTCAGCTGGAAACCTGCTGCTTGTGCGGCCTCGCGTGCTGGGATCGGACGCGAAGGAGCTGAACGACAGGCCGAGAAAATATCCGATCGATCTGGCGGCAGTGGGCACGTGGCGCGATTCCTTTGACGTAGCCGTGCCTGCTGGATTCGCGATTGATGAAGTCCCGGAGCCGGTTCAAGTCGATGTGGGTTTCGCCACGTATCGCAGCGAGGTGAAGACAGACCAGAATGTGCTGCGGTATTCACGCGAATTGGTGGTGAAGGAGCTTGCTTTGAATCCCGACCAGTACGATGCGCTCAAGAAACTCGAGTCGGCCATTACGGCAGACGAGAATCGCAGCGCAGTGTTGAAACGGCAGTAGCGCCAGCAGAAACCACAACACAAAAGAACTCTGTGCGCCGTCTTTGACGGCGGTCGTTCGGCCCACATTAGCTAACGCGAACCCTTCGGCTTCGCTCAGGGCAGGCTATGTGGCAGCCGGCAGTGCCGCCTTGGATTCAAAAACGCTCCTGCGGCACTCTGGCGCTGAAGGCGCGTGTGCCTGGACGGCTAGTCCCTAACGTTTTTCCTTGCTCATGGGCACCACCTGCACGGTGGTGTCGCGGACTTCTGCCAGGAACCGGTTGATAATCGAACCACGCAGCAGGATATCGAAACGTGACCGCGCCGACTGTCCGAAGACGACGTGCGAGATGTTCTCCCGCTTGCTGAATGCGATCAGCGCGTCGGCAACGCTTTTATCTTTGAGAACTACGACCTTCGCGCCCAGTTCGCGCGCCATGCGCTCATATTCTTCCATCCGCTGAAATGCTTCGGGATCGCCGTGGCGGTTGTCCTTATCCGGAGTTTCCACATAGACGGCATACCAATTCGTAGCGAGACGGCCTGCGATGCGTGCGCCTGCGCGAATCAGCCTCTCTGTACCCGGGCGTGCCGAGAGGCAGACCATGACCTTTTCAGGGATAGGCGCCTGCTCTAAACCCTGGATGCGGCGATATTCCGATGCGGCGGTGCTTACCTGCTCTGCGGTGGTGCGCAGCGCCAGCTCGCGTAACATGTTCAGGTTGCCCTTGCGAAAAAAGTTCGCCAGCGCCTGCTCGATTTTTTCCGGAGCATAGATTTTTCCCTCACGCAGACGTGAGCGCAGCTCGTCGATGGTGACATCGACGTTTACGACCTCATTCGCACGCTTGAGAAAACTGTCTGGGACGGTCTCACGAATCTGCGTGCTCGCAGAGCGGGAGACGGCGTCATTCAGGGTTTCAAGATGCTGGATGTTGATCGCGGTCATCACGTTGATGCCTGCGTCGAGCAGCTCCAGCACATCTTCATAGCGCTTGCGGTTGCGGGAGCCGGGCACATTGCTGTGCGCCAGCTCGTCGACCACGCAGGTGTCCGGATGGCGCGCGAGAATGGCGTCGATGTCCATTTCGAGCAGCGTGACGGAGCGGTAGACGACCTCTTTTTGCGGAATGATTTCGAGGTCGCGAATGAGCGAGGCAGTTTCCTTGCGCCCATGTGTTTCGATCAGCCCGATAACGACGTCCACGCCCTGCTGGCGCAACATGTGCGCTTGCTCCAGCATGCGATACGTCTTGCCGACTCCGGGCGCTGCTCCGAGGTAGACGCGAAGCTTCGCGGGCTCCGGCTCAGCGACGGGCGGCAGGGAGGCGATGTCAATCTGTGCGCACATGATCAGCCGATCTCCACTTGATGGCGCGATTGGGTGACCGTGGCGAGAGGCAGGGTGAAGCGAAATGTGGTCCCCTGTCCAATGCGGCTTTCGACCGAGACCTGGCCGCCGAGTGATTCGACAAGACGGCGTACCAGAGCGAGGCCCAGCCCCGTGCCCTGGCCGGAAGTCGCGCTGAATCGGCCAAAAACCGTGGAGAGACGTTCCGCTTCAATGCCGCGACCATTGTCCTTTACCAGAAATTGAATGCCGTCTTTCATCTCGGAGGCTTCAAGGCGAATGTGGCCTCCGGATGGTGTGTAGCGCAAGGCGTTGCTGAGAAGGTTGTCCATGATGCTGCGCAGCGCGCGGCGGTCTGCATTGACAAAAGACAGGTCAGAGAAGGCGTTGACTGTGATCTCAATATTCTTTTCGCGCGCCTGATCGCGGAAGCGGTAATGGGCATCCTCAAGAATATCAATAGGACGGAGACGCTCCAGCTTCATCTGGCGGCGACCCGTATCGATCTCGGCCACCTCGATGAGGTCGGCCATCAGATCGTCGAGCTTTTCCGCCTCAATGCTCGCGCCTTCGATGATGTCCACCTGTAGTGGGCGCAACTCCCCGGCATGCCCGCGGGTGAGTGTGTAGAGAGCCAGACGCAGGCGCTGCAACGGGTCACGCAGTTTTTCTGAAGCCACGGTAAGAAAGCGCGTCTTGAAGCGGTCGATGTCCTGAAGCACGGTCACGTCTTCGAGTACGGTGACGGCGCCGAGCAGCTTGCCGTCGCTGTCGCGCATCGGAGAGGTGCGCAGGCGATAGCTCCGCTGAGCGCTGCCGATACGCATGGGTAACAGCGTGGCCTCGCCTTCGCCGCTCATAGCGCGCTGCATGGAAACGGCATTGCGCACGGCATTGAGAATCTTTTCGCCGCCGGGGGTGTTGGTGAGCGCCATTCTGTCGGTTGCCGATTTACCAAGCAGCTCGGTCGATGCCTGATTGAGCTTGAGCACGTGGCCCTTGGCGTCGGTGACGATAACGGGCTCGAAGATCGATTGCACCACAGCGTCGCTGAGCTGCTGTTCCATCTGGCGACGGCCTGACTCGGTTTCGCGCAAGTCGCGCAGGCGAATTGCCATCCGGTTAATTTCGGTGGCGATGGTGCCGAGGTCGTCGTGGGTGCGCCACTCGATGCGCTGGTGCAGATCTCCCTGACCGATGAGCTGCGCGACCTTGGCTGTCCGGCGAATAGGCAGGATGACGAAGAATACAGAGACAATCGATATCCCGATTGCAATAAAAAGGCTTGCGCCGGAAACCGCAATGAGCCGGGCGCGCAGCAGGAAGCGCTCATGATTGAGAGTGGCCATGAGCGCCGCTCTGCGATGGAAGAGCATGCTCAGGTCGTCGGAGATCGACTGGTCGATCTCATCGAGTTGCGGACGCAGTGTATCCGCTGCGAGATGCTGCCAGGTACCGGGCGCATCCGCGGCGGCATGGAGATGCTCGATGAGCGCTGTGTGTTTCTGCTGCAAGGGCAGTAACGAGGGAATCTGCCCACCGGCGGAAAGCGCCTGGTTCGCAACTGTCATGCGCTGATCGGTCGCCTGCGCTTCGATCGAAAGCTGTGCGAAAAGACTGCGGTCCGGTGCAACTGCCAGATGGCCGGCCAGCACCTGCTCGCGCGCGATGGATGTCTGTACCTGCGAGAGCGATCCGGCAGCGGCGTCAGCCGTCTGCTGCTGCTCGTCCAATGCAGAGAGGTGCACGAACGAGTGGCGGACCAGCATGCCCAGTCCGGCAACCAGCCCAATCAAGAGTAAAAATCCGAGGATGAGTCTTTGGTACAGGCTCGGCATGAAATATAGAGGCTTCCTGACCTGAGACTAGTGGCAGCGCTGCCACGATGCAAGCTTGAAGGCCGGGGAAGACGTTCCGGTTTCCTCGCAGCATGGAATGGGTTGCATTCATGCTGCTCTTAAGCAAGGAACGACTCCAGACCGGCCAATTTGCGATGGTAACCGCGCAGCCGCTCTGAACGGCGGTACCGGTGGTGTTACTTCATTTCCGGCAAGGTTGCGGACGCCGTGGCCGGAGTGAAATTCAGCGGTTGTTTCATCAGGTCGAGCACGCCGGTAGGCAGCGGCTTGTCAGCATTTGCCAGCAGCAGCGTGACCTGCCACATCTGTGTATCGTTCAGGACGCGTTCAAAAGACGGCATGCCGGTGAGACGGATACCGTTTTTGATTTTCCAGAAAGTCTCCCCTGGAGGATCGTCGCTCACGCCAACCACGCCGCTTCCATGCGGCTGCCAGAGCTGAGGAGCATCCGGATACATATGCTCGCCGAAGCTCGAAGGCCGTCCATAAAGCCCGTGACAAGCGGCACATTGCTCGCGGTAAATCTGCGCGCCTACCAGCAGATTGGTCTCGCTGGGAGAGATGGGTGCGCCTTTGGCCATCTCACGATCGATGCGTGCGTGGAGCGGGCCGTTCGTGATCTGTTGCTCCATAGGAAGAGACGGATCGGTGACGGCGACCGGAGGGTGGCCAAGACGAAGATAAAAGTATGCAGCGGCAGGAACTGCGATCAGCCCCAGAATCAGCCCTACTAAAAATCCCTTCATGCGTATTGCGTCCTCACGGCGAAGCCAGAATGGTCGGCGGCTGGAAGAAAAACCCTCCACAGCCGGGTTCACTTAGGAAAGCAGGCCTCGGAGCGGAGCGCAAGAGATTTCATGGCAATTCAGCAGAATTTGGACCTTGTTCGCCAGTCCGGCCCATGAAAATGCCGCGAAGGCTCTAAAATAAGAGGAGCTTTGGCCTTAGAGAGTCGTTTCCGTTTTTTTGAAGGAAGTTCGATCGTCTCAATTTTGGTTTTTTTCGCCGGCAGTGGAGGCATTCAGGTTCATGTTTCGTTCCAACCGTTTTTACCCGGTTCTGGCATTCACACTTCTTTCTTTTGCGGCGCTTCAGGTTCGAGCGCAGCACGTCACCGATCAACCCCAGCCAACGGATGGAGCACAGACTGCTCAGACGACGCAGACGGCTCCCCAACCATCTGCGCAGGAACGCGCCGAGGTGCTGCGCCAGGCGCAGGCGCGCGTGAAGGCTCGTCGCAAGCTGCGCGAGCAGCAGGTGATTCAGGACACATACTCACACAAGTATGAGGCGCATTTCGGTGGCAATTACCTGCGCTTTCGTCCCGGAAACGATTTGCAGCGTCTCAATGAAGCGGGCTGGAATGTGGGCATCACGGACTACGCATTCGGCAAGATCGGCATTACGGTTGACGGGCGCGGCTACTACGGGACGGCCTATACCGGACGCAATCCCTTTGGCGTTTATGAGCCCAGCATCAGCCAGTACACCTTTTTGGCCGGCCCGACGGTCCGCTTCTTCGAGGGGTTGCACTGGGCCTGGACAGGTCGTGTTCTCGTCGGTTTAGGACGCGGGAACTTCGACACCAATACCGGCGGTCTTCCGGGTGTGCTCATCGGTCTCTACCCCAATGGGAACTCGTTCAACATGGACGCGGCTGCATCCGTGGACTACAACCTGAGTCCCGGACTGGCGCTGCGACTGACGCCCAACTACCTGTTGACCACATACGGGAGCTCGACGCAGAATAACCTGGGCTTCACGGCTGGCGTCGTTTACCGGTTCGGAAGGCAGTAGAAGCAGACAATTTCCGCTTCGTGACAAAAGCCGTGCAACAGCACGGCTTTTGCTTTTTTGGAGCAAATTTGTCTCATGGATAGGAAATGATTTCGCATGATCTGCGAGGGAATCTCGTTCTTATCCTCAATCCTGATTTCTGGTTCTAAGACTTGTCGCGCTCTTTCGCGGCTTCGAGCGGATATTGCGGCTCCGTCATGCGGACGGGATCCAGGATCTCGGCGATCTCCTTCTCGCTCAGCAGATGTTTCGAGCGCGCGATCTCGATGATCGACTTTCCGGTGGCTATTGATTCCTTCACAATTTCCGCTGCCTTCGCATAGCCGATATATGGATTCAGGGCTGTTGCCAGAGAGACCGTGCTCTGCGCGTAGAAATTGCAACGGTCTTCGTGGGCGCTGATGCCGGCGACGCAGTGCCGGTTGAACTGCTGCAGCATGTTGGCAAGAATCGTGGTGCTCTGCAAGACGTTGTAAGCCATCGTCGGCATCATCACGTTCAATTCAAGCTGGCCTGCCTGCACCGCATAGGCAACAGCCGTATCATTGCCGATTACCTGAAAACTTACCATTGCCGCCAGCTCCGGGATGACGGGATTGATCTTCCCCGGCATGATCGATGAACCGGGCTGCAGGCTTGGCAGGTGAATCTCGTTCAGGCCGGTGTTCGGACCGGATGCAAGCAGACGGAAATCATTTGAGATGCGAATGACTTCAAGCGCAAGGCTGCGCAGTGCTGCGCTTACCTCGCCCATGCAGGCATTCGACTGCATCGCCCAACGCATATCTGCGGCAGGGATGAGGTTCTGTCCGGAGATGCGCGCCAGGTTTGCTACGGCCTTTGCGCGGTACTCGGGATGCGTATTGATGCCGGTGCCGACAGCGCTGCCTCCAAGCCCCAGCTCGCGCAGGGAATCGGCGGTCTGGTGCAGATTCCTTCCGCCCCTTTCTATGGCCATACCATAGGCGGCAAACTCCTGGCCCAGGCGAATCGGAACAGCATCCTGCAAGTGCGTCCGGCCCGACTTCATGACGCCGTCAAATTCCTTTGCTTTAGCAGCGAAGGTCGCAGCGAGAGCGTCGAGAACGGGGTAGATTGTTTCCAGATTCAGCAGCGTGGCCACGCGCATGCCGGTGGGGAAGACGTCGTTGGTCGATTGGCCGTAATTTACATGGTCGTTGGGATGAACGAAGGCGTACTCGCCCAGCTTGCCGCCGAGAATTTCATTCGCACGGTTGGCAAGTACTTCGTTCGCATTCATGTGGAAGCTGACGCCCGCGCCTGCCTGAAAGACATCGACGACGAACTCTTCGTTCCACCTGCCGTCGATGACTTCCTGCGCTGCCTGGATGATGGCGTCAGCGCGGTGCGCATCGAGGAGCCCAAGCTCTTTGTTGGCTTCAGCAGCGGCGCGCTTCACCATGCCGAAGGCGCGGATCAGCTTCGGATGCGCGCGCATGCCGGAGATGGGATAGTTTTCGACTGCCCGCGCCGTCTGCGCGCCGTAATAAGCGCGCGCGGGGACTTCGACAAATCCGAGCGAATCTTTTTCCTTGCGAGTCTCAGGCATCACAAATGATTAGATGCCCGACTCGCACAATCAGGCAAGAATCGGAACGCCACCCAGGCTGGCCTGTATCCGCGCCTGCCATTCCTTCGGCCCGGTCTGATGCACCGAGGTGCCCTTCGAGTCGACGGCGACCGTAACCGGCATACCTGCCACTTCAAACTCGTAGATGGCTTCCATCCCGAGGTCTTCAAATGCCAACACACGGGATGCCTTGATGGCCTTGGAGACGAGGTACGCCGCTCCGCCGACTGCCATCAGGTAGACCGCACGATTGTCGCGGATGGCCTCAATGGCCGCAGGTCCGCGCTCGGCCTTGCCCACCATTCCCACCAGGCCTGTCTGTTCGAGCATCTGCCGCGTGAACTGGTCCATGCGGGTTGCCGTGGTGGGACCTGCCGGGCCGACCACCTCTTCGCGCACCGGATCGACCGGGCCAACGTAGTAGATAAAGCGATTCGTGAAATCGACGGGCAGTTTTTCGCCGCGATTCAGCATATCGGTCATGCGCTTGTGCGCGGCGTCGCGTCCGGTAAGCAGCTTGCCGTTCAGCAGCAGAACTTCTCCCGGCTTCCATGTTGCCACTTCTTCGCGCGTTACTGTGTCGAGGTTGACCCGGCGGGCCGAAGATGTATCGTATGTCAGTTCAGGCCAGTCTTTGAGAGACGGCGGATCGAGCGCGACCGGACCTGAGCCATCGAGCGTAAAGTGGGCGTGCCGGGTTGCCGCGCAGTTGGGAATCATGGCGATTGGCAGGTTGGCCGCGTGTGTGGGATAGTCAAGGATCTTTACATCGAGCACGGTCGTAAGTCCGCCGAGACCCTGCGCGCCGATACCGAGGTTGTTGACTTTTTTGTACAGCTCGACGCGCATCTCTTCGATCTTGTTTTGCGGGCCGCGTTCGATGACGTCCTGAATGTCGATTGGATCCATCAGTGCTTCCTTCGCCAGCAGCATGGCCTTTTCCGCAGTGCCGCCAATGCCGATGCCCAACATGCCGGGTGGGCACCAACCCGCGCCCATGGTGGGAACCGTCTTCAGCACCCATTCGATTACTGAGTCGGACGGGTTGAGCATGGCAAACTTCGACTTCGCCTCCGAGCCGCCGCCTTTAGCCGCGACGATGACATCCACATCCCCGCCCTTGACCAGCTGCACGTTGACGACCGCCGGCGTGTTGTCGCGCGTGTTCTTCCGCGCTCCCGCCGGGTCGGCGAGAATCGAAGCGCGCAGCACATTGTCAGGATGGAGATAGGCGCGGCGCACGCCTTCATTCACCATCTCTTCGACCGTCAGCTCCGCATTCCAGCGAACGTCCATGCCGATTTTCAGGAAGACGGTGACGATGCCCGTGTCCTGGCAGATGGGACGATGGCCCTCGGCGCACATGCGCGAATTGATGAGGATCTGCGCCATCGCATCCTTGGCCGCGGGAGATTCTTCACGTTCATAGGCTTTGGCCAGATTGGTGATGTAATCCACCGGGTGGTAATAGCTGATGTACTGCAGAGCGTCTGCAACACTCTGAATCAGGTCTTCCTGCTTGATCGTCGCCATGGAAACTAAAAATCCTTTGCTGCTTTTAGGGTAAATGAATCAGGGCATGGAATGCGCGAGAGGCGGCAGACGGTGATTCCTGTCGGGAAATCGTCTAATCTAAAAAGATGGACGCCAATGAGCTGGTGAGCGTTACTTTTGATGTCCTCGTGATCGGCGCCGGGCCGACGGGCATGGCCTGCGCCATTGAAGCTCAGCGCGCGGGGCTGAGCAGCGTTCTGGTGGACAAGGGTTGTCTGTGCAATTCGCTCTTCCATTATCCGTCTCACATGACGTTTTTCACCACGCCGGAGCTGCTTGAAATTGGCGACATTCCATTTCCCAGCGTGAACCAGAAGCCGACACGCAATGAGGCGCTGGAGTATTACCGCAAAGTTGCGGAGCATTATCGGCTGGATATTCGCCAGTACCAGAACGTCGATTCGATTACCGGCTCAGATGGCGATTTCCGGGTGCATGTCACCGACCGGTTTGGACGCAAGTTTGTACACTACGCACGCAAGCTCGTGGTGGCGACGGGATACTACGATCTGCCAAACTACCTTGACTTACCGGGCGAAGAGCTACCCAAAGTGCACCACTACTATGACGATCCGCATCCGTATTACGATCTCGATGTTCTGGTGATCGGCGGCAAGAACTCTGCTGCTATTGCCGCGCTCGATCTCTGGCGCCATGGAGCGCGTGTGACGCTGGTGCATCGTGGACCGGCCATGCACAGGCATGTAAAGTACTGGATTTTGCCGGACATCGAAAACCGCATCAAGAACGGTGAAATCACCGCGTATTTCCAGACCAGCGTTGAGAGCATCAGCGAAGATACGGTCACCCTGCAAACGCCTGTGGAGTCGCTGACACTCAGGAATGACTACGTGTTTGCGATGACCGGTTATCATCCCGATTTCGACTTTCTGACTGCGCTCGGTGTGAATCTTGAAGGCGAGGATCGCTGTCCCGCATGCGATCCGCAGAGTCTGGAAAGCAACGTGCCCGGGATTTATCTTGCGGGTGTCATTATTGCCGGCGAGAGAACCAACGAAATCTTCATCGAGAATGGCCGCTTTCACGGTCGTCAAATCGCATCAGATTTGAAAGAGAAGATTTCCAGCACGATCAGAGCGTAATCTGTAGATAAATTTCCCCCGTCCGCGTGGCGCTTCAAAAGCGAAAGAGCTGCATGGGCAGTTTTTGAGGACAATGGCTTTACTTCGGCCTCGAACAATTCGCGGTCAATTGATTGCGAGCCTGGTGCTCTTTGAGTTGCTGGTGCTGGCTCTCTTCGCGGTGTTTCTCGTTCGCGAACAGCAGAAAGAACTGCAGCAGCGCGTTGACCGGCGGCTTGAGTACCAGGGATCGCAGCTTGCCCTGCAGGCCAGCGCTGCCATCAAGGCAGGAAATACGGAGTTTTTGCAGGGACTGGTCAGCGCCCTCATGCAATATCCCAGTATCGGCAACGTGCAGATCACCGATCTTCAGGGTTTGACGATCGTTGGCAGCGACGCGTCGATGAATAGGAAGTTGAATCTGACACTCGTCGAGCGCAGCTACCTGAACAGTCTGCAGAACCCGACTCTCTTTACATTGAAAGACAGCATTCGCGAGATTGTCGCGCCTGTGAAGGTGAATGGAGAAGTACGGGCGCTGGTGTGGATCTATCCCAATGAGGATGCCGACCGACTGCAACTGCATTCGCTGCTGCGCATCACCCTCATTTCAGCTGGGATCGCGATCCTCGGCTGCACACTGCTGGCTACGTTCATGGCGCGCACGATCACACGGCCTCTCAACCTGTTGATGCACGCCACGCGACAACTCGTGCGCGATCCGGAAGACACGGCATCCTTCCCGTTGCATATCTCTTCTTCCAACGAGGCGGCTGACCTGACGAGAGCCTTTAACATGATGGTCTCGTCAATTGAGGAGCAACGGTCAGGTTTAAACGATACCCTGGCTCTTCTCGATTCCATGCTGGCAAATGCACCTATCGGCTTCGCATTCTTCGATCGCAAATTTCGTTTCGTCCGTGTAAATCAGTTCCTTGCGGATATGAACCACAGCACCATCAGCCGGCATATTGGCCGCACGGTCTATGAAATTTTTCCGGAGTCGGCCGCGCTTGCTATGCAGCGCGCTATCGATTCAGTATTTGAAAACGGAACCGCCGTCCAGGACCTGGAGCTTGCCGGCGAGATGGATACGCATCCCGGCCGCGTTCGCAGCTGGCTGATGAATATTTATCCTGTCCACATCAGCGCCAATGTGGTTCGCTGGGTGGGGGCCGTCATCGTTGACACGACACAGCGCCGCAATTCCGAAGATGCGTTGCGCAAGACGGAGAAGCTGGCGGCGGCCGGGCGTCTCGCTGCTTCGATTGCGCATGAGATCAATAATCCGCTGGAAGCGGTGACGAATCTGCTGTACCTCATTCGTCTGCAGAACTCACTCCCTGCCGAGACGAGGCAGTATGTCGAGCTGGCACAGCATGAAGTGGCTCGTGTCTCTGAGATTGCGCAGCAGACACTGCGCTTCTACCGTCAGTCCACCCTGCCCATCACCGCGAATATAAGCGAACTGATCGATTCCGTATTGACGCTGCACCAGGGCCGCGTGGTTTCGCTGCAAGTGGAAGTCGAGCGGCTCTATCAACCGGATGTCGAACTGTTCTGCTTTGCCGGTGAGCTGCGGCAGCTTTTCGCCAATCTAATCGGCAACGCGCTGGATGCGATGACGCCGGGGCCGGGACGGCTGGTACTCAGTGTGCGGCGTTCGCGCTCGTGGCGCGATCCGGCGATTGAAGGCGTTCGCATTTCTGTCTTCGATACCGGCTGCGGCATGTCCGATGAAGTACGCAGCCGCATCTTTGAGCCGTTCTTCACGACGAAAGAAGCGACAGGCACCGGGCTCGGACTCTGGGTGAGCGCCGAGGTGATCCGCAAGCATCACGGCGTGGTTCGCATTCGCAGCCGCGCGGAAGAAGATGGGGCTGCAAACCACACCAATTCATCCTGTCATGGAACGGGCTTCATGATTTTCTTCCCGTCGGTGCGCGCAGAACAAACGCCGGCAGAGAGTCTGCAGGCAAGCTCCCAGATGGTCTAGGGCCTGTGAACAGACCCTAGCGCAGCGCTTCGGGCTTCATCGATTGCAGCGAGCAGCTCGATACAGGATGCGCTCCGGCATATTTGGACTTCGTCACATGAAAACGATGCAGCTGCATATATTGCACACGCAGGCCGCCAAGCGTGGCCGGCATCGTCTTAGGCACTTTGTTCAGATCGACCAGCACCAGCAGCGCGGCTTCCTGCGGATTGTCGCGGCTCTGCGTCACGCCTACGCCAAAGATCGCGGGGTCGGCCAGTAGCTGCGCCGCATACTGACGCTGCACGGATGACGCAGCGTTGAGGACTGGGGCAGCAAGCTGCATTCCAGCAGCATTGACGGGAAGCTTCGGCGCGGTGCCATTCGCGACGGCAGCGGCATCGGTCAGAACGACCGCAGTGCGTACCCCTCCGATAGTTTGCGGTACGGCTGTATTTGGTTTGGCCTTATCGATGTAGACGGTCACAGCCGCCTCACCGGGGCTGTCCATACTCTTTCCTGCAACGACGCCCAGAATGCCTTTCTCATGATCGACAAGCTCGGCTGCGGCGCCCTGAGCTGCACTCCTGGCCTGCGCCTCCGCGGCATGCGAAAGGTCAGAAAGCGAGGCCGCGAGCAGCGTGTTGTTGTCATAGTTGAGGCAGGTAACGGCATGCGGAGTTTTAGCGCCGACGATGCTCAGCTTCGATCCGGCCTGTGTTCCGAGCTCGCTCAATACGTCGGCGATGGGGTTGGCGAGACTCAGGCCATTGCCGTTGCCATCGGTTCCTCCGGCATAGAAGAGACCAATCGGCTCGGCATTGCTGGCATCGACGATGAGCGCTCCCGAATCGCCGCTATCGGAAAAGCTGTTGCCGCTGATGCCGATCTGTCCGGTAAAAGTCTTCGTGTAGTAGGGCTGCGTCTCGGCGCAGTCTTTGTAATAGTCCACCTTCACGGCGAGGTCGATGCTATCGACCGTGGAGCAGGTAAGTCCGGTCGTGCGTCCACTTTTGACTACGCGCAGTCCGTTCAGGTTGGCGGCATTCAGAGCTTCTCCGCTGCCTGCAACCGGAGGCGCTGCGCCAAGAGGCGCATTCATGCCAGTGCTTGCAGGCCCAAGCTGCAGAATGCTGCCCGAGGAATCCAGCGCTCCGGGAGCGGCGGCTGCGAGCGCCGCGTCCACATTCGACTGATTCGTTGCGAGCGGCACATAGTATCGCAACGTGCCAATGGAGCGCACGGTCGAGCCTGGCTGGCTGAGAGGACGGCAGGCATCGTCGATCAGACCGGGTTGATCGATGGTATCGCCGATTCTGCCTTGGTCCGATTCTGCCAGCACGTGATTGTTACTCAAAACGTATTGATTGTGTTCGGTATCTTCGACGAGTGCGCCGAGCGTTCCACCGCAGCAGTCGGCGATGTAGCTGTTGCCGGAAGCATCTTTATATACGTCATAGTCGGAATCGTTGCCGCCGGAGGTGCCGAGCGCGATCAATCCTGACTGCATGGCCTGATTCGTCGCTGCGCTGGAGTTGACCCCATTCGTGTTCAGCAACAGGTGCAGCCGGGCCTGCGTATTTGTATCGTTTACGGTTGCAATTACATGCGCGGACTGCGATCCGGAAACAGTGCTGGACGCGGTATAGCTTGCCCTGCAGAGTGTGTACTGCTGTTGCCCATGCTGGCAGCTTGTCTGCCCGATTGTCCCCATTGCGTTGTCGCTCAGGCTCCAATGCACAGTACCGCCGTTGACCTCGGCGATTTGCGCCGAGACTTCCAGCGTCGTTCCCGGCGCAACGGCTGCATTCTCAGGCAGCAGAGGTTGAAGGAAGCCCGGAGTTACAGTGATGGTCTCGCTAGCTGTGCGGGAAGGGTCGCTCTGCAGATGCGCTGTGACTTCCACAGAAATACTGTCGCTCGAGAGCGCATTCGGCGGAGTATAGAGACCGGTGGCGTCAATGGAACCGCCGCCCAGCGATGAACCGTTCTGCGTAGAGCTTACTGACCAGCTTGCAGCGGCTGCCGATCCATCCAATAGCATGGCTTTGAATTGAACCTGCCCAGTTGTGGCGACTGTCGTAGCAGAGGAAGAGATAGAAAATCCGCCGTTGCCTGCCGAAAAACTTCCACACCCCGCCGCCAGCAGGAAGAGCGGCGCGAAGACAGCAAGGAGGCGAGACTGGATGGAAGCAAACATTCGGCGAAGTGAAGCGTGACAAAACTATTAGACCGTCGAACGCCCCACTTTGTCACGAAATCGCGAACCCAACCATGACCAGGCAGGAGGATTATTTTCTGATTATGCGACTGCCCGGGAGTTATTTTCACCGTTCAGAGAAGCCGCAGTCTTTGCAGCCGGGAGCACTTTCAGCTCACTTGCCTGCATTGCGCGGAGACGGCGAAGCTCGCGCCCGCTCAATGGACGCATGGTGTCAGTGGAATAAAAAACATGTTTTCCGCAATCCAGGCAAACTTTATAGGTTTGTTGCTGGAGTGTGAATGGGCGGGTCAAACGGTCGTGCCGGCAACCAAGCAGAATTTCATACAGAAAATTGAAAATGGCTTGCAAAACTTTCATGGAGGGCCTCTTTCATCGTCATAGTGAACAGCTTTCCAACGCCGTTTCACGGATCAGACGCCGTGCACCAGATAAGATGCATTTCCCTTGAAAACGAAGCAGCCGCGCCCGGGTGCTAAAAGGTAATGAAAAAAGGTAATCAGGAGACGCGTATCACCAGTTTTCCGAAGTGCGCTCCTGACTGCATGCGTTTGAGAGCTGCCGGAGCTTTATCGAAGGTAAATATCTCATCCACAACGGGTTTGAGACGGATCTGGTCGATTGCCCGATTCATTTCAAGAAAATCGGCGCGCGACCCCACGTAAATTCCCTGCACGTGCACCTGTTTGTGGAGAATGGGCACGATGTTGAGCGACTCGCTGGTGTGGGTCAGCACGCCTATCTGTGCGACAGTGCCGCCGACTCGCACCGCTTTGAGGGATGACACAAACGTTCCGGCGCCCCCGACTTCCACCACCAGATCGGCGCCTTCACCATGAGTTTCCTCGAGCACCCAGTTCGCCCAGTCTGGCACCTGTCTGTAATTGACGCCGGCATCGAGCCCCAGCGTGGCTGCACGATCCAGCTTTTCGTTGCTGCTGGATGTGCCCAGCACACGCGCGCCAAGTGCTTTTGCAAATTGCAGAGCAAAGATCGAGACGCCGCCCGTGCCCTGAATCACGACGGTATCGCCCACCTTGATTCTGCCCGCATGGACCAGAGCGTTCCACGCCGTCACTGCCGCGCACGGCAGCGTGGCGGCATCTTCCCAACTCAGGTGATCAGGGATGGCCACCAGACCGCTCTCCGGCAGCACGACGTATTCGGCGAGCATGCCGTCGATGTCACCTCCAAGTGCGCGGCGCTGCTTCTGCGCCGTGGGTGGACCTTCCAGCCAGTTCTGCATAAAGATGCCGGCAACGCGCTGACCAATCTTTATCCGGGTCACGCCGTCGCCCACGGCAACTACTTCTCCCGCGCCATCGGAAGCAGGAATGCGAGGCAGCGACATCTTCGGGCTGTAATGCCCAAGTGTGACGAGCAGATCGCGATAATTGAGCGAGACTGCGTGCACCTTCAACAGCACTTCGCCAGCTGCGGGCTTAGGCGTTGGCGCGTCAATAAGCTCAAGTTTGTCAATGCCGAAAGAGGGAATTCGCCAGAGTTTCATCGATGGTCCTTGCCTCGGGTAACGTGATTTAGTTCTTAGATGAGCGCGGATCGTTCGCAGATGCGCCCGGATAGCGATACCATAAAGATATGGCTAGAGGATGGGAGAGCAAATCGGTGGAGGAGCAAGTGGCAGAGAAGCAGGCAGAGCCTGAGCACGCAGAGGGCAGGCCGAACGCCGCAGCAGTAGCGGCGCGTACGCGTCAACGCCAGGAATTGGAACTCCAGCGCGAGCGGATTCTCGATGAACGCACGTCGAGTCCGCACCGCCGGGCAGCTCTAAAGGCTGCTTTGGCAGATATCGAAGCGCGTCTCGGCTCGATATCGTAACCGTCACGATTGCTTTCGGTTGAATAACAGGGAATTCGCCTGATCAATGCTGGTCAGCAGCACGCGCGCAATGTTGACGTGCGCTGGCCGAGTCACGGCCCATATTATGGCGTCGGCAATGTCGGCAGGCTGCAGGGGTGTCAGCCCCTGGTAGACCTTAGCCGCACGTTCCTTGTCGCCGTGGAAGCGCACTTCACTGAACTCAGTCTCAACCATGCCCGGGTCGATGCTGGTGACGCGGATCGGCGTACCCAGCAGGTCCTGCCGCAATCCATCATTGATGGCATGCTCGGCTGCCTTGGAGGCGCAATAGACCGCGCCGCCGGGATAGGTAATTTCTCCGGCAGTTGACCCGAGATTGACGACATGCCCGCGCCCGCGTG
>DATHQH010000057.1:0-9026 GCA_035482895.1 Alloacidobacterium sp. | reverse complement strand
GACGGTGAAGTCGCGTCTGTATCGCGGACTGGCTTCGTTGAAGCCCAGGCTTGAGGCAATGACTCAGCAACAGGAGGCATTGTGAACGGGCCCCAGCTTCACACAGATACTTCGCCAGATTCACAGTTCGCAGAACCTCAGATGATAGAGATGCTGATGGGCATGAATGCCAGCGCCGACATGCAGGTCGTGCAGCGGACACGTCGTGCAGTTCTGCAGGCGGCGACCGAATTGCGCGAGCAGCAAAAACGGAATCGCCGGAATGGGGCGATCGTGGCTTTGGCAATCTCCGTACTTGCAATGCTGCTGACACCGGCCATCTGGAGCAGCGTCGATGATCTCCTCGCAGGCGGCGATTTATTTGAATTGCACAGTATGGTGCTGGTGCTCATTGCGCTGCTGTTTTCTACGATACTCGGAGCGCTTCTCATCGGCCTTCGCAGCCAGGAACAGATGCCTCGCGGACGGCGATAAGAAAACATGGCGACGAACTACCCATTTCGAGAAGAGCAGGCAACAACTTTTTCCAGCGAGTTAAAGCTGATCCCTCGCTGGTCGGTTGCGGCTGCGGTGCTCACGTTTGTCGTCATGCAGTATCTGTTCTGGATTGTTTTCCCTCAGGAGCATCGTCATCCGCCTGCCCCTATGGGCCTGCGAATCTATTTCGCGCTTTCCTGGGGCACATTGGCATCGCTTTACATGCTGATGGTGGGTTACGTCAGCAGGGATTCACCTCGCCGCGGCATGAGCGCGCGCATCTGGATGATCGTTTGCCTCGTGATGCCCGGAGGTATTGGCGCCGTGCTTTATTTTCTTCTAAGACAGCCGATTATCTCTCTGTGTCCGGCCTGCAACACGCGCGTGCAAAGCGAATACCACTATTGCCCGCAATGCGCGTATCAGGTTTCCGCTTCGTGCGGAAACTGCTATCGCAGCGTGCGCGTTACTGACCTCTATTGCGTGTCCTGCGGACATGACCTCGCCTCGGATAATCGCCCAGCGCGCCTGCACGCCTTCCACAATTAGTATTCCCGCGCGTTTGACCGCAGTTTCTGCCGCTTCCTATACTTGTAAACTGGAATTATGGCAATCACCGCGCTCATCATCGATGATGAACAGCTCGCACGCGAAGAACTGAAGTATCTGCTGGACACCACGGGCAATGTGGAGGTTCTGGCTCAGGGAACAAATGGCGTCGAGGCAGTCGAGCTGATTCGAACCCACCAGCCGGATGTTGTTTTTCTGGATGTGCAGATGCCGGGTCTGGATGGGTTTGCGGTACTAAAGAAGCTGCTGGAACACAGCGATGGGGAGCATCTTCCGCAGATTATCTTTGCCACAGCCTTCGATCAATATGCAGTCAAGGCATTTGACGTCAATGCGATTGACTACCTGCTGAAGCCTTTTGACCGCGCCCGCGTGCTGCAGGCGCTCGAACGCGCACGTCTGCGTCTGCAGGAAGTTCGCGTGCAGGAGCAGGAAGAGAATCCTCCTGCCGGCGGCCATCGCGATCTCAATAGCGATATCCGCATCGGAGCATTGCTCAAGCTTATTGAGCAGCAACAACAGCCACAGCGTCACAGTGGAAAGATCATTCTGCAGGCACAAAGCCGCCTGCTTCTCGTCGATCAGAAAGACATTTGTTTTGCTTCCATCGACGAAGGTGTCATCTCGGTCGTGACGCCTTCGCTGGAGGGCCAATCGAAGTGCCGCACGCTGGAAGAGTTGCTCGATCTGCTCGATCCGTTGACCTTCTGGCGAGCGCATCGGTCCTATGTGGTCAACATCAACCACATCAAAGAAGTTGTGCCCTGGTTCAAGAGCAGCTACCAGCTGCGTATGGACGACAAAAAGCAGACGGAAATTCCGGTAAGCCGCGCGCAGACACGGCGACTGCGGGAACTCTTCAAGCTGTAGCAACAGCTCGTCTTCAGTGACTGGCGGTTGTTTTGGCTGGAACGGCTACGGAAGCGGGGGGAAGATCGTAGACTTCGATCGCGTTACCGCGCAAGATTGCAAACCTTGAGCCATCCGGTGAAAGCGCATAATTTTGTCCTGCGCTTAAGATCGGCGTCGCATTTGTGACCAATCGCAGCTGGCCTGTCTTTGTATCAAAGACTCCCACCATCTGATTCACTATCGTTGTTTCATCGATCGGATCCATGATCCCGACCGGATGACTTAACTGCAGCGAGCTATAGGCAAAGCGGCTTCCATCGTATGCCAACTGGAACGTCGGCCAGATGTAGCGACTCTCCCAACGTTGTTGCCAGAGCACGGTGCCATCGCGACTGACCGCGCTTACCATGTGATCATTGCTGGAACGCGCGCAGGCCATAACCAGAGTTACTTCATTACTGACGGTCTCTTCCGTCGGGTGACATGACGACTCAATTTCAGTCAGCGAGCTTGATTCTCCCTTGAATGGGAAGTAGCGAATCATCCATTTATTCTGCTTCGTCGCCATAGCCTGCAGATATCCTTCGCCCATCATCGGCAGGGCGATAGGGTTCAACGCATCGGAGCGGGCGATCATCGTGCGCGTATCGGTACGCATGACGAAGACGTGCACCGGCTTCGTTTGAGGCGCCGGATCTCCGAGAAAGCTCCCGGTACTCGCCACTGTCTGGTTCTCCTGCTTCCCTTCTGTTTCAACCACGACAAGACTGCGATCGGGTGAGAGCTGCACGGCCTGGATGGGGAGATCCGCGCTGATATATGGATGCAGTTCGAGCGACTCGTCGGTCAGAAACAGCGAGTTGCGCTGCCGCACCAGGAACTTGCCATTGCCCAGATGCCAGAGATAACGCCAGCGGTCATGCATGCGCCAATCCACCCTCGATATGACAATGCCACTGGGCAACGCAAGTACAGCCGCCCGTATCGTCTGGTCTTCGTCTGTCTGAGGATCGTTGGGGATGCGCTTCATCAATCCCGAAAGGCGGAAGGTAAAGAGCAAATGGTCTTTGTCGATGAAGTCGAGCGAAATGGAAGAAAGCCGCGAAGTCAGATAAAAAGAGCTGGGAGCAAGATACCCCAGTGTTTCCACGGGAATCCGAAAAGTAATGTTTGCGCTGGGATCGTTGTTTTTCTGCTTGTCCGCCGCATGGATTGGCAGGCACAAGAGGGATATTGAGAACGTCAGCAGCATCCGGATTGCGACGCTCACGCCCATTCTCAACTCCATGCTCACCATTTTCCTACAAAATGAAACGATTGACTTCCAGGTTGCGTATGTTTGTGATAACGCTAAATTGGCTGCTTGGCTTTCGCAAGCGTCATATTTGAGGCATGCATGAACTTTTCCAGAACGTCACTCTTCTCCAGCCTGATACTTGCCGGCTGGCTTTTTTTACCCGTTGTCACTATGGCGCAGGATAAGCCGGAAGCGCAAAAGAATCTTAAAGCACTGGATCCTAAGCTGATCGATACGAGCGTCGATCCATGTGTGAACTTCTACCAGTACGCCTGCGGCGGGTGGCTGAAGCAGAATCCTATTCCTTCCGACGAATCATCCTATGGCCGCGGAACGGAGCTGGATGACCAGAATCAGCTGGTGTTGAAGTCCATTCTTGAAAAGGCAGCCGGCGGCGGCTCCGAACGCTCGGCGAATGAGCAGAAGATCGGCGACTATTATGCGACCTGCATCGACGTCAATGCGGTGAACCAGGCTGGACTTAAGTCTTTGCAGCCAACGCTGGATCGGATTGATGCGCTCAAATCGAAAAATGACCTGCCCGAGTTGGCCGCCTACCTGGACAGTATCGGCGTGAGCACATTCTTCAGCTTCACCTCCGACCAGGACCTTAAAGACGCTACGCAACAGATTGCCGAATTCGATCAGGCCGAGCTTGGCCTTCCGGAAAAAGGCTACTACGACCGCACGGACGAGAAATCCGTAAAACTGCGCGCCCAATACAGAGATCACATCATTCGCACCTTCGAGCTGTTGGGTAAGCCGCACGCACAGGCCGTGAAAGATGCCGATACCGTTCTAAAGATCGAAACCGAGCTGGCCAAGCACTCGCTGACCAACGTGGAGCGGCGCGACCCCCAGGCCCTGTATCACAAAATGACGCTGGCAAAATTCGAGAGCACCGCTCCGGACTTCGCCTTCACACGCTATCTACACGCATTGAACGCTCCTTCGGTGGATTCAATGAATGTGGCGGTGCCCGGCTTCTTTACCGGTTTGAACCAGGTGCTGGCGACCACCGATCTCAACTCGCTTAAGGCATACCTGCGCTGGGCGGTGATACGGCAGACACCGGGAACCGCGCTTCCGCAGGCGCTCGATGAAGAGTCATTTAACTTCTACAGCAAGATTCTGGAAGGCCAGCCTGAACAGCGGCCTCGCTGGAAGCGTTGTGTTCGGTCGACCGATCGCGCTCTGGGTGAGGCTTTAGGCCAGGTCTACGTTGCCGAGCGCTTCAGCCCGGAAGACAAGCAGCGCACGCTCGCGTTGACGCAAGACATCGAATCCGCCATGAGCCGGGACATCGATCAGCTTGAATGGATGAGTCCTGAAACCAAAACACGCGCCAAGGAAAAATTGCACTCCGTTGCCAACAAGATCGGCTACCCGGACAAGTGGCGCGACTATTCAAGCCTTCATGTCGAGCGCGGCGATGCTCTCGGCAACGTCGAACGGGCGGCTTCGTTTGAAGCGCACCGGGAAATCAACAAGATCGGCAAGCCGGTCGACCGTGGGGAGTGGGGCATGACACCGCCAACCGTCAACGCCTACTACAATCCGCAGATGAACGACATCAACTTCCCTGCCGGTATACTGCAGCCGCCGTATTTCGATCCCAGGCAGGATGATGCGGTTAATTACGGTGACGCCGGCGGCGTGATCGGTCACGAGCTTACACACGGCTTCGACGATGAAGGACGACAGTTCGACGGCCAGGGCAACCTCAAAGAATGGTGGACTCCTACCGATGGGAAGCAATTCACTGAACGCGCAGACTGCGTCGTGAAGGAATATGACGGATTTGTTGCGGTGGATGACCTGCACGTAAACGGCAAGCTGACGCTCGGCGAGAACATTGCCGATCTCGGCGGACTGAAGCTGGCATTTCTGGCCTACCTCGACCACGCTCAGCGCGCAGGCATTGATTTCACGAAAAAAGGCGATGCCGAATACGGCGAGCTCACGCCCCAGCAGCAGTTCTTTGTAGCCTATGGGCAGGGCTGGTGCCAAAACAATCGTCCGGAAGACCTGCGGCTGCGCGTGCAGACCGATCCGCACTCTCCGGAAGAGTTCCGCGTGAATGGCGTTGTCGTCAATCTGCCGGAATTTCAAAAAGCCTTCGGCTGTAAAACCGGAGCCCCGATGGCTCCGGCAAAACGCTGCGCCATCTGGTAAGGATTGGCCCTTCGGCATCGCTCAGGGCAGGCTCCCAGGCATACGCGTCCACCAGAGCTCGGCCTCGCGCCGGGCTTTTGGTTTTTTCGGCGCGTTTATCTTTCGTTTCAGGAGCGAAATTACTTCGTTCGCATGAATCGGAGAGCATGATTCCATCGCTTTGTGCCAGAGTGGATATATGCCTTCCATTGCAACCAGTTCCGCAAAGCTGCCTGCTCGCGCCCTGCTGGGATATGGGGCATGTGCGCTTGCGGGGTGTCTTTGGGGGACGGGGTTTTTCTTTGGCAAGATCGCGCTAGCCGAGATGTCCGTGGGGCATATGGTGCTCTACCGGTTTCTTTTTGCCTGCCCTCCCTTGCTGTTCTTGCTGAAGCGGCCCGGGTTTTCGCGGCGCGACTGGTGGCTGCTGCTGGTGGCTTCCTTTCTGGGTATTCCAGTGCAGTATCTGCTTCAGTTTCATGGGCTGGCGCTTACGACGGTGAGCCATGCTGCGCTCATGGTCGGGACGATGCCGGTCATTCTTGCCGTGGGTGCTTCTATCTTTGCTCACGAGCGGCTGGATTGGACGGGTTGGGTAGCTCTGGCCGGTTCAACAGTGGGCGTTTCGCTGATCGTTCTGGGCGGAAGCCATCGAAGTGCACCCGGACGCGGGCCCAGCCTGGCTGGCGATCTGCTGATCGTGGTATCGCTGCTGATTGCGCTGGCGTGGGTCTTGTTGAATAAGCACCTGATGCAGGGGCACTCACCGTTAGCGGTGACCGCATACGGCCTGCTGAGCGGGACGGTGATGCTGGCGATTTGGGTGGTGCCCAGGAATGGGCTGCCGCCAGTGCACGGCATCAGTGTGCGGGCATGGCTGGCCCTGGCGGCGAGTGGGCTGCTGTGCAATGCAGCGGCGATGCTGCTTTGGAATATGGGGATTCACCGGGTTCCTGCATCGCGCGCCGGAGTGTTTTTGAATATCGAACCGGCTCTTGGATCGATTCTAGGTGTAAAGCTCTTGGGAGAGCGACTGGGGCCGCTGGCATGGGTGGGCGGCGGATTGATTCTTGCCGCCGCGATCACACTTACCAGCGGAGGCAAAGGTGTAGAGGAAGTTGTCGTCGAATAGCTAGCCCGCACGCTCCCCACCCCAGCGTTTATGGGGAGTTTTCTCAGAGACTTGAGTGAACCCAAGAGACATATGGACATCTAAAGTTCTTTATTTTTAGCCAGGTAAGACGTGATTTTGCATGAAAAAGCTCGAACCCGAATATTCAACGAAATTATTTCGCTTTCGTAAGTGCTTCTGTGCTAGCGTTTTGGACTGTATTTAGAACTCACGGTACAGGCGTACGCAAGGAGGATTCATCGATGGTGGTATCACTCGTTCGGCGTTCGGTTGCTGAGTTTATTGGTACTTTCTGGTTAGTGTTTGGTGGGTGCGGATCGGCCTTAATTTCTGCGGCTTTTCCTGAACTGGGAATCGGATTTCTCGGTGTAGCTTTTGCTTTCGGTTTAACAGTGCTTACGATGGCATTCGCCATCGGTCACATTTCCGGCTGCCATCTCAATCCGGCGATTTCATGTGGACTGGTCGTAGGCAAGCGTTTCCCGGTAAAAGACCTACCCGCATATGTGATTGCGCAGGTGCTGGGCGGCATTGCCGCGGCCGGGGTGCTCTACCTGATCGTGACGGGCAATCCGAGCTTCAATGCCGCATCGAGCAGCTTTGCTTCGAATGGCTACGGAACGCATTCGCCGGGCGGGTATTCGCTGCTGGCGTGCTTTGTGGCGGAGTTTGTGCTGACCTTCTTCTTTCTCTGGGTCATTATGGGAGCGACGGACAAGCGCGGTGTTCCCGCTGGATTTGCACCCATAGCCATTGGCCTGGCCCTGACGCTGATCCACCTGATCAGCATCCCGGTTACGAACACCTCGGTGAATCCGGCACGCAGCACGGGACCGGCCATTTTTGCCGGGTATTGGTGGCCGCTACAACAATTGTGGCTTTTCTGGCTCGCTCCGATTCTAGGTGGCGTGGTTGGAGGAGCGGCGTACCTGTTCCTGTTCAAAGACCCGGATAAGAGCCTTTAGAGTTGGGGAATGTCCCATGTCTCAGAAGCGAGACATGGGGCACCCGGCGCCTATTGTTGATCTTTTTCCATCGTCAAAATGAATTCACTGCCGACCCCCAGATGTACGCTGTGCTCGGAGGTCGTGAGCAGAGCGCTGCACTGCGGCCCTCCCTCGGGAGTCATCGTTAGGCCTTGAAGCCCCACAACAATGCCCGGATGTACAGTGTGCGGAGGGCCACCCGGGTTGAGATTTTCGTCTTCCTTCAATCCCATCACAGCAGCGGTTACAGAGATATCTCGCCCTCCCCCCGCAACTTCCGTCGGCATCGCGTTATGGAACGCCTCATTATGATCGGCTGGCCCAACCACGCCAATTACCCTCAGCGATAGCTGCTTTTTGGTATGACCGACACAGTCACCGCGATCAAATGCCAGAGCAAGCTGTGCGTTGCTCGATCCATGGGTTGATGCCATAACGCTGCCGTACAGGGCTGCTCCTGCAGGCAGCGTGCAACCCTCTCCTGTCCATTCATTGACAACCTTCAAAGCGATGGGTTGACCGGGCTTCAGGTGGCCCGAATCGATCCATCCGATCGCTTTTGCCTCGATGGTGGTGTTCAGAGGCAGATCACCAAGCTGATTGCTATTGCGATCGCAATCTTGCGCATTAGACGGGGCAGTGTCTGAGCCAGAACGTGCAATCAACACTGGCTGTGCCGTGGGCACGCTCGTCCCGGCCGCGTCAAACCTGACCAGTCCATCGCGATAATCAAGATGAATTGCGAGAACATGCAGCATGTCGAATCCAAGCATTCCCGCGACTTCGAAACCTGCATTCTGATCGATTACAGATGGATCGAAGTCCAGAATATGACCCTGGTTGTCCAGCGATAGATTGGCAAACTGAAAATCGAAGTTGTCTCGATAGAACTGCAGCGTTCCGCCCGACACGGTCTGCACAGAGTTCGTGAAGTTTACCCTGGTCGTTGAGATCAGGTGTGCGACCTCCGGCGTCATCGTGCTCAGGCGAATCCCAGAGTCCAGCACAAAGAGGCGGCGTTCCTTTTTATTAAGCGTTACCGGTACGAGCAGGTACTGCAGTCTGTGGTACACGGGAGAGTAGCTGCTCGTCTCCGGTGCGACATAACGATCACCCGGCAGACTGCCCGCGTGTTGACCGGGCAACGTAGGGAGTTGTGCCAACTCAAGCCTGCCTGCCGGGTAGTTCAGGGTTATCAGATAAGGAGCAAAAATATCTGTGCTGATAAAACCATCTCCCTTATCGAGAAATGGCGTGTCGCTCACGCCCACCATACAGTCGCGAAACTCCAGCGGTCCAATATGCAGGCGGTCCACATGGACTGTATTCGCCGGTTCACCCGCTGCACGTTGAAATCCATTCGCGTCCGCGAGTGCGCGGCTGATATACAGACCTGAAGCCGCAGTATCCACCTGCAGCTTCGCGTTGCCCTGTGGGAACTGGACTTCAAGCTGGTATCCGGTGATATGCTTCGCATCCTGAAGTGAGGGTATGAGCGGCAATGTAACCGCAGATGGAAGAGCAGGACTGCTCTTGCACGTCTGCGAATTTTCTGAAA
>DATHQH010000056.1:0-2330 GCA_035482895.1 Alloacidobacterium sp. | reverse complement strand
ATCACGAAGTCCACAGTGGGGTAGCGAATGGACCTTATGTTGGAGAGGACCAGTTTGCTGTCGAGTTCAAGTATGACGTCACGAACAAGCCGTCGGGCAAGCGATTCCAGATGAGCGAGATGGCTCTCTATACCGTCAAGGACGGGAAGATCGTGCACGAGCATTTTTATTACAACCCGAGCGGCTTGGCGGGAGCTTAAACAGATTGCTGGTTGTTGTCATTCTGACGACCAACGGGACGAAGAATCCAGACAGTGCTTCCTGGAGCACTGCTGTCCTAGGTGTACGAGCAATTTCTTGAGCTAAATCGATGATCGCGGCCACAGGATAGTTCCAAACTGACTACGAAAAAATCCCCAACTTCTTTGCGACCGTCTCCAGCGTCTCCAAAGCCTGATCCAACTGCTCCTTCGTGTGTTCGCTGGTCATGATGGTGCGAATGCGCGCTTTGCCTTCGGGGACGGTGGGGAAGGCGATGCCGGTAGCCATAAGGCCCTCATCAAATAGCGCCTTTGAGAACTCCATCGTCTTCTTGCCGTCGCCCACGATGATCGGCGTAATGGGGGTTTCACTGGCAGGCGTCGTCACGCCACCGATGTCGAAGCCGATGCGGCCAAGCTCTGCCTTGAAGTAGCGGGTGTTGTCCCAGAGGCGCTCGATGCGCTCCGGTTCCTCTTCGAGAAGGTCGAAGGCTGCGATGCAGCTTGCCGCGACCGATGGTGGATGCGAAGTCGAGAAAAGAAATGGCCGTGCGCGGTGGTAGAGATAGTCAATAAGATCGCGGCTGCCGCAGACGTAGCCGCCGAGCGCGCCGATGGCTTTTGAAAGAGTGCCGACCTGTACATCGACGCGGCCGTGGCAGCCGAAGTGATCCACCGATCCGCGACCATTGCGTCCTAGAACGCCGGAGGCGTGTGCGTCGTCGACCATCATGATCGCACCATACTTGTCGGAGAGGTCACATAGCTTGTCGACGGGGCCGATGTCGCCGTCCATCGAGAAGACGCCATCGGTGATGATCAGCTTATGTCCGGGCTCGTTCTGGATTTCCTTAAGCAGCTCCTCGGCGTGAGCGACGTCTTTATGCCGGAAAACCTTGATCTTCGCCCGCGAGAGACGTGCGCCGTCGATGATGCTTGCATGATTCAGCTCATCGGAGATGATGAAATCTTCTTTGCTGAGAATCGAGGAAACCGTTCCTGCATTGGCGGTGAAGCCGCTCTGGAAGACGACGCAAGCCTCGACATTCTTGAAGCGTGCAATCTTCTCTTCCAGGTCCATGTGGATCTTCATCGTTCCGGCGATGGTACGCACAGCTCCCGAGCCGACACCGAACTTTTTGGCTGCATCGATGGCTGCTTCGCGCAGTTTCGGGTGGTCGCACAGCCCGAGGTAATTATTGGAAGCGAGGTTGATTACCTTCTTGCCGTCATAGGTGCAGACCGGACCCTGCACATCGTCCAGCACGCGCAGCTTGAAATAAGTTCCGCGTTGTTTCAGGTCATCCAACTGGGCGGAAAGATGCTTAAGTTGCGGCCGCTGTGAGAGCGCTGTTGACATAAAAAAGATGCCTCGCTGTCTAAAAATGGCGTAAGAAGCATCCTATCGTGTACAGGTGTGGAGGACGCAAGCTGCCGCCTTCTCTTCCTGCTCAGAAAGGCAGCATTTCACAGAGGCTAGATGTCCAGAACCAAGGCAACTTTAGATAGTGCAAGGAGAGGAATATGCGGATAAATGACATGCTGATCAAACGCGTTCCACAAATCGCGTTGTTATGCGCAGTTGCCCTCATGGCTGGGTGCCACAAGAGCACGCCAAATGCGGAGAACCCGCCTGCAGCCACGCCAGCCGCAGAACCACCTGCGAGCTCAGATCAGGCAGCGCAGACGGCTCCGGCAAGCGGCACGCCCGCCCCCCCTGCAACAGCTCCGGCTCCTGCCCAACCGGCCGGTGCCAATCCGTCGGAAGCTCCCAGTACTGCGCCGGAGGCTGCAGCGGCTCCTGCAGTAACGCCTACGCCAGATCACCCGGTCGCACCGCAGGAGGCAGAGAAGGAACCTGCTCCCCCACCCCTGCCTGTGGTTCCCGCTGGAACGATCCTTAGCATTCGCATGAATCAGACGATCAACGTCAAACATACTCAGGCTGGTCAGCCCTTCACTGGCACCATTGTGAATCCCGTTATGGTGGATGGCAAAGCTGTCATTCCCTCTGGCTCAACGGCCATAGGAACAGTGGTCACCGCCCACAAGCGCGGACGCTTCAAGGGCAGATCGTATCTGGAATTGGCTCTTACCGGACTGAATGTGAACGGGCAGCATTACCGCATT
>DATHQH010000055.1:0-4594 GCA_035482895.1 Alloacidobacterium sp. | reverse complement strand
TGGCTCACTCGCTTTCTGGAAAGCCTGCTCTACGGAATCCAACCGCTCGATCTGACTGCCTTTCTTGGCGCTGTCTTCGTCCTCATGGCCTGTGCGCTTCTCGCCGGATGGCTCCCTGCGCGCCGGGCAGCATCTATTGATCCGATGCAGATTCTGCGGTCGGAGTAAGATGCAACCGCTTCAGCGACACATAGGACGCTCCGCAGAGCATGAACTTCTCCTTGATGAGCAATCTGGTGTCCTTCACGAACGGTAAGCAATCCAAGAAGTAAAGCAATTGTTCCCGCCTGTTATTGTTCGGGTATAATAACGTCGCCCAAGACTTGACATCTGAAACATGGGCTCGAACCAAGAGCTTTGCGAGCATGTCAGTACTGCAAGCTCAACACTAGGATGTTTCACGACCAAGAGCAGTAGAAAGGACAATTACATGTTCAAGAAATCGACACTTGTGTTGTGCGTTGCGGTTGCATTACCGCTCTTATCTGAAGATAAGTTCACCGCTCGTCTCAACGAATCCACCGCTGTTCTCAACACGATCGTTAGCAAGCAGAGCATCCCTAAAAGCACTCTCGACAAGGCTAAGTGTATCCTTGTGTACCCCAGCGTAAAGAAAGTTGGCCTCGGCCTCGGTGTCACCTACGGACGAGGCGTGCTTAGCTGCCGCGAAGGGGCAGCTATGGATGGCAAATGGAGTCCGCCCGCAATGTATACGCTCGATGTTGGGAGTCTGGGGGCGCAACTGGGCAGCACTTCCACGGACTATGTGCTGCTGGTCATGACCCAAAGGGGTGGCGAGAAAGTTCTCTCCGGGAAGCTGAAGCTCGGCGCGGATGCCAGTGCCGTTGCAGGCGGCGCGGGGGCGAAAGCAACCGGTGCCAATGATCCCAATATCGATATACTTACCTACTCTCAGGCCAAAGGATTATTTGCCGGAGCCTCACTGGGGAGCGCCTCGCTTGCCACAGACGACGATGCGAACAAGGCGCTGTATGGGAGGAGCATAGTTGCCACGCAGATCGTGGATGGTACGGTCTCGACGCCGCCAGCTGGTAAGGCATTCGTGGCCGAGCTCAACAAGGTTTCGCCTAAGCACATGTAGGCAGCCGAAATCGAGGTCCGTTCCTGGCAGTTCCAAAAACGGGCCTCGGCCGGGAAATAATTCATTTGTTGCAACAAGCACTGGCAGGGAATTATGCAGTAATTCGGTAGAATGAGAACAGAGGCTGGATAAAGGGCTGCCATTGCGGGCAGCCTTTTGTTTTGGGCATTCAGCGCGAATCGTATAAGGGGTGGAAACACTTGTCCTTCAATACTTTGCCCGTAAGTGACGGCGAATCGCTATTTTGCAGACTTGAGAAATGAAGGCAAATGGAATCAGAGATTTAGCTACCCCACCCCCTGGCGGCTAGCTGAGAGGCGGAAGCCGGTCTGAAGCCCCGAAGAGAAAAATACATCCCACCGCAAGACTGTACACAGCTCCGGCAACCGAGAGAAATTGATAGAGCCAAGGACGATGCAGCCCGCTCCCATAGAGCCCGCTCAAAGCCGCGGTCATCACCGTATTCATCACGACTAAACCAACCGCAAAAGCAAGGAGCCCAAGAAGGCCCAGCATTGTGCCTCCAAGACTTGCCGCCAGCAGGAAAAGCATGAGCTGCGTAGGCGTCTCCGCACCCAACCCGTGCATTACGCCAATGCCAAAGACAGATCCGCCGTTGTAATTCCAAGTGAACGGCGCAGGCTCAGAAAGGTCATCTCGGAATGTACGCCGAACGCGCCAGACCGCGTGACGCGAACCGTTAATCAGCAGCGCCCAGCGGCTCTGGATGAATTGATGAGAATGCGCATGCCCCTTTGCGTGCCGCACCAGATTTGCAACGACAAGAATGCCGAGAACGATCAGCGTGACGCCGATGAGTCGCTCTGCCCAGGCATCCAGGCGCACAGGCAGGGAAAGGTGCAGCATGATGACGAGAACACCCAGGATAACCACAGTGCAAGCATGGCCGAGTGCATAAATGACCCCCAGCCGCACGCCTTGCCTGCCTGATCGCTGCACGGCCGTGATATCGGATATGGCGGCAAGGTGGTCATAGTCAAACCCATGGCGCAGGCCGAGCAGTGCGCAAGAACCAATCGCAAGTGCGAGTTTCCAATGCATCGGGCGAACCTAGTGCAGTCTATCCTATCGCGAGGAAGTTGCGGCTCCGGTATGAACAGAGAATGTTCATCCGGTGAGCCGGACCAGTTGCTCGGCTTCAATCCGCGGGCCAAGAATCGATACTTTGGGCACCTGGCCACGTGCCATGGCAACTTCGTCACAACGGTAGAGGCGCGGGCAGTTTTGACAGTCTTTGAAGATCTTGTCGGGCAGGGCGGCACGGTCTTCGACGATCCGGAAGCCGTAACGGAAAAAGAAGTCGGGGAGGCGCGTAAACAGGCACACGCACCCGACGCCGTGGTCTTCCGCCTCGTCCAGGAGCGCGTTGAGCAGATTTGCGCCCACGCCCTGACCCTTTGCTTCGGGCCGAACTACGATCGACCGAACCTCGGCCAGATGCGGGCCATAGAGGTGCAGCGCTCCACAGCCAAGGAAAACGCCCGAGTCGCTCTCGGCAACGGTAAAGTCGCGAACATTCTCGCAGATCTCCGCGAAGACACGCCGCAGCAGAGTGCCGTCGTGCGAGAGACTGTTCACCAGTTCGTAGATATTGGCTGCGTCCTGAAGGCGCGCCTTACGCACCAGCATGTACTACTGCCTCCGCCGGTGTGGAATCGTTGAGACTAACGCTGCCGTATGCATCGATAAGCTTCTGCACGCGAACTTCCGTCTCCTTAAGCGCTTCACGCACGCGGTGCCGCGCCGTGCCGCCGATCACATCGTGGCAGTCGAGCGTGGCTTCGAGCGTGATCGCAGCAAAGAAATCCTGCTCGAATTCAGGGCCGAATTGTTTCAGCTCGTCCAAGGTCAGATCGTTCAGTTCGCAACCCTTGTCCAGACAATAGCGGACAGCATTGCCGATTTTTTCGTGCGCTTTACGGAAGGGAACTCCCTTGTATACAAGATACGTTGCCGCGGCCATCGCATTCAGGAAGCCGTGTTCACAGGCGGTACGCATACGGTCGGTACGAAATGTAAGCGAGTGCGTGAATTTCGCCAGCAACCACGTAGTCAGATGCATCGCGCTGGTGGCGGCGAAGACCGGCTCCTGTGTCTCCTGCATGTCTTTGTTGTAGGCGAGAGGCAATCCTTTAAGTTGGAGCGTGACGGACTGCGCCGCCCCATTGACGCGCCCAACCTTGGCGCGAACCAGTTCAGTAAAGTCGGGGTTTTTCTTTTGCGGCATGGCACTCGATCCGGTGGAGAATGCCTCGGGCAGATCGACGAAGCCGAATTCCGCGGTTGAAAACAATGTAAGCTCTTCTGCAAAGCGGCTCGCGTGCAGCGCAACAAATGTAAGGGCGTTGATGTATTCGAGTACGAAGTCGCGATCGCTTGTCGCATCCATGCTATTTGCGGTTGGAGCGATGAAGTATAAATTCTCAGAGGCTATAGAGCGGTCGAGAGCCAACGTGGCTCCGGCAATTGGCCCTGAGCCCAGCGGACAATAGTTCAGGCGCTTCACGCAGTCTTCAAGACGAGAAGCATCGCGCAGAATCATTTCCACGTAGGCAAGAAGCCAATGCGCCACCAACACAGGCTCGGCACGTTGCAGATGCGTATAGGACGGCATGACCGCATCGCCCATCGATTTGGCTTTTTCAACAAGCTGTTGCGCCCAGGCCCCGATATGCGCGAGCAATATTCTGCTACGAAAGCGAATATACAAGCGCAGGTCTGTGGCGATTTGCTCATTGCGACTGCGGCCCGTGTGCAACTTGAGGCCGAGGTCGCCGATAGTTTCCACCAATTTCATTTCGACGAAGTGATGAATATCTTCCGCGTCCGCATTCATTGATTCTGCTTGCTTGTGCGGTTGCGGAGTAAAGCGGTCGATGATCGCATCGAGTGCATCGGCAATCTGCTGTTGCTCAGCACTTGATAGAACTCCCGCAGCCTGCAAAGCAAGAGCGTGCGCCTTGCTTGCCGATATCTCTTCGCCCAACAGCGCTCGATCAAATTTGAACGAACGCTGCCATAAATCGAATATCGGATTGAGCGGCTCGCGAAAGCGGCCAGACCACATCTTGGCGGGCTGTTCGCTCATCACTTCTCTTCGCCTTTCGTTATGCTCCCGTTTTTCGTCCCGCTCTTCAGTTGCGGCATCTCCGAGCCGTGGCTCAGTGTGATGAGGCCAGTCTGCGCGTATGTCATCAACTTGGCCCGGGTGTCGGTGATGTCGAGATTGCGCATGGTGAGCTGGCCGATGCGGTCACGCGGAGAAAAGGCCGACTCGGTCTTCTCCATGCTGAGGCGTTCGGGCGCAAAGGTGAGGTTCGGCGACTCGGTATTCAGAATCGAATAGTCGTTGCCGCGGCGCAGCTCGACCGTAACCTCTCCAGTGACGGCGCTCGCCACCCAGCGCTGTGCGGACTCGCGGAGCATGATGGCCTGGGGATCGAACCAGCGTCCCTGATAGAGCAGGCGGCC
>DATHQH010000054.1:0-15380 GCA_035482895.1 Alloacidobacterium sp. | reverse complement strand
CAGGAGCCGCGGGAACCGAAGGAGGCGTTGCGTTTGCAGGCTGTGATCCCGCTACCGTTGCCGTGCGATCGGCAGCCGGTCGATATGACGGTCCTTTTACGGTTGGTGCTGGTTGGCTCTGAGGCGTCGCCGTCGTCAACGGGTTGGCAACGGGAGGCGTGGATGTATCTGCAGGCTGCGCACTCACGGGCATGCTCGTTGCCCCACTTCCGTTATCAGGCGAGGTAGCCGTTGCGGGAGTATCTGCTGTGATGGCCGGTTTCTGGCTGGCGTGCGTGGCAAACACATGCGGAAGCACCATTGCCGCAACAACCAATGCCAGAATCGCCGCCGCCGCGCCCAGGCCTATCCAAAGGCCGCGATGGCTCTTGCCCGATCCAGATGCTACAGAGGGTTGAACGGCAACAGGGGCAAACCCCGGTTGCTGGGCTGTTTGTTGCATTTGCGACTCGGGCACATGCTTAAGTGCGGTGCGGAATTCTTCCGCTGTCTGGAAGCGCCCGTCCGGAAATTTCACCATGGCGCGCAGCACGATGTTGTTCAACTCCGGCGAAAGCGCAGGATTCACCTCCACTGGAGGGGTAGGCGCTTCGTTCAGCTGCGCATTCAGAACGCTGTAAGACGTGTCGGCCTGAAAAGGACGGCGGCCTGTCAGCATCTCATACAGTGTCACGCCAAACGAATAAATATCGGAGCGCGCATCCGCATTTCCACCGCGCACCTGCTCCGGGGACATGTAATACACCGAGCCCATAGTAGTGCCGGGTCGCGTCAACTGAAGATCGTTGGTCGACTTGGCGATGCCGAAGTCCATCAACTTCACCAGGCCGTGTGACGTGATCATGATATTCGCGGGCTTGATATCGCGATGCGTCACGCCCTTGCTGTGCGCGTAGCTCAATGCGGAGAGCACCTGCGTGGAATATTCCAACACCTGTTCGAGCGGCATCTTCGACTGGCCGGCTGCTTTCTCCAGTGTTGTCCCTTCCACAAATTCCATAATCATGACGAGCTGGTTCTGATACTGAAAAGCTGTGCGCAGCTGTGCAATGTTGGGATGTTCCAGTCCGGCCAGCGTACGGATTTCCGCCATGAAGCGAGCGGCAAGCTCCGGCTCTGATGCGAAGTCCGGAAGCAGAATCTTCATCGCTTCTACGCGGTTGGAGATGATGTTGCGAACGCTGTATACGCGGCCCATGCCGCCGGTGCCGAGCAGCGCAAGGACTTCGTAGTCACCGACGCGCTGGCCAACTTCTAAAGCCATAGTGGGCCTCTGGGGTGCCAAATTTTCCGGGGGAGTAGGAGAACGATGCCTGAACGCCCCGAGTTTACTCCATTTCGTCGCAGAATCACGCAAAAATCTGCATTCTTACGCGTTCCCGGACGGATCGTTTCCGATCTGGGAAATGGTGCATTTCAGGCGTCTGACGTTGCAGCCGGTCTTTACATCGGCCCCTTGTTCTGGCAGTCTTATCGCGCGCCCTTCCGCGTTGCTTCCTTGGTCTGTTAACGAGTCGCAAAACGCTGTTACTATTTTGCGAACAAGAAAAAGCTCGAAACATGGAAAGCCAGACTGGATTGAATTTCGAAATAGCAGGATTGACCGACGTTGGCTGCAAGCGCACCAACAACGAAGACAGCTTTGGCTATGACGTTGCCACGCAGCTCTTTGTGGTGTGCGACGGCATGGGCGGCATGGCCGCCGGCGAAGTGGCCAGTAACACCGCAGTCAACAAATTGCTGCATTTTTTCAGCGATCACGCCACATCGCCCGCAGCTGTTGAAGAACGCCTCTATCAGGCAATCGTGCACGCTAATCAGGAAGTCTGCGCGCTCTCCCGCTCCAACGATGAGCTGCGCGGGATGGGGACGACATTGGTAACCGCCTGTCTCGATGGGCGGAAAATCGTTATCGGCAATGTAGGGGACAGCCGTGCCTATTTCATCCGCGACGGCGGATGCGTGCAGATCACACAGGACCATTCCTATCTGGCTGAGCAGGTTCGCAACGGTACTATGACCGTGGATGACGCGGGCGCTTCGCCTTTGCAGTCATTGATCACGCGTGCCATCGGGACGGCCGAGTCGGTTGAGCCGGATCTCTTCAGCGCTGCTCTCGAACCGGGTGACATCGTTCTGCTTACCACGGACGGCCTCACCCGCTATGCCGACGCCGATGCCATTGCGAAGATCGTTCTCGCCAATCCCGAGTTGCAGCAGGCCTGCCAGATGTTGATCGACACCGCGAAAGAGCAGGGCGCAGTCGATAACGTCACCTGCCTGCTCCTGCGGTTTACTGACGACAATCAGACAAGGTAAGAAAGCGGGACCTTCACGTCCTGCTTCTGAGGCGCGGGTTTGCTATCGCCCGACCTCAGAAACGCAGCGCATGCTCAAACCCCCGGGCATTAAAAGCCCGGCGTTCGGACCAGAGAACTCAATCCTCACCACCAGCGGCGTGTTCTCCACCACGATCGGTGTATTGGCGATCTCCAGAGGGTATGCGAGCCGGACTGGAGGGCCAGCCTGCTCGACCTTGCCCTTGTCGATGAGATGGAAGAGCGCCCAGGTTCCGTTGGTTTGCAACGGCAAGCTCCCAGACCCATAATTCGCAAGAATCTGCGCCTGCTGAGCCGTTTGCGCCGACCATGTGAACTGCTTCGAGATATCGGCGCCTGAGAGCCGCTGCGCATCGACAGCAAGCGTCACACTCTGAATGCCCTTCGAGGGCAGGATGTGCGCTGTGAAGTTGAGCGTGGGCGAAGTCGAACCTGCCGGATAGAGCGTGGCCGACAGGGCAGCTGCCTGATTGAAGAAGCGAACGAATGCCGGATTCAGCTTGATGGGGGCTGTCGGGGCCGGAACATACGTCGTACCTTGCTGGACAAGCAGCGGCTTGAGCGTAGCGTCATAGAACTGCCATAGTGAGCCGGTGCCCGGCTGGAAAACAGCAGCAATATCGGCGGTGCTGGCCTCGACGGTAGAGTTCGGCGCGAAGGGGAATTTGCTCATCAATGTCGAGAAACCGCCGCAGAAGCCCTTGCCTCCGCCGTTGGCCTGCTCCGGACGCTGTCCGCGCAATGCTTCCTCGACGGAGTTGATCGGAGCCTGCATCAGCGCGATCACCGTCTGCTCGACGTGGGCCTGCGGATCAATATTAAAGGCCTGCGCCGCTTGGCTGACCGCTCCGTGCGCTGTAACGGCTGCGCCGATGATCGGCTGCACCGCCGCCGGATTGTTGGCCGCCGTCGGGTCCTGCGCAACCTGCGACACTGCTCCCTGCAACGCGACGAGGCTGTTGATGTAGCTGGTATTGCCCTGGGACATGAACTTATCCGTGCTCTCCGGAGGGACCAGTGCCTGCGTTGGCTGGAACTCCTTGGAGATTTCGGGATTGGCGACGGCAGTGTTGTGCGATGCAATGAAAATGAGCGCCAGCAGTGGGGAGCTGGGATTCGAAAGAATCTGCAGCTTCTCTCCCGCGTCCGGCAGCCCGCGATATTTCACGACTGCGGCTTGGCGCAAGTAGGTGCGCCATTCGGTTTGATAGTCGGTAAGGTAGCGGCTGGCGAGCTGTTGGGTAAGGTTGGCGCGGTCGAGCGACGGCGGCGCCTGATCTCCAAGTACCCATGCTTCGCCGCTGAAGTAGCGGTCGGGATGCAGAATCGCATCCTGCATGAAAGTATAGCCGTTGCGGGAGAACGCTCCGGGCACAACGTGAGCTTCTGTGACTGTAGCGGACGAGCCGGGATAGGCGCGGTTAAAGTCGATTGGAGGATTGACCTTGTTCGCCGCCGCCAGCATGTTCTGATAGATACGGTCATACCCGCCGAAGCTGCCGAGGTACGTGCGTGCATGTGTCACAGCCGGCATCGCGGGCGAAATCGAATAGGGATTACCATGCCGCAGCTCGTTCGCATAGAAATCGAATTGTTGCTGGGCAAGCTGCTTCTGCTGGTCTGTCTCCGGCGTCCTGCCGTTGAGCCAGAACTGTGTCAGAACCGGAGTCAGGAATTCTGGAGTGCTTTTGTCCGCGTTTGAAGTCGTGATGAGATACGCCCGCAGAGGATTGTAGGCAGCCGTGTAGTCCGCACCTGCTTGCGGCGTGGCAGGCAGCGCGGCCAGCGTCGCGACGATGTTTCCCTGAGTATTCGTCAAGAGAAGCCGCTGGAAACGATCGAAATAAATGCGCCGCGCAGCTTCCAGCAGATCGTCGCCGTGGTACAAGCCCCAGCGGTACATCAGCGGAGGCCCATTTTGCTGGTAGCCTTCCAACTGCACTAAGGCTGCGCGAAGCTGATCGAGAGACATCAGCTCCTGCGTGGAAGCAAGCATTGTCGCGGGCACAGTTCTGGCGGGCAGCGCATCGGCTGCCGACGAGATTTGATGCTGGAGCCTCGAGTTGTTGCCATAGGAAATGATAAGGACGAGAAGATAAAGCAATAAAAGCGCGGAGACGCTGCCAAAGACGATGCGGCGAAGCGTATGCGTGCGACCGCTGTTGCTGGTGCTTGAAAGCGCGCTGCGATCCTGCAGGATGACCACGGGAAAAAGTTTCGGCAGAAAAGCCCATTGTGCTACTTTCTGCGCTACGACTTGAGGCGTAGGTGGTGCAGCTGCCGCCTGCATCTGCTGCAGCGAAAACATGCGCGTCGCGCCCGCATCCGCGGGGGCAGCCTGCGGCGTCTGAGCTGGAGCGCTGACCATTTGTTCTACAATCGCGGCGCGAACACCGGTGAAATAAAAGCCGCGCAGGTATGGGTTCGCATTCAACTGGCTGGGCCGGGCGAGTTCGACCAGATACGTCGCCAGATTGTTGCGCAACTTGCGCAGTTCGCGAGGAAATTCGTATACGGGATCTACGTTGCGCTGGTCGTTCTCCCGCGACAGCATCTCCAGACGAAACTCACCGAGAGAGAAGATCAGCTGGTCAAGCGAATTTGTGGCTTCGCGAGTGGCTTGTTCGGCATAGACTCCGCTCGATGCTTCGCTTCGCGGCGTGGCGATGCCAAGCGCTTGCGAAACTTCTTCATTCGAAAGATTGCGGACGTATTCCGTGAATCCCGGCACGCGGTCGAGCTTGGTCAGGATTACATAAACGGGAACTTCTGTTCCCAGTTGCTGGGCCAGGTCGCGCAGCATCTGGTTTGTGGCTCGCGCGGAGGCTGTAACAGCTTCCGTTGCGGTGGCTCCCAGAAAATGCTCACAACTCATGCATACGACAGCAGCGCGAATGGGAGCCTGCGATCCCATCGCCGCACGGTAAGCTTTGGGTCGTGTTCTGCGAACCAGCTTGCTCCATAACTGAGGGCTTTTGCGAACCGCATCGCCGGCCTCGACGATGACGCACTGCTGCGTGTACCAGAGATTTGCAACCGGTGTAGCGACAATATCCTGGTCCCGGTAGATTTGGCCGCCGAGCAGCTCCGGATCGAGCCCGGATTTAAGCACGGTCGTTGTTTTGGCCGCGTTGGCTTCGCCAAGCAGGTACAGCAGCGGCAGGGAATCGAGCGTTTTGGCCCCGGTGCGTTGCGCCGCAGCGAGTTTTTTCTCGGCGTCGCGAAGCAAGGTCTCCAGCTCCGTGTTTCCCTGTACATTCTTCGTGCTTCCTTCCCGCTTCTGCTTGCGGAGATGGAGCACCAGAATTATGGTCGCAGCTACCGCGCCCAGCACTACAAAGGCAACGCGCAGTATCAGAAGTGCCGCGCCCTGCACATGCAGAACAGGGCCTGCCATCCACGCCAGCACAAGCGAGAGCACAAAGACAAGAACGGAAACTAGAATCGATACCACAACAGACTCCTAACGAGCATTGAGGCTGGTGTTCTGCACCTGAGATACCCCTGAACCAAGGGCAATTTCAAAGCCGCCGAAAGCGAGCACGGTCAATCCGGCCAGCACGCATGCGGTAATTAACAAACTTCGGCTCCACGCATCTTTAGCGCGTGTTGGCCGCACTTCCGGAGCGGGCATAGCGGGCAGCAGATGAGCCTGTCCGCGTATGCGCTGGATCTTTTCGCGCGCCTGGCGAAGCAGCTGATGCAACTCTCCGGCATCACCAAGCGCATACCGGCCGCGATAGCCCATCTGCAGGCAAAGGCAATGCAATTCAAGCGCATCAGCAACCTCGGCAGAATCCTGCTGACCCAACAGCGCCCTGAGGTTACGAAAGAATGTTTCGCCTGCAAGGTGGCCGCCAAAAAGCTCTTCCTGCAACGGGCGGCGCGCCCAGTCCGCAAAGACGGGACTTTGCAGGTTGAGGACGCTTTCGTCAAGATACGCAACCGCTGCAAATACGCCCATCTGCACAGTTTCACTCGAATAGCCGAGCGACTTTGCCTCCTGCATCGCTGCCTGGAGAGACCGGCGCATCTGTGCGCGGAAGCTTTCCGAATCCTGCACCTGCTGCCGCTGAAAGCGGACCCGCAGGATCGCTGTAAGCACCTCTTGAAATGCAAACGACAGGCTATTGACGCGAGCATTGCTCATCAGGCCGCCTCCACAATCACGGTAAGATCAAATTCCGGCTGCGAAATTTCTCCGGGAATATAAACGCCCACTTTTCGGGTTTGGAGAATATGTTCCCAGCAGGGTCCCGAGGTCTCGACGACGAAATATTGCATGTCAACCTCGGCGCGAATCGCCGTCGGGGGCACGGGAAGATGGGTCAATGTCATCCCCGGCAACGCCCGCTTCACCAATTCCGGAACAAAGCGCGACGAGCAGACCTTCACCAGCCTCGGAACCAGCTTCAATAGATCGGATTCACCTAAACTGGAACGAACGCCAAGCACCCAGCGGGCGTGGCGCAGGCAACGCTCATCCACAACGTCCGCTTCGTGAATATATGGCTCGGAAGGATGAAAGTTGAGCGTGATGGTGTTTGAGGGCACAACGATTTCGAGATGCCGCTTGATATGTGCGTCGAGCGCGCGAAACGCCGGCCCCGGATCGCGATGATTGTAGGCAGGCAGTGTCCGTGGATCGGAATCGACAGCAAAGGTGCAGAGGGCTCCGGCGAGACGCGACAATTCTATAAACAACTCTTCCGGATGTGCGTGCTTCGTTGCGCTTAGATGCTGCAGCGGCGGAATGGCATTGTGCAGCGCGTGCAGGAACCAGTAGTTCGCGACATCAAGCGCGGAGGAACCGGCTTCAAACCGTCCGTGACGGCGAGCGCTTCGAGCAATGGTCGCGCTCTTTTCGCCAATCGTCTCAATGAGACGTTTGACCAGAAGCATCAGCTGCTCACTGGCACTGGCTCGCAGACATGTGGGAATGAACTCCTCATCATAGATAAGATGACCACGGCCATCGCGAAGAACGCGCGCGAATGGAATCGACTGCGTGTCGGGCGTCAGCTCGGCTTCCGTAACGATGCGGATATTCTTTTGGCCCAGTTCGATTTCACGTTCATCGATGCCGTTCGTCTCATCGCGCAACGTTCGCTGCATGCGAGCGTAGCGCGTATGACTGGCCACGGTGTTCAGATCACAATCAAAACCATTGTCCCGGCGTCCCGGCACGGCGAGATAAAGAGGCAGCACTGCATCCGTGGAAGGAAAGACTTCCTGCAGGTTTCTGGCCTCAGGTGGCGGATCGGAATTTGGCAGCTCAAAGGCAAGGCCGTCAGGGAATACGCCGGAAGCATGCAGCACGACTGCGCTCCCATTCCGGATAGCCTTCTGGTCGAGCTCAAAGTGTAAAAATCCCCAAGGCTCATGCCAAAGGCTGGCGACGAGGAACGCAATCGAATCTTCAAAATACCGGCTTTGCGTTTGAAAGTGATGCGGTCCCAGATACATTCCTTCAGACCAGACCACACGCGACAAAAATTTCATAAATATCGAACCATTAAACTCAGCATGAGGCGATGCACGGTGTTGAACGACTCGCAGGCAGGTGCGGCCGTGATGGACGATCCTCTACTCCATAGTGAATCTATCGTCCTTTTAGTTTCTGCTGCTTAAAATTGTTGCGGCCAATTCGTGTGTGCATCGTAGGGTGTCAGGGCTTTACTGTCAAGATTTTGCGATGTAAGCTTGGACTCCAGAATCTATCATCGATTTTGAAGCTACGGTGTGCACAGCATGGACTCGTCCAAGTCGCCATTTGATGATCCCAAGTTCTCCGGCCCTGATGAGTCTGCAGGCAATAACCCAGCCAGCGCAACCGGAATTTTTGGCAAAGTAACCTCCCCACAGGCCCCATCTCCGCAAGAAGATGACTGGCTCAAGTCGCTGCTTCGGACGGAAACTCCCTCGAACGAAGAAAACGTGGAAGCGACAGCGGTCACGCCTCCTGCGCAGGCTGCTTCGGAGATGGCTCCTGCACCGCTCCCGCCGTCGAAGAGTCCCGGCAGCTTTACGCAGATGTTTCAGGCGCTTCAGTCCGCTGATACGCAATCTGCCAAAGCCGAGAGCATCCCTGTGTCTCCGAGCAGAGTCGAGCATACTGCGCCAACTCCTGCCGCGCCTGTGCCGCCAAAATCTGCGTCAGACCTGACCAGCGTTTTTACTCCAATCTCTGTTGGCAGGGCGCCTGCTTCACCACTGGTACCTGCTTCATCTGGCAGCGCAGAGCAAAAGCCGGGTGAGTTCACTCAGCTTTTGCGGACCATAAACAATCCAATCTTGAAAACTGAGAGCGAGCCGGTTTCATCGCCTGCTGTTGAAATGCCAAAGGCTTCCGTCGAGACGGGCAGCTTCACGCAACTGTTCAAAACAGCGCCTGTTCAACCCCCGGCTCCAGAAACTGCTTTTGCCCCTGTACCGGAAGAAAAGCCGCCTGCCGCTCCTGCACAAACGGGAGGGCCCGGCGCATTTACGCAGATGTTTCAGACACTCTCTCCAGCGCAGATGGAAAGTGACAAGCCTGCTACTCCAATGGCTGCGCCGCCGTCCTCCCAGCAGCCAGCAGCGGTTGGAGGCTTTACGCAGATGTTCCAGTCGCTTTCTCCAAAGGCCGAGCCGGCGCCACCGCCACAATCCGTATCTCCAGTTGCCTTTGAACCGCCGGTTGCACCGCCAAAGTCTGAACCGGGAAGTTTTACGCAGATGTTTTCGCAAATCGGCGGGCAGAAAACACCGCAGGAAGATTCTCTTGCTTCTCTAAAGCAGGAAGTGGCACCACCGAGCAGCTTTCAATTTTCGACGTCTACGCCTTCGTCAGGAGCGAACCCATTCGGCACGAGCACGCCGACACCAAGGCCCGCTCCACCCGCGCAGGGAGGATTTACGCAACTGTTTCAGGCTCTGGGAACGGAGAATACGGTTCCTGCCAATGAACCGCCACCATTGATGCCTTCTCCACCTGCGGCTGCGAATCCTGCGCTGCCTGCAGCAGGTGGATTTACACAGTTGCTCCGAACCTTGAATTCCCCACCCCCATCGTCGCCGCCGCAGCCAGCAGCGCCAGCGGCTTTTTCACCGGCGCCGTCTGCACCAGTGTCATCCGGCGGTCCCGGTGAATTCACGCGCATCATCTCGGGATCGATGGTTCGTGAAGCGCAAAGCCAGAGTGTCGCGCCTGGATCGCCGGTGATGCCGCCGCCCGGACAGGCAGCGGGCGGAAGCCAGCCCGGGTTCCAGATGCCTCAGCCCCCGGCATTTCCTAAAATGCCAGCCGGCGTGCCTATGCCACCCATGCACGCGGGCGCAGGCGGAGGCGCAGCACCACAGATGCCGCACTTCCAGCCGCCGGCATTTTCGTTTCCACCAGCGCCGGTCCCCACAGCCCCACAACCGCCTCCGCCGAGTAAGCTGCAGCAGTATTTGCCACTAATTCTGGTAGTGAATGTGTTTGTGTTGATCGTGGTGATTCTGATTGTTGTGTTTGCCTTACGACATCATTAATCCGGGTTGGCAAAAAGAATAATCAGCTCCATGTCCGGATTGGGAATTTCTCCCGGAACATAGACACCAAAGTTCCGTGCGCGCAGCACCGCGTCCCAGACCGTCCCTGTGCGATCGATGCTGAAGTACTGGTAACGTAGCTTGACCGGGATGGCACGAGGAGGCACGGGGACGTGCGTCAGCGTGAGGCCCGGCAGCGCCTGACGGATCAGTTGTTCAATATGCGTCGCTGAACATGCCTTGGCGAGATTGGGAGTGCGGCTGATGAGATCGGCCTCGCGCATGTCCGAGGAAATAGCGAGATAGAAGCGCGAATTCTCGAAATATTGGTCCTTGTCGATCGCCGTCGCATAAATCGAGTCGCGCAACTGTTTCAGCGGCAGCGCCACAAAATTACTCGGTACTACGGTGTCGAGCAGTTCGGCAATGATGGCATCCAGCATGCTGAAGCATTTTCCCTGCTCTTCATGCTCATACTTTGGCAGGTCGCGCGGCTCGATCTTCTGCGAGAACGTGGTCAGCGCCCCGGCAAGCGAGAGCATCTGGAGAAAAAGCGATTCCGGATGAACATGCTTTGCCTCCAACAGGTGGCGCAGGCCGGGAAGATGCGCATTGATTGTGTATAGCAGCCAGAAATTCGCCACGTCCGAAGCGCTGAAGTCGGCGAGTGACTGATTGCGTTGACGCCGTGAGCCTGCAAGCTGACTGCTGCGCGAGACGAGCACCTCAATCAATCCACGCAAAATGCCGAAGAGCAGCTCGCTACCCTTCACATTGAGCATTGGAGGCACATACTTGGCGTCGAGTCGGTATCCTCCCGCTTCCGTCCTCTCGATTTGCGCCAGCGGCAAAAGGACCGAACCCTCGAGGTTTTCACCATCGGCCAGGATCTGGAGGTTTTTGCGGGCGAGCGAAACCGGCTTTTCGATGCCGGAGCTGTTCTCATCGCGGAGCATCTGTAATTCGGAATAGAAGCGGGTGCTGATGCCGCCGCGCTGCAAGCCGATGTTTATGCCTCCGGGCCGGTCCTGAGGAACCGCCAGATAAAAGGCGCATCTCTCCTGTCCGTCGTGAAAGCACTCATCCAGCGTGCGCGAGCGAGGAGGAGTGTCCGACGCCGGCATGTGCAGTAAAAGGCCGTCGGGAAAGACACCTGAAGCCTCTGAGATACTGAGCTGGCCCTCGCTAAGGGCGGTTCCATCAATCTGGAGAGAGGAAAACCCCCAATAACGAAAGGATAACGCCTCCACCAGGAAGCGCAGAGTTTCTTCAAAAAAACGGTCCTGCGCCTGCAGATGCTGCGGAGATAAAAATACGCCTTTTGACCAGACAACGGGTTGCAACTGTCGCATTTGGAAGGAGTCCTATCGGGCTTCGAGTATACAGCGATGGTGAAATGTGCAGGAGGAAACGCTTCAATTTTACGCATAACTTTCGTGTAACGTTTTGAACTTGACACGCCCTATAGGGCATTTGATAATTGGCGCGCTCTCATCAGACGCCAGTTAGCGTTCCCGAAACGGATCTGTTACATAATGCGAAGAGCGCAACTGGCATCTTCAGCAAGGAATATTTTGTGGAGCCGAGTGTTATCAAACTATGGCGGGCGGTGCCTCCGCGCGTCTATCGAGGAATATAGAAATGGCTAAGGAAAGTACGCAGCATAAACTGGACCGCGTGCGTTCGCCGCGCGTGCACATCACTTACGATGTCGAGATCGGCGACGCGATTGAACTCAAAGAGCTGCCCTTTGTTATGGGTGTGCTCGGAGACCTGACCGGCCAGCCTGAACAACCGCTTGCCGCCTTGAAAGACCGCAAATTCGTCGAGATCAATCCCGACAACTTTGACACTGTTTTGAAGGGAATGCAGCCTCATCTTGCCTATTCGGTCGCGAATAAATTGAGCGATGATCCGAATGCCGGCCAGATTTCTGTCAACCTCAAATTCGAGAGCCTCGACGACTTCTCACCGGAGAATGTTGCCAAGCAGGTCGGCCCCTTGAAGGAACTATTGGATCTGCGGCAGAGACTTTCCGATCTGCGCGGAAGCCTGCAGGGCAACGACAAGTTGGACGAAGCTCTGTTTGACGCTGTTTCCAACACGGAGTCGCGTGAAAAGCTCCGTGGTGAACTGGGCACCACCGGGGGTGAGAAATGAGCACAACCAATACCGCAGCGGCTGCCGCCGGCCAGTCAGTCGAACAGACAACTGCTGAGCCGACCCTGCTGGACCAGATTGTTTCGCAGGGCCGATTTAACCGCGATGCAGCCACGCTCGAGCGCGGCCGGGACATGGTGAAGGAGTTCGTCTCGCAGGTGCTTGAGGGTCACATGACCTTGACCCGCGACGCCGAGGCTACGATCCAGACGCGCATCGCACAGATTGACCACCTCATCTCGCTGCAATTGAATGAAGTACTGCATTACCCTGCTTTTCAGAAACTGGAAGGCACATGGCGCGGCCTTAAGTACCTGCTTGATCAGTCGGAAACAAGCGACATGCTCAAGATCAAGGTACTCAACGTCTCCAAACGCGAGGTGCTAAAAGACCTGCAGCGTGCGTCGGAGTTCGATCAGAGCGCTTTGTTCAAGAAAGTCTACGAAGAAGAATTTGGCGTCTTCGGCGGCGCGCCCTTTGCCTCAATCGTTGGAGATTTCGAATTCGGGCGCGGACCAGAGGACATGGAGTTGCTGGAGCGCATCTCGCAGGTTGCTTCTGCTGCCCATGCTCCATTCCTCACGGCTGCGTCTTCTGATCTGCTGAACCTGAGCAGCTATACGCAGCTTGGCGCACCACGCGACATCGGCAAAATTTTCGATTCGACGGAATATGCCAAGTGGAAGTCATTCCGTCAATCGGACGATTCCCGCTACGTTGCCCTGACTCTACCGCATATTCTTATGCGACTCCCATACGGGAAAGATACAAAGACAATCGATGCGTTCGACTACGAGGAAGCGGTCGATGGCAGCGATCACTCGAAGTATCTGTGGGGCAATGCTGCGTGGGGTCTGGCCGCAAGGCTCACTAACTCCTTTGCGCGCCACGGCTGGTGTGCTGCCATCCGGGGTGTGGAAGGCGGGGGTCTGGTTGAGGGGTTGCCCGCGCATACGTTCCGCACCGACGAGGGTGATGTGGCTCTCAAGTGCCCGACAGAAGTTGCGATTACGGATCGCCGCGAAAAAGAACTCGCTGACCAGGGCCTGGTGCCGCTCGTGCATTGCAAGGGAACCGATTATGCGGCCTTCTTCAGTGTGCAGACGGCGAATAAGCCGAAGCTTTACGACAAGGACGCAGCCAACGCGAACGCCCGGCTGTCAGCCCAGCTGCCATACATTCTTGCCATGTCACGATTTGCGCACTATCTGAAAGTGATGATGCGCGACAAGATCGGCAGTTTCATGAGCCGTCAGGATTGCGAACGCTTCCTGAACCAGTGGATTGCCAACTATGTTTGCGCGGATGATGATGCGTCGCAAGCGGCGAAGGCAAAACTGCCTTTGAGAGAAGCTGCGATCCAGGTTTCGGAAATCCCTGGAAAACCAGGCGCGTATCGCGCTGTTGCATTTCTTAAACCTCATTTCCAACTCGACGAGCTGTCAGTATCGCTCCGTCTGGTCGCCGATCTACCGGCATCGGCAAGGAAGTAACCCCCATGCCGGCGTTGAATCGCGGCGTTGTCCGCTTCAGCGATTTTTCAAGGGATGAAAGGAGCCATACATGGCAGTAGATTATTTTCTCGACTTAGATGGGATTCCAGGCGAATCCCAAGACGAAAAATTTAAAGATAAAATTCAAGTCCTCAGCTGGAGTTGGGGAGCCTCGAATGTATCCTCAGTTGCAGGCACAGGCGGTTCGGGTGCCGGCAAAGTGGACATGTCCGATGTGAGCATGATGCTCAACTTCGACAAGTCAACGCCGAAGTTCTTCAAGTCCATTTCCAAAGGCACGCACATTACGAAGGCCACCATGAGCGCGGTGAAAAGCGGCGCCGATGGAAAGCCTTATCTCAAAGTGAACTTCACGGAGATTTTTATCACCGGGCTGCAAATGTCCGCGTCCTCTGAGGTTCCCACAGTGAGCCTATCGTTCACCTATAACGAGATTGGCATTGATTACTCGATCCAGGATGAAAAGGGCACGCTGAACAGCACTGGCGAAGTCAAGTACAGCACGAAACAAAACAAAGCTTCGTAAGGCGGCACTCCCATGGATGGGCTCTCTTACTACCGTGATGGCCAGCTACAGCTGGCCATCAATGCGCTTGGCGACGAATTGAAAAAACAGCCTCTCGACGCCAAGCGCCGTACTTTCTTATTTGAACTATTATGCTTTGCGGGCGAATATGACCGTGCCGCCAAGCAGCTCGATGTTCTCTCAGACGCAAGTCCCGAAGCGGCGGCGGGGGCCATGCTCTATCGCTCCGCGTTGCATGCGGAGCGGACACGCCAAGAGATGTTTGCGAAGAATACGCTGCCGATGGGAACCACACATCCCTCGCCCTCGGGATCCTGGAATGGCGAGGAATTTGCAGGTCTATCCGACGCTGATCCTCGCATCGGTGCGAACCTTGAAGCGTTTATCGCAGGCAGCTACACCTGGATTCCGTTCGCGTATGTTGAGTCGATCGAAGTACAGCCTCCAAAAAAGCTGCGCGATCTGCTCTGGATGCCGGCGATTCTACACACCACTTCAGATTTCCGGCTGACGGACTTAGGAGAGGTACTACTGCCGGCCATTGCGCCGCTTTCATGGAAACATCCGGATGATGCGATTCGTTTAGGCCGCGCAACTGCATGGGAGGATGACGAAACCCATGGAGCAGTTCCTTGTGGTCAGAAAATGTTGCTGCGTGGGGAGGATGAAGAGCCGTTTCTTGAACTGCGCAATCTGACCTTCCACCACGCTGGGGAGACGGCCGAAAGTGCCACTACGTGATGATCTGCTGAATCCGATTCCAGGCGACAATCCCTCGGGTGTCAATCTCCGTTACGACCGCATCTATGACCAAATCAAAGAAGCGCGAACGGAGGACGATGAAAGTATTCCAACCGGCGCCTGGCAGCGTCAGGCAAAGAAGGCCGATCTTCCTCTGGTGATTAAAATTGCCGGGGAGGCGCTGGCAACAAAAAGCAAAGACCTTCAACTGGCGGCGTGGCTGACGGAAGCGCATGTCAGGCGGGAGGGGCTCGCTCTGATCCAACCCTGTCTTCAGTTGTTCCGCGATTTGCAGGAGCAGTTCTGGGAAACGATTTACCCCGAGATCGAAGACGGAGACATAGGCATGCGAGCCATGCCGATCGAATGGGTGTCGAACCGTGTCGCTGCGCTGATGCGTGAAGCTCCCATTACCAAGAGTGGCCTGAATTACTACCAGTACAAGGAATCACGTGCGGTCGGCTATGAATCCGATGTTGAATATAGTGACAGCAAGCGCGAGGCACGAAAGCAGGCCATTGACGAAGGCAAGGTAACGGGCGAGGACTTCGACGCGGCATTTGCTGGCACATCAAAGGCGTTTTA
>DATHQH010000053.1:0-21670 GCA_035482895.1 Alloacidobacterium sp. | reverse complement strand
ACCAGGAGGATGGGACGGTCTGTCCATGGGGCTCGGTGCTGGCCTGGGAACCGCCTCACCGATTCGTGATGGCGTGGCAAGTGAGTCCTAGCTGGCAATATGAACCGGACTTAAGCAAATGTAGCGAGGTCGAGGTTCGGTTTACCCCCGCTGATGACGGAACGACGCTAGTGGAACTCGAGCATCGCGGCTTTGAGCGCCATGGCGGTGCATGCATCAAGATGCGCGAGCAGGTGAACGCCGAGGGTGGATGGGGAGGTTTGCTGACGATGTTTGCGGCCAAGGTGGAGCACAAGGCATGAGAGCGGTTCTATGGTTCCGCGTCGTCGCAATCATTCTGCTGCTCTTTGCTGTAGGTCACACCTACGGTTTTCTGGCCTTCCGCCCGCCAACGGCGGAGGGCCGCGCCGTATGGGATGCAATGAACAACGTGCATTTCTCCGTGGGCCGCTCGACGTTCAGCTACGGCGGCTTCTACAAGGGCTTCGGGCTTTCCATCTCCGCCTTTCAGCTCTTCAGCGCGTGGCTGGCGTGGACGTTAGGGTCGATGGCGCGACGCGGAATTCCAGAGGCCCGCGCCATCGCATGGGGCCTGTTCTTCCTTCAAGTAGTAGGCCTTGTGCTTTCGCTACGGTATTTTGCTATTGTGCCGGCAGTGCTGTCTGCGATCGCAGCTCTCTGCATCTTTCAGGCAGTGAGATCGATCCGTGGCCCATCTCTTGCTTCGGAGTGATGTTTTGTCCGGTGAAGTTGTCAGGTCACAGAAGCAAGGCTAACTCCTTTTACCTGCGAATTGCAGTAACTGAGAAGCTATGTCCTCTCGTTGAAACTTCTCATTCGCTCGTCTACGATGCATGCTCCTCCCTCTCCGATGCCATGCGTGCGCCATATGAATCGAGCGCATATGTGAGCAGATCCTGCGCCAACTCAAACAATACGGGGAGATCCTCGGGAGTGCCTTGCAAGAAAACCGACCATCGGTTGGGTTGGCAGTTAGTCATTTTGTGGTAGATTGCTATTTAGTATTCAGTATTCAGTTTTCGATTAGATCGATCATCTTCCAATTGCATGGGAGGTCTGGATGCGCGAAGAACAGCACACTGAACAATCGTCAAGCTTTCGGCTTGACGTTCCATTACATGCCCTCCTCACCCAGAAGAGGATGCCTTCCTCTGGCCTGCAGCCAGCGGGCGAAGCCGAGAAGTTTCCCGAGCCAGTCTTTCCCGTATATCCGGATCTGTTGGGACCGGTTGATGAGAATGGCGACTGGACTCCTCCGGAGAAACGCAAGTGGACGCCGGGGCAGGTCTACCATGCGATGCAGGGCTGGTTGTTCCCGTATATTCATTCGCGCGTCACGGCGGGGGATTTTCACCCGCTCATCGCCTATTTGTTCACGGAGTTCAAGTGCAACCTCGACTGCCACTATTGCTGGGCTTTTGACAACAAAGTAAAGGGCATGACCGAGGATACGGCGAAGCGTTCGATCGATTGGCTGCATAGCACCGGTTGCCGGGTCCTCGCTTATATGGGTGGAGAGCCGCTGCTTCGACCAGATTTCATCCATCGAATTACTTACTATGCGGCTAAGAAAAACTTCTGGATCTATCTTCCAACCAACGCCCGGTTGTTGCGCACCGATGTCATCGACAAGCTGGCTGATGCTGGCATCTCGACTTTCAATATCGCGGTCGACGCCGTCGATCTGAAACCGGGTCTGCCCAAAGCGCTCGCGCCGATCCGTAAGCAGTTCGATTACCTCGTCCGCAAACAATACGGGTATGGTTATTCCGTCTTCCTCAACATCAATATATGCCGCAATAATCTGGACGATGTGCGCGAGCTTACCGAGATCGCCCATGACAACGGCATCGCGACGGATTATCACATTAATGAGTCCCCATTGCTCGAGCAGGATGAGCACTTCAAGCACGCGGATGACAATGTCACCTATATCTCGAGGGAAGACTGGCCTGCCGTAGAAGAGACGATCCAGTGGCTGACCGAGAAGCAGGATGCCGGGTACAAGATGGTGAACTCAAATACCCGTCTGTGGCAGATGGTTGATTTCATGAAGGGGAATCACTTTCCCTGGAACTGCCGTGCCGGTCAAAACTCGATGATTATCCGGGTCGATGGCACGTTAGCGCCGTGTTTCCCAATGTACACCGCGAGTTATGACTGGGGAGTGGTTGGCGATCACAAGTTCGACACCAAACAATTGGACCACCAGAAAGAGACCTGTCAGACCCACTGTTTTTCTACGCTCAATCACATCCTTGGCTGGTGCTATAACGACCAGCGTGTTATCAAGTTCTTTTTCAAGCAGCTCGCGCATGGCTTTCAGGGAATGAAAGGCCAGATGTAGTATGCAGCAGTTTCAAATATCACCTCGATCGCAAATCGCACGCAGTTGTGCACAAGGAGACGCAAATGCCGGTAACGAGAGAGATTGTACAAACTGATTTTGAAGCGGAAATTCAGGCGCGTATCGATGCAGAGCGGGCGCGTCTTCGTGCCGAAGCAGGACTGGCACGCATGCGAGAGTTCAAGAAGCCAGTCGAGCGCACCTTCACGGCGGCGGAACGGGACTACGTGACGATTCTCTTCGGAGGTCTGACCTGGAAACACGAAGAGATGATCAAGGCAGTTTTCCACGGCAGCGGTTATCGTTGCGAGAACATTCCGACCCCTGTGGTTGATGACTTTCAAGCAGGTAAGGAATTCGGTAACAATGGCCAATGCAATCCGACCTATTTCACCGTGGGCAATCTCGTTCGCTATCTTCAAAAGCTTGAGCAGGAGGGGCTGGCACGCCAGCAGATCATTGACAACTACGTCTTCTTCACTGCAGGCTCGTGTGGCCCTTGCCGTTTCGGCATGTATGAAGCCGAATACCGCTTCGCTCTCAAGAATGCAGGATTTGACGGCTTTCGTGTGTTGTTATTCCAGCAAACAGACGGCATCAAAGCTGCCAGTGGAGAACCGGGCTTAAAGTTCTCAGTCGACTTCGGTATGGGCATGCTCAACGCCCTTAATCTCGGCGACGTCATCAACGAGCTTGTATATCAGGTTCGGCCCTTCGAAGTGCAGAAAGGTGAGACAGATCGTGTCATTCGTGAGTCGGTCAAGACCCTCACAGACACGCTGCGCGGGCGCAAGCGGTGGCACATTATGGATTCTGCCCCGGCGTGGGCGAAGCCATACCTTGAAAAGCATAAAAAAATTGAAGGTATCGGCTGCACGCTCGGCAAGATTGGCCACAATCTGTATGGCAAAGAATATGTAGATGCGTTGCACGCCTGCCGCGACAGCATCAACGCTATTGAAGTCGATCGGTTGCGCGTGAAGCCTGTCATCAAAATCACCGGCGAGTTCTGGGCGCAGACAACCGAGGGCGACGGCAACTTCAACATGTTTGCCTTCCTCGAAAAGGAAGGTGCGCAGGTGCTGGTTGAGCCGATCGCCACATGGATCGCCTACATGATGTACGTCGCCAAGGAAGGGGCGAAGGCACGTGCCGATGCGGAAGCTCCGTATCGTGATCCCAAGTGGTATGAGGTTAAAAAACGCCTGGCCAATGAGTTTAAGGTGTTCAAGAAAACAGGAGGACTGAGCGCCGGGAGCGCCATGTGGACCTATTTTTATCACCGCACCATCAAGCACATGGGCGATACGGCGCACCATCTCATCCCGCAAAAAGAGCTCTCACGACTGGCGCATCCTTTCTACCATCAGCTTGCGCGTGGCGGTGAAGGCTATATGGAAGTCGGCAAGAATGTCTACTACACAGTGAATCACCTGTGCCACATGGTGCTGGCGCTGAAGCCCTTTGGCTGCATGCCTTCAACGCAATCGGATGGTGTCCAGTCGCGAGTCGTCAACAAGTTCAAAGACATGATCTTTCTGCCGATCGAGACCTCCGGTGAGGGCGAGGTCAATGCGCACAGCCGCGTGCAGATGGCGCTCGCCGAAGCAAAGGCAAAGGCGCGAGCGGAATTCGAAGGCGTGTTGGCGGAGACCGGCAAGTCGTTGGAAGAGCTGCGAGATTATGTGAACGAGCATCCTCATCTCAAACAGGCTCTATACCATTTTCCTCACCGAAAGGGTCTGGCTGGGACCGCGGCGCAGTTTGCCTGGCATGTAAGTGATCTGATGAATAAAGATGGCGCGTACCGTCGCCATAGTCGCACCGCTAAAGCTGTACAGCAAGTTGCCTGATGAGAAAGCAGCGCGGCTTGGAATAAGAGGAACAATTCATCCAATCCGCATTCTTATCAAGCACGGGTTCGTTTCCTAAGGAGAACGGCTATGCAGCAATTCTTTGTTGGCCTGGACGTCGGTTCCACGACAGTCAAAGCGGTTGTGGTTGACTCTGCGAACGACAAGACGATCTGGCATGATTACCAGCGCCACGAGACGCGTCAGCCGGAAAAAGTGCTGGAATTTTTGCGCCGCATGGAGACGGAGGCTGGTATCGCACCCGGAAACACGCGCATCTTCATCACCGGTTCGGGCGGCGGCCCCATCGCGGAAATGATCGGAGGGAAGTTCGTGCAGGAGGTGCATGCTGTTTCTCTTGCGGTTGAGAAATTGCACCCCGAGGTTTACTCCGTCATTGAGCTGGGCGGTCAGGATGCGAAGATTATCGTTTTCAAGGATGACGAAGAAACAGGACGTAAGAAAAAAATCCCCTCGATGAACGACAAATGCGCGGGTGGCACGGGCGCAGTCATCGACAAGATCAATGCCAAGCTGAAAATTCCCGCCGCGGAACTCTCCAACCAGGGCTATCTCGGCGTCAAGTTGCACAAGGTCGCGGGCAAATGCGGCGTCTTCGCCGAGACCGATATCAACGGGCTTCAGAAAACAGGTACGCCGTCGGATGAATTGATGGCGTCTCTCTTCGAGGCCATTGTGCTGCAGAATCTCAGCGTCCTCACGCGCGGACATACATTGCGTCCGCATGTTCTGCTGCTGGGCGGCCCGAATGGGTTTATCCGCGGTATGCGCGAGGCATGGCAGGCCAACATTCCTCGCATGTGGAAAGAACGCAAGGTGGAGATTCCTGAGGGATCGACGCCTGAAGAACTGATCAAGGTTCCCGAGAATGCCCAATACTTCGCGGCGCTCGGATCGGTCGAGTTCGGCAAGGACGAAGAGCCTGAGGTGGGCCGCTACCTCGGTACCGATAAGCTTCTCTATTACATCGATTACGGGCGTGCGGAAGAAAAGGCAACCGCTGGCGGCAAGGGACTCGTCGCCGAGGATGCGGAGCTTGTCTCCTTCCAGTCGGACTATCGAAAGAAAAAATTTATCCCGGCACAGTTTGTTCCCGGCCAGGTCGTTTCCGGTTTTGTCGGGATCGATGGGGGATCTACTTCGACCAAGGCTGTCGTGCTCGGAAAAGACGGAGCGATTCTCTGTAAGACCTACCAGCTCTCGAACGGGAATCCGATTCAGGACACCATCGAGATGTTCGAGCAGTTGCGCGAGCAGATCGAAAGCAAAGGTGCGAGCCTGGAAGTTCTCGGTGTCGGCACCACCGGTTACGCAAAAGACATTCTCAAGGATGTGCTGAACGCTGACGTAGCGCTGGTTGAAACTGTCGCTCACACAGAATCCGCGCTCAAGTTTTATGACGATCCGCACGTTATCGTCGATGTTGGCGGGCAGGACATCAAGCTCATCGTTCTCAAGGATGGTCGCGTCAAAGACTTCAAGCTGAACACGCAGTGCTCGGCAGGCAACGGATATTTCCTGCAATCCACCGCTGAAGGCTTCGGGCTGAAAGTCGAAGACTTCGCAGATATCGCTTTCTCCGCCAAATCGATGCCGTCGTTTGGCTACGGCTGCGCGGTCTTCATGCAGTCGGACATAGTTAACTTTCAGCGGCAGGGCTGGCGTTCGGAAGAGATTCTTGCTGGCCTCGCCGACGTGCTTCCCAAGAACGTTTTCCTCTATGTTGCCAGCATACCGAACCTCGCCGCACTCGGCTCACGTTTCGTGCTGCAGGGCGGCACGCAGAACAACATGGCCGTGGTCAAAGCAGAGGTCGATTTCATCAAATCCAGCTTCCGTGCAAACGGTAAACAGCCGGAGATTATCGTCCACGAGCACTGCGGCGAATCCGGAGCGATCGGCGCGGCGCAGGAAGCGCTGCGTCTGTGGACGAATGGCAAGCAAACGACCTTCATCGGCCTAGAAGCAGTCGCAAATATCCGCTACCGCACGACACGCAACGAGGAAACGCGCTGCTACTTCTGCAAGAACAACTGCCTGCGCACCTTCATCGACGTGGACGTGACCGGCGGACAACAGACGACAGCAACGGGCGAAGACCGCGCCACTACCTCTGAAGAGATTGCCGAGGTCGCCGCGCATCTGCCCAGCCTCGAAGCGATTCAGGCCAATCTGCCGCCCGTAGAAGCGCACGGCTCATCGTGCAGTACCGGCGGCGGATGCGGCTCTCACGCGCCGTCTCCCTTCAAAGCGAAGGCCGAGCCTCTGATTCAAATCCAGGTATCTCCCGGATCGAGCAAAGTAGTCGAGTTGCCGAAGCCGGTCGAATTCCAGCCGCGCAAGACGAAAGTCCCTCTGCGTATGGGGGAGCAACGCCTGATCATCGCCACCTGCGAGAAAGGAACGGTGGAAGACCTCGATGACATGAAGGACATCAAGGCCGACATCGACAAAATCAAGGACGCCAACCCCAACTTCGTCGATATTGCAGCGCACGATACGTTCCGCCACCGTCAGGTTGAGATCGTTGCGGACGCCATTCCTAGCACGAAAGGGCTTTTCATCTCGAAGAGCATCAAGGAACGCGTTTCGCTCATGGAGCGTAGAAAAGATTTCCGCGTCGGCATCCCGCGCCTGCTCAACACTTATTCTTATGCTCCGCTCTTCAACGCGTATTTCGCCAGCCTTGGCCTGAAATCTGAAAATATTCTCTATTCCGACTACACCACGCCGGAACTCTATCGCGCCGGCGCAAGCCGCGGCGCCATCGATCCCTGCTACCCGTCGAAGATCGGCATTGCGCACGTGTATAACCTGTTGGCGACGAAGCACAACAAAAAACCTCTCAATGCGATCTGGTTCCCGATGTATGACGTGCTGCACACGCATCTCGTAAACCTCACCGGGTCGAATGCATGCCCGACCGTAACGGCAACGCCCGAAACTGTAAAGGCCGCATTTACCAAAGAGAGCGACATCTTTGCTGAAAACAACATTCTCTATCTCGATCCAATCCTCAATCTTCAGGACCAGAGAATTTGTGCAGATCAGATGTACAAGGCATGGGGACCGGTTCTCGGTCTAAGCCGCGATGAAAATGAGCGGGCATTGGAAGCAGGTTTCAAAGCGCTGCATGCCTACGAATCGGATATCCGCCGCCAGGCACGCGCAACGCTCGATCAACTGGAGCGCGAAGACCGCATCGGCATCGTAATGCTGGGGCGCGTCTATCACCATGATCCCGGCCTGAACCACGAGATCATGGAAGAGTTCCAGAAGCTGGGCTATCCGGTCTTTTCGCAGAGTACATTGCCAGTCGATGAAGATATTCTGGATCGGCTCTTCGGTGACGAAGTGCGCGCCGGGCTTATCACGCATCCACTCGATATCTCCGACGTTTGGAAGAACCGTTATTCGACCAGTACAAACCACAAGGTATGGGCTGCAAAATTTACGGCCCGCCATCCGAATCTGGTCGCTCTCGAAGTATCAAGTTTCAAGTGCGGTCATGACGCCCCCATCTACGGGGTCATCGAGGGAATTATCGAGCAATCGGGGACACCTTACTTTTCCTTCAAGGACCTGGATGAAAACAAACCTTCAGGCTCCATCCGGATCCGTGTAGAGACGATTGACTATTTCCTGCGGCGCTATCGTGAAGACATCATCAAACGGCGGAACATCGAACGAGATATTGAAGGGCAGCTCGCAGCACTCGAGCAGTCGCTTCGCAGCCAATCTCAGGGCCATCCTGAAATGTCGATGGCGGGTGATTAATAAGAAAACGTAGAGCGATTCTTGCAATATCAGACTGTCACGTTTTTCTTCGAGAGGCTCTCGGCTCATCGACTATATGGCAGCAACGTGGAATTCTCTCAATACATTCGTCCTTTCAAATCTTGCGCACCGTCCTGTTCGTACGCTTCTGAGCATTTTAGCGATCGCGGTTGAAGTCGCGATGATACTGACGCTGGTTGGCGTCAGCTATGGCACACTCGACGGCACAGCCCAACGGGCGCGCGGAGTAGGCGCGGACATCATGATCCGGCCTCCTGGCTCTTCCTTCATCGGACTCAGCTCTGCGCCGATGACCGAAGCACTGCTCCCGATGCTGGAAAAACAGCCTGGCATCACAATGGCTTCGGGAACCGTGATCCAGCCTTTGGAAGGACTGGATACGGTCACTGGTCTTGATCTCGGCCAATTCACAAGGATGAGTGGAGGATTTCATTTCATCGAAGGAGGGCCATTTCAAAAAGACGATGACATTCTAATCGACGAATTTTATGCCCGAGAGAAGCATCTCCATGCAGGAGATACCTTCAATCTCCTCGGCCGTGACTGGCAAGTGGCCGGCGTATTCGAGTCGGGCAAGCTAGCGCGTATCTGTGTGAGACTTCCGGTGCTTCAGGAGCTGACTGGCAATCCGCACCGCCTGAGCCAGATTTATCTAAAGGTGGATCATCCTGATCACGCCCAAACCGTAGTGAACGAGCTAAAGAAGAAGTTGAAAGGCTATCCCATTTACACCATGGAGGAATTCACCTCCATGCTTACAATCAGCAGCGTAGGCCTGTTGCGAAACTTTATTGGAGTCGTGATCGGCGTTTCGATTGTTGTTGGCTTCATTGTTGTTTCGATGGCGATGTACACGGCAGTGCTGGAGCGCACCCGGGAGATTGGTATTTTGAGATCGCTCGGCGGCTCTTCGTCCTTGATCTTCAGCCTGCTTCTCAAGGAGACTTTGATTCTGGCCCTCGCAGGCACGGCGACGGGTATCGCGTTTACCTATTTGATGAAGTGGTCGATAGAACATATCGGCCATTCCAGTCTTACGCAGGAGACGGTATACGCCTGGTGGCCCATCGCAGCCGCAATCGCCGTCACCGGCGCGGTGCTCGGCACCCTCGCTCCTGCATTCAAAGCGATACGACAGGATGTGACAGAGGCTCTTTCCTACGAATAAGACTCTTTCTTCAGGCAGCTGCCGAAAAGTTCAGTCTGTTTTTACTTCTTGGTTCCTTCGCCTGCAGTTTCTGCCTGTTGGCGCAGGGCGTGAATGACGACGCGAAGCATCTCCTCTTCCGGAGCGGGTTTGCCGGTCCAGATTTCAAACTGGCGGGCGCCCTGGTGGACGAACATCTCGACACCGGTGACGACGGGAATGTTCTTTTCGCGGGCCATGCGCAGCAGCGGCGTGTCGATAGGGTTATAGACCATATCGAAGACGAGGCGCGCGTTGATTTCTTTCGGTTCGAGAATGTGGTTCGGCTTCACGCCGTGCATGCCGATCGGCGTTGCGTTCAAAATGACGTCGAATTGCGTTTTAGCGAGCTGTTCGCGCTTGAAGGTTTTGGCCTTGGCCTGACGCGCTAGCTTCAGGCCATCTTCGGCAGTGCGATTGAGGATGAAAACCTCCGCCCCTTTTTCCTTGAGTCCGAAGACGGCTGCGCGGGCTGCGCCACCCGCTCCCAGCACCAGAACCTTTGCTCCTTTGAGCTGCAGGCGCCGTTCCAGCGGACGGACCACTGCCGCAACATCGGTATTGAAGCCGTAGAGCTTGCCGTCCTGTGCACGTATGACGGTATTGCAGGCCCCGATTTTTTCCGAGACCGGGTCAGTTTTCTCCAGATGCTTCAGGATGTCTTCCTTGAGCGGCATCGTCACGGCCAGTCCGTGGATCGGGACTTCGCGGACCAGCGTCAACAGGTCGCTCATTTTATGAGTTTGCAGCGCCAGGAAGACAGCATTGACCGTCTCGCGGCGAAAGGCTGTGTTGATCATCAGCGGCGAGAGTGAATAGCGAACGGGGTCGCCGGCGACTCCATAGACGCGGGTCGAAATGTCGAGCTGATCGATACGGTAGGTTTCGTGCAGCGTGCGGGCCGCAATTTGCCCAGGGCCGGTTTCTTCGCCCGGCGTGGCGGCAGCGAAGGTAAAGACGCTCCCGGCGCGGATGCCGAGGACACGGCTGATGATCCCCTGATCGCCCATGCAGATGCCGATCAGGTTGGCCATGTCACGGGTGCGCTCCAGGAAATGCATCATGGTAACGTTGTCGGCCAGGCTCTTCGCGGTCGAAACAATCTTGATGAACTCCGGCTCATAGGGACGGATGCGCTCGAAGATTCCGTCGAGATCCTTGGTGGCCGTAAAGTCGTGGTAAGAGATGATGAGGGCCGCGCCACGCGCGCGGAGTTTTTCCAGCTCAGCACTCTTGATCGCCTCGGCGGTCTGCAGTTCGACATCAACCATGTGGAAGCCCGAAGTAGCCGCTTTCTGCAGGACCTCAAGCTCATCGGCAATTTTTCCTTTGAATTTTCCCCCGCCTGGAACGCGTCGGCAGGTGGCAACGGCGGTCACTTCGCTGCGCTCGCTTAGGAAGGTCTTGAGTTTGGGTAGGGCTGTGAGCGGTTTTTCCAAGTAATCGAGGCGAAATTCGACAAAAGGGTTCTCGCGGACTGCTACTTCAGCCTTTTCAATCATTTCCGAGGGCGTGGAGCCAATAATGGCCACGCAGACTTTCCCGATGCGGGAGCGGAGGTACTGAGGCGAGAATGCGGGGGCGACGTGACTCATGAGGGCAATTGCGGCATATTACCGACTGTCCAATAAGTATGCAATAGCCGGCAGATGAAATTGTGAAGCGACGGTTTACAGACTATCAGTTTGATGAAAATCGGCTACTCTGAATTTGGAGTTAGAGGTGAATTTCGTGGCGAATTCAGTATCAACTGTCGAAGCGCAGATCAGCTATCCCTGGAATCCGGATGGGCAAGGCAAAGTGGATGAGTACGGTTTAGAGAAATGGGTTGCCGTGGCCCTGGAGCGCCACCAGAAGGCGATTGAGGCCCTTCTGTCAGTCCATGGTCCACGGACCGTAGAGAACACATTGCGGGCCTACGACGATGCAGTCGCTATGCTGGGGGCGGCCGGATCGCAAACTGCGTTGCTGGATAGCGTATATCCGGACAAGAAAATCCGGGACAAGGCCCAGGCACTGACGCAGAAAGTCGCCGAGGCGGGGGTTGCGCTCTCGCTCAATCAGGGGGTCTACAGCGCCCTGAACGCGATGGACCTCGCTGACATCGATGAGGCGACCCGGCACTATGTGGAGCGGACACTGCTGCAATACCGGCTGGCGGGAGTCGATAAAGACGACGCGACGCGGGCGAAGATCAGGGAATTGCAGGACAAGGCGACGCTGCTCTCGCTCACGTTCGGGCGGAACGTTCAGGAGAATGTAAATCGGGTTACCGTGAGCGACAGGGCAGAGCTGGAAGGCTTGCCGGAAGACTTTATTGCCGCCCATCCTGCGAACGAGCATGGTCAGATCACGCTGACCACTGACTATCCCGATTACATGCCGGTGATGACTTTCGCGAAAAGCGCGCATCTGCGTTTGCGGATGTTTCTTGCGTACAACACGCGGGCCTATCCGGTAAACGAGGGCATTTTGCTCGATCTGCTGAAGACGAGGCGCGAGATCGCAACGACGCTCGGTTTTGCAACATGGGCCGACCTCGCAATGGCCGACCAGATGATGGGTTCTGCCACAAACCTGAAGACATTTTTAGACGATCTCGATAAGGCCACGAAGCCCGGTGCAGAACGGGAATACGGCATCATTCTGGAGTTTGCGCGGACTGAAACGCCCAAAATGGTCTCCATTGACGCTGATAGCCGCGCCTACTGGTATGAACAGTACCGTCGCACGGCTTACGATTTCGACTCCCAATCGGTGCGGCCGTATTTTCCGTATAAGCCAATCGAAAACGGCGTTTTGGGGACAGCGGAGAGGCTTTTTCAGGTAACGTTTCGTCCCGCAGAAAACGCTGACGTATGGCATGAGTCCGTGAGCGCATGGGATGTCTATGACGGCCTGCATTCTCCTTCGGGTACACGGATTGGGCGGTTTTATCTGGACATGCATCCGCGCGAAGGCAAGGACAAGTGGTTCAGCGCGCATCCTCTGATTCCCGGCATCGCAGGAAAGCAGATCCCTGAGGCGGCCCTAATTTGCAATTTTCCCGAGCCCAAGGAAAATAACCCGGGCCTGATGCAGTATTCCGATGTGGTGACCTTCTTCCACGAATTTGGACACCTGATGCACGCCATTCTCGGTGGCCAGCAGAAGTGGGCAGGCATCAGTGGTATTGCCACGGAAGGGGATTTCGTCGAAGTTCCATCGCAGATGCTGGAGGAGTTTTTCCGAGATGCGCGGTTGCTAGCTAGTTTCGCGAAGCACTATCAGACAGATGAGCCGATTCCCGCAGAATTAGTCGAGAAGATGAATCGCTCCGGGGCCTTTGGACGCGCGGATTGGGTGCGCACGCAGCTTTTCTATACGAGCTACTCGCTGGATACGCATTATGAGGATCCAGCCACACTTGATCTCGGCATTCTCATGCAGGCCGACTACACGAAATTCCTGCCCTACACTTGGATCGACGGCAACCGCATGTTTGCCAGCTTTACGCACCTCACTGGATACTCATCGAACTACTACACCTATCTTTATGACAAGGTGATTGCGCTCGATTTCTTCAACCAGTTCAACCCGGCAAACCTGCTCGAAGACCCGATTGCGACGAAATATCGCAAGACCGTACTTGAGCCGGGCGGCTCTGTGCCAGGAAAAGAGATTGTGCAGCAGTTTCTTGGGCGTAGCCAGAGCATCGAAGCCTTCACGCGCTGGATTGGCGAGGAATTCGAACAGGCAGCCGCTGTATCCGCGTAAGGAGGCTCGATGCCGGAAATCAAGATTCATAGCTCGAAGATTCTTCATCAGGCAGTTCAGGGCAAGTGGGCGCTCGTCACCGGAGCAAGCGCCGGCATCGGCGTAGCACTCGCCGAACAATTGGCAGCTGCGGGCGCAAATGTCGTGCTCACAGCGCGCCGCCTGGATAGGCTGGGTGCGCTGGCGAATCGCCTGAAGTCAGAATATGGAATCCAGGCGCGAGCGATTGCAGCGGACCTCGCCGACCCATCGGCGCCGCAAAAGCTGGTGTATGCGACGGAGGGATCCGGTCTGCCGATTGACATTCTTGTGAACAATGCCGGGTTTGGATACTACGGTGAGTTTGTCAAGGGTGATGCGGAGTCACAGCGCAGGATGGTGGATCTGAACTGCGCTTCCGTTGTGCACCTGACCCGGTTGTTTCTGCCCAGGATGATCGAGCGACGGCATGGCTACGTCATGATTGTTGCTTCGACAGCCGCATATCAGCCCGTTGCGTATATGGCCACCTATGCCGCGACTAAGGTTTTCGACAGGTTTTTTGCCGAGGCACTGGCACATGAGGTCGCAGAGTATGGTGTTCGCGTGAGCGCACTGTGTCCGGGGCCAACGGAGTCGGAATTCCATACCGTGGCTGGTACGCGCGAGCGGTTCGGTCGCGGAAAGCAATCGGCTGAAGAGGTGGCGCGAACTGGATTGGAGGGTTTGGTGCAGGGTAAACACTGGGTCATCCCCTATACGGCGGGAAAAGTGATGGTATTTATGCAGCGGCTGGTGCCGCGAAAGGTGGTTTCAGGAGCAGCCGCAAAGATGTTCCGGCCGAAGTCGACATAGTGCACACACGCGCATAGCGCTTTAAAATCATCGATTTATGTGAGTTCTGGGGGGGTGTGTTCATCAAGCGTTTTCAGCATCGCTAACCCTTACCTATACAGATTCCTCAAACCACTTTTAAGGCTCGGGCTGGGGGTAATCTGTGTTTCCCTCTCACGGTAACTGCTTTTATATGACTATATTGGGAGTGGTACCCGGCCTTTACTTTGTTACATTCATGATGCACTGATCCTGTTGTTTGTGAGGGCAGACTTCATGGCCGCCTCCGTTTCTGTCTTGGATTCTCAATCGACTATATTTTGCGATCCCACGTTATTTTCTGAGAACTTTAACAAACTACCGTTCGAGGTTGAGCACGCGCTCACCAGCGATCCTCGCTTCGAGCTTTCGCGCCTCGTGGAACTGGCCCGCGATGTCGCTAACCGCCAAGATCCGCATCGTCCTTCCGGCGATGTCGCCTGCTTGCTGGGAAAACAGGATCCAGCGAAGCCCATGCTGGAAGGGGCACGAATCACTCTGGACGTGGCTGATGCGATTCACCAGATCCAGACGGCTGATGCCTGGATTGTGCTGAAGCATGTGGAGCGCGATCCGGAATATCGCGAAATCCTCGAGTCCTGCATCTGCGATTTGCTCCGTCTGACGGGCAAACAGATGCGCAAAGAGATCAAGTGGTTTGAGGCCATCCTGTTTGTCAGCTCCCCGGGACGCGCCACGCCCTACCATATCGATCGCGAGTGTTCATGGCTGCTGCAAATCGCGGGGAATAAGGAGATACACCTCTTCAATCGCCAGGACCGCGAAATCACTCCCAGTGAAGAACTTGAACGCTTCTGGGCGGTGGACAATGGGGCCGGGACCTACAAGCCGCAATTCGAATCACGGGCCATGGTCTACCAGCTCCGGCCGGGAACGGGTGTGCATATACCGGTGAATACGCCCCATTGGCTGAGAAATGGCGGGAATATCTCTATTTCGCTCAACGTGAACTTTGTTTTCCATGATTCGACGCTGGGTAATATTTATCGCGCGAACTACTACCTGCGTAAACGCGGTTTACGCCCGGCACAGCCTGGCGCTAGCCCAATCGCAGACCGGGTCAAGAGCGCGATGATTACTTCCGCCCAGCAGTTGAATTGCAGGCTGAAGCGCAAGCCCTATGTGCCTGAAGTTTCACTGGAGCAAAACCAGCGGATCTTCAATTTGCTGGACCAAAGGACATAGAAACCCGCTGGCAGGAAATTACGCTTCTACCGGTTCGACGTAAAACATCTCATTCGTCTCGCGGAAGCCGTTGCTCTCATAGAGCGGCCGTCCTTCATCTGTGGAATGCAGTGCGACCACGCGAATCTTGCGGCGGCGTGCTTCGGCCAAAACACATTCGATCAGATGGCTGGCGAGCTTCCGGCGGCGATACTCGGGCTCGACATAGACATTCAGCAGGTAGCCGCGTTGCGTCGAATGTGGATCGAGCGGATGTGGAGGCCAGTCGAGCAGCATCAACCCGGCGCCGGCGACAATTTTCCCGTCATCTTCCGTAAGCCATCCCAGGTATTTGCCTTCGCTGATCATTCGCACCACCCAGGGCTGGAAATGCTGCGACATGACATGGAGCACTGGAGTGTCGCGGCGGCCGGCATCTACAAACATGCGGTGGCGATGATGGGTGATCGTAGCTGCATCGGCTGCGGTGGCTGTACGGGTCTCTAGCATACCTGAGCCAGTATAAGACGATAGGATGAAAACCGTAGCATGCCGCAGCCAAAACAAAATCCGTTGCCGCTGTTGTCAGAAAGCTTCCACCCCGGAATGCGCCTGGGAATTGCCGTGTCCGGAGGAGCGGATTCTGTGGCGTTGTTGCGAGCGCTGGCAGAGCGCTGGCGGGAACTGGGGCTCGTGCTGACGGTCCTGCATGTGCATCATGGAATCCGCGGCGCGGAAGCCGATGCGGACGCGGAGTTTGTCGAGGCGCTGGCCACTCAGATGGGATTTCGCTTTTTGCGGCATGACGTGAATACTCCAGAACGGGCACAAGCGGAACGGGAAACCATCGAGGAAGCTGCTCGGAAGCTGCGTTACAGCTGGTTTGAAGGCCTGCTGGCGCGGAAGGATCTGGATGCTATAGCTACAGCGCACACTTTGGACGATCAGGCGGAGACGGTGCTCTATAAGCTGCTGCGGGGTGCATGGACTGAAGGGTTGGCGGGCATTTTCCCAATCGTTGCATGTGCAGGCGGGCGAATTTTGAGGCCGCTTCTTCGTGCGCGGCGATCGGAGATCGAAGCCTGGCTGCATGAAATCGGTCAGCCCTGGCGTGAAGACCTGACAAACCGGAACGAGGCCTATACCCGCAATCGGATTCGGCATCGCCTTCTTCCAATACTGAGTGAATACAACCCTCAAGTTGCGGCACAGCTTAGTCAGATCGCCGTAATTGCGAGGGATGAGGATGATTACTGGAAAGCCGAGCTTTCGCGGATTTTGCCCTCATTATTGCTACCCGGAAGGGCGGTACGCGGCGGCGGACGCGCCAGTTCGACCTCCCCGGATGAAGCTTCGGTAGGCATCGAAGTGGAGCGCTTGCGGTCACTGCATCTGGCAGTGCAGCGGCGCGTGGTGCGCGCTGCGGCAGAACACATCCAATGCCCTCTGAATTTCGATCAGACAGAGCTTCTGCTGGCCATGTGCGAGGGCAAGGCCGGGAGGCGGGAGACATTGACAGCGCAGGTCCGCGCAGAGCGTACTCCGCGGGAGCTGCGGTTTATTCGCGCGGGGAATATGACAGATACGGAGACGCTTCCTGAATACGAATGGATGATTCCCGGAGAGGTGACGGCCGAGGCCTTTGGGTTGCGTCTTGTCGCCAGCGTTGCCGGAAATGCGCATCCGGCTTCTGTCCCGGCAAAGTTAAGAGCTCACAAACCGGGTGACCGTGCCCGGTTGCGCTACAGTCTCGCCCCTAAGCGCATGAAAGAGATACTGGAGAGGCTGAAGGTTCGGTCCGATCAAAGAAAAAACTGGCCGGTGCTGGAGTGGCAAGGGGAAATTGTGTGGATGCGGGGAGTCGAACTTGAAAGCAGGATCGGTATTGCGGCTGGATTGAAAATCGAGGTCGAGGAGCTGCCTTAGGTGGTCTATTTTGGTGCCTAGAAAAGCAGGCGAAGCGAATTTCTTTCCAACGGGTTACTAGGAGTAGAATAAAGAATGCGTAACTAGGCGCAAAACCGAAGCTATTTTCTTCGGCACTTTTGGTACGGAAAGTGCGTCTAATGCAGCAAAGAGGATGAAAACAGCGCACATGTGCGTGAGCGCCACTTCCCTCATTGATTTTGCTGGCGCTTGAGAGAAACGAGGTTTTATTCGTGAATTCAACGGTCAAGACGATCATCTTCTGGGTATTTGTATTTGCATGCCTGGTGCTGCTATGGCAGGTGTTTGAGAAGAGCACTGGCGGCGGCAAGGACCAGGAGATCGCCTTCTCACAATTTCTGCAGGACGCCCAGCAAGGGCAGATCAGTGATGTGACCATCCTGGGCAGCGAAGTGCACGGGCACTTTAAGAGCGACAAGAGCCAGTTCCACGTCACCCTTCCTGCCAATTACCCACACATTTACGATGTGCTTGCCGACAATAAAGTGTCGGTGACGGTGAAAGACCAGCAGGGAAGTGCGTGGCTGAGCATCCTGATCCAGTTCTCTCCGGTCATCATTATCGGTGCACTGTGGTTCTTTATGTTGCGCCAGATGCAAAGCGGTGGCAACAAGGCGCTCTCGTTCGGCAAGAGCCGCGCGCGACTGCTATCCATGCAGCAGAAGAAGATTACTTTCAAAGACGTAGCCGGTGTCGATGAAGCCAAGGAAGAGCTGAAGGAGATTATTGAATTCCTGCGCGAGGCGCAGAAGTTCCAGAAACTGGGCGGACGCATTCCGAAAGGCGTGCTTCTGGTCGGGCCTCCAGGAACCGGTAAGACTTTGCTGGCGCGTGCCGTTGCAGGCGAGGCGAACGTTCCTTTCTTCTCGATCTCCGGTTCGGATTTCGTAGAGATGTTTGTCGGCGTGGGTGCGAGCCGTGTACGCGACCTCTTCGAGCAGGGCAAAAAGAATGCCCCATGCATCATCTTTATCGATGAAATCGATGCCGTTGGCCGTCATCGCGGCGCCGGTCTCGGAGGCGGACACGATGAGCGCGAGCAGACGCTGAACCAGTTGCTGGTGGAAATGGACGGTTTCGAGTCGAATGACGGCGTGATCCTTGTCGCCGCGACCAACCGGCCCGATGTGCTCGATCCTGCGTTACTGCGTCCTGGACGTTTTGATCGCCGGGTCGTCGTGGGTCGTCCTGACGTGCGTGGACGCGAAGAAGTGCTCCGTGTGCATGCCAAAAAGGTCCCGCTTTCGGACGATGTCGATCTGCGCGTTCTGGCGCGTGGCACTCCAGGGTTCAGTGGCGCTGACTTGGCCAATATGGTCAACGAGGCGGCTCTAAACGCAGCACGCGCAAACCGCAAGTCAGTGGTGATGTTCGACTTCGAGCAGGCCAAGGACAAAGTATTGATGGGCGCGGAACGCAAGTCGATGCTGCTGACGGATGAAGAAAAGCGCGTTACGGCCTACCATGAAGCTGGTCATGCTCTGGTGGCTGCCTTGCGCGATCATGCCGATCCGTTGCACAAGGTCACGATCATTCCGCGCGGCATGGCTCTAGGTGTGACGATGCAGTTGCCGGAAGACGACAAGCACACTGTCACGAAGGATTATCTTGAAACACAGCTGGCTATCCTGATGGGTGGCCGTATTGCTGAAGAGATTTTCCTGAAGCAGATGACTACGGGCGCGGGCAATGATATTGAGCGCGCCTCCGACCTGGCCCGCAAAATGGTTTGCGAATATGGCATGAGCCGGCTTGGTCCTCTGACTTTCGGCAAAAAGGAAGAACAGATCTTCCTGGGCCGTGAGATCGCACAGCATCGCGACTTCTCAGAGGAAACGGCGCGGCAAATTGATGCGGAAGTCCGTAATTTTGTGGATGAAGCATACAAAGTGGCCTATAGCGTTCTCGACAATAACCAAGAAATCATGCATCGCATGGCGATTGCCTTGCTGGAACGCGAGACGATCGATGCGAATGAGATTCGCATGATTATTGAGGGCAAGGAACTGCCTCCGTTGAAGCCGAGTGGTGGCGGTACTCCTGCAACCGGCGATGTGCAGCAGGTGCTGAAGCCGGAACCGAACCGTGGTGGTGGATTGCCGGAAGGCAGCCCCTCCCCAGCATAAGTCGCAATCAAAGCAAAATAAGAAAGGCAGCCGATGCGGCTGCCTTTCTTATTTCGTTTCTGTTTACTTCCGTTTCCAGCGAACGCCGTCTTTTGAGTCTTCCAGAATGATGCCTTTTTCCAGTAATTCTTTACGGATGCCATCTGCGCGGGCAAAGTTCCGTGTACGACGGGCCTGATTGCGTTCCTCGATGAGCGCCTCAATCTGCTCATCGCTCAGCGAGAGTTGAGCACGTACTTCCGGCGATGCTTCATCAAGGCGCCCTTCACGCTCAGCCCATTCCAGCGCAAAACGTGTCCATTGCGAGTCATTGTCTTCGAGTACGGCAAAAATTTTATCGAAGTCGGCGAGGACATCAAGAACGGCTGCAACAGCTTCTTTTGATAGAGTTCCGGCATCGGCAGCAGCGTTTACCGTGCGAACGAGATCGAAGATTGCAGCCCGGGCCTCAGCCGTATTGAGATCATTTCCGAGGGCCGAGCGGAATTTCTCACTCGCCACGCCAGCCGCTTCGATTATGGCTCGATCGGCGGCGCTCTCCGGCCACTGTGTAGTTTTCAGGCGCTGGTAAAACGTGCGCAGCCGCTCCACAGCGCCGGTTTCCGCAGCCAGTCCTTCGAAGGTGAAATTAAGCGGCTGGCTATAGGGAACTGAGGTTAGAAGGAAGCGGATCGCGGAGGCTTTGTATCCTTTGAGCAACAGGTCGCGGAGCGTATAGAAATTGCCCTCCGATTTCGACATCTTGCGGCCTTCGACTAGCAAAAAACGGATATGAAACCAATGCCGTGCAAAGTTATTGTGGGTCGCCGACTCTGACTGTGCGATCTCGTTCTCATGATGCGGGAACATGAGGTCTTCTCCGCCCGCATGCAGGTCGAACGACTCGCCAAGATACTCCATTGCCATCGCTGAACACTCGATATGCCAGCCCGGGCGCCCTGGGCCTAGATCGGTTTGCCAGTGATATTCACCGGGTTTGGGCGCTTTCCAGAGCGCGAAGTCGCGTGCCGAATCCTTGTCGTATTCGTCCACGTCGACGCGCGCACCGTCAGTGATGCCGGTGAAGTCTTTCTTCGATAATTTGCCGTATTCAGGGAATCCGGCGATGCGAAAATACCAGGAGCCGTCGTTTGTTTTATATGCCAGGCCCTGTTCGGCGAGCCGCTGAATGAGTGCAACCATCTCAGGAATGTGTTCGGTCGCACGGGCGACAATTTCCGGATGTTCCACGGAAAGCGCGTCCAAATCCTCAAAAAAAGCTTTTTCATAGCGCGGTGTGTATTCGCCGATGGGAACGCCTGCCGCTGCAGCATTGCGGATAATCTTGTCATCCACGTCAGTGATGTTCATGACGTGACGCACATTCGTGCCCTGCAATTCGAGCACGCGGCGGAGTATGTCTACATGCAGAAAGGTGCGGAAGTTGCCAATGTGGCCGTAGTCATACACGGTGGGACCGCAGGCATAAATGCGAAGGGCTTCCCCGTCGGCAGGTAGGAGTTCTTCGATGGCGTTCGTGAGGGTATTGAAAAGGCGAATGGTCATTCGTGCGGTTTGCGGCTGCTTCGAGTTCACCAGCGATTTTACCAGTTGCAAGTTTCAGCGTCCGAGTGTGAGGGATGGTTCGGCGGAGAGTCCCGCAGGCGCGAACTCGCCTTCAAGGAGCTTTGGCCATGCAGCAGCAGCCACCATAGCCGCATTGTCGGTCGAGAGCGCAAGCGACGGAAAAGCGATAGGCAGGCCCCGCTCAGCCGCTTTCGCTGTAAAGCGCACTCGCAGTTCGCGGTTAGCGGCCACACCTCCTGAGATGAGGACACTGGCCGCATCAAATGCCTCCGCCGCCTGGAAAGTCTTGCGGCGCAGGTCGTCCACGACCGCACGCTGAAAAGAGGCGATCAGGCCCAAAGTCTCTCCGTCGCAAAGCAAAAGCGCGTCAGCAGGGCTGGCCTCCGGGATTTGTGCCAGAGCGCGGCGCCGCGCTTCAATCGATGCAGCCATGTCATGCGTCTGCACGTAACGCAGCACGGCTGTCTTGATGCCGCTGAATGAAAAAAGGAATTTGCGTGCCGGATCATCGTGCCAAACATCTTTGCGGTGAGCCTTTGGCTTGATCTGCGAGAAGGAAAACGGAACAGCCTTCGGATCGCCGTGGGCGGCGAGTGCGTCAATCCAGGGGCCGCCCGGATAGCCAAGACCCAGCAGCTTGGCTACCTTATCAAAGGCTTCTCCCGCCGCATCGTCGAGGGTTCGTCCGACATTTTTGTAATGCCACGATTCTCCATGGCGGCGACACAGATAGAGATGGGTATGCCCGCCTGAGACGACAAGCGCGAGTGCGGGCAATGGAAGCGATGGCTGGCCGGAACCGGCAGAGAACTCGGCTTGCTCCAGAAGCACAGCATGGATGTGGCCTTCAAGGTGATTGACCGCGATGAGCGGCTTGTTGAGCGCGAAGGCGAGCGACTTTGCGTAGGTGATGCCGACGAGCAGCGCTCCGGCCAGCCCCGGACCCTCGGTTACGGCAATTGCGTCCAGATCGTGGAAAGAGATGTCTGCCTCGGCGAGTGCGGTGCGGACG
>DATHQH010000052.1:0-34359 GCA_035482895.1 Alloacidobacterium sp. | reverse complement strand
GTTCGTGCGGGTCCTTCGACTTCCCCTTCACTTCGTTCAGGGTTCGCTCAGGATGACGGTGGCGGGATAGCAGATGAGTCGCTGCTTTCTGAAACGAAAAAGCCCCAGTAAAACTGGGGCTTTTTCGTTTGCCCCGGACGGCCAGTCCGCCGCCGGAGGCTTGTGGGTTAGTGTTTGCTGACCATGTCCATCACATCTTTGCGCAGTTCGAGACGGCTGGACTCGCGGGTATAGAACATGTGGCCGCCGGCGTATTCGTGAACTGCTACACGGGTGGTGTCCGTGCCCATAAGTGGCATTTGGTTCACGGTAAGAAGCGATCCCATGAAGGGGCAGGAGAGATCGTTCCAGCCGTGGGCGATAACGACGCGCATCTTGGGATCGGAAGCGACGGCCTGCCGCAGATCCTCGATTGAACCCTTGCGCAATTCGTCTCCGCCATCCCATAGACGATTCACGTCAAACGACAGCGCATTGTAGCGAGCATCGACCTTCCAGCCGACGGTGCGTGTCACAAAGTCGACCATTGCCGTGGTGGTGGGTGCGATGAGAGTCTCAAGCAACGGGTCGTTGGAACGTTGGTTGGGCGAGAATGGAAATGGATCGTATGAGGTGACATTCGAGTCGTAGACCGAACCGATTTTCCCCTGTTCGCGGAAGACCTCGCGCAGATAGGCTCCAGTTTCAAGACGGCCTCCGGAACGCGTTACAAATGCCGAGTCGAGGCCGGTCATTTCGGTCACATGTTTGACGATGCGCTGGGTGGCTTCGGGATCGGTACGGCCCTTGAACAAGTCCGACGCGTATTCGCCAAAGGTGTAGGAAATCACCTCGGACATGGCCTCCGGGGTGAGTTTATTCTCGCGCTCGAGATGGGCGGCAGTGATCGATGGCAGCGTCACCATCCAGGGAATCGGCGAGACGTCTCCGTTTTCTTCAATCGTTGGGTTGAGGTATGGGGAGACGAGAACGACCCCGTTCATGGCCACGCCAAGCTGCGATTGGAGATAGTGCGTGATACGGGGACCGCGAAAGCCGCCGTAGCTTTCTCCGACCAGGTACTTGCGGGAACTGAGACGGTTATTTCTAACGAGCCAATCGTAGACAACGCGGGAGAGATATTCGATGTCGGGCTGCGTACTGTAGAAAAGCTTCTTGGCATCGGCTTCCGGAACTGAGGCACGGCTGAATCCAGTGCCGATGGGATCGATGAAGACCAGATCGGTGAAGTCGAGCCATGTGCCCGGATTATCATGAAGCGTGGGTGGGTCGGAGGGGCTGGCTCCTGCATTGCCGACCTGCAGGTTCCTGGGGCCAATGGCTCCGAAATTAAGATAGACCGACGACGCGCCCGGGCCGCCGTTAAAAGCAAAAGTAACAGGGCGATCGCTGCCCTCGACCGTATAGGCCGTGAAGACGACCTGACCGGCCTCCTTGCCTTCCTTATCGCGAACAGGCAATGTTCCTACAGTTACGGTATAGCGCAGGGTCTTGCCATCAAGCTGGATACTCTGCTGAACATGTGCATCGGCGGGAAGCGGCGGAAGTCCTGCTCGCTCCGCGCCTTTGTCGGCTGCGGGCTTGTCTGTTTTGTCAGCAGGCTTGTCGGCCTGCGCCGAAGCGGGAAGGCAAGGAAACGTGAGAAGGCAAAGGGCAGACAGAGCCAGTATAAAGCTGCTGCCAGCGTGTCGAATCTTGTGAAAGTCCATGTGAAATACGATACATGGCAGGCGATGTGAGACGCACAGTGCGCATCGCCGAAGCGCCCATTTTATGGGCATGAATCGTTTGCAGCGAGGCTACAGCCTCGTAAAAAATGTACTGTGACGGACTTCCTGTTCAAGCGATTTTGATGTGACCACATTCGAAAACCAGCAATAAACTATCTTGCGTATAGCCCATGGATCATCACAATTTACTGCTTCGTATCGAGCGGATGTTTTGATTTTTCGAAGAACTCATTTTGCAACTGAAGGCTGGTCTGATCGGCCTTGATCATGCGAATCGCATCCGCAAGAGCGCTGACATACGCCTTCATGTCGGCTTCGCCGAGTTCAAGGGTGGCTGCGCTCCCGTCGCCCGAGTAGTGATTCGGGAAACGGGCGTACCACCAAATGCCGGTATAGACGTCTTGAGGCAAATGCAGACGGGCCTGGTCGGCGCCTGACTCCTGCGCGGCGCGGTCCTGATGGACGAGGTCGGGCCGCGCGACCATGGTGTGTGCGGTCTCAGACTCACCGGCATGCATATCGACTTTGGAATGTTCAGCCGGACGTCCGGGATACCTTGGGTGCCAGCGATAGACATAAACGACATAATCATGCGGAGTTTGCAGCTGCGACTGCGCGAAATAAGGGAGAAGATCCTCGTTACCGCCGTGACCATTAACGATGATGATCTTCTTGCAGCCGTTCCGGCTCATTTCGTCGGTGGTTTCCTGCAACAGATCAAGCTGCATGTGCATGCTGTAGGAAACCGTTCCGGGTTCATGCCTCGCCTCAGCGATCTGGCCGAAATAATAAGCAGGAAAAATGACGGCATATTCGTCTGCGGCGGCATGTTCGGTGGCATAGCGAACGTTGATCAGGTCTGTGCCGAGGGGCAGATGCGGGCCGTGCTTCTCGATAATGCCAAAGGGCAGCAGGCAAACGCCTTGAGACTTGGAGATGGCGGTGATAAAGTCCGGACCCGTCAGCTCTTCCCATTTTGGCGAAAGCTTAGCGTCTGTTTGGGCAAGGCCTGCAATGGATGCAGCCATGAGCAGCACAAGGGCCGGATATCTCATCTTCAAAACGATTTCTCCTCATAGTTCCTGGAAAACCATCATATAAGGGAAGCAATCAGATTTTCATGATGCCGATGGATGAATTTGAGCAGCATCTGGAATCTAAAGGGATACAGACTAAAATTCTGCAAGGAGTTTTTACCGTGTCACATACGCCAGAAGAGATTGAGAAGTTGAAGCATGCTCCCGCAGTGCCGGGAGTCGAGGACATTTTTCTGCAACGCTGGAGTCCTCGCGCCTTTGCCGATAAAGATGTCTCCTCCGATGATCTGAAGAAGATTTTCGAGGCCGCGCGGTGGGCAGCATCTTCGTATAATGAGCAACCCTGGCGCTTCTTTCTTGGCCGGCGCGGCGATGCGACGTATCAGAAGATTTTCGATGCACTGGTGGAGTTCAATCAGGGTTGGGCGAAGAGCGCGCCCGTGCTGATCCTATCCATTGCCAGCAAAAAGTTCTCGCAGAGTGGCAGTCCGAACTACCATGCGCTGCATGATACGGGTGCGGCTACGGCAAATCTTGCGCTGCAAGCGACAGCGCTTGGACTGCACACGCATTCGATGGCAGGTTACGATCATGGCAAGGCGCGAAGGGCCTTCGATGTCTCGCCAGATTACGATATGGGGGCGGTGACCGCACTCGGCTATTTTGGGGATCCAGCGCAGCTGCATGATCAACTGCGCTCCAACGAGGGAGCTCCACGGCAGAGAAGACCGCTCAGCGAATTCGTCTTAGCAAATTGGGATAAACCGGCACTGTGAGCTGCGCAGAACGCTATCCGCCTTTCCACGCAGGTTTGTCAGGATAGCGTTCGCACCTACTGCACTTGCGCGTCGAACGTAGCCGTTTCGACAGCGATGCCGTGTTTCATTTGTACAAAAATGCGGTAATTGCCAGACGTTGGGAATCCGTAAGGAAAACTGACAGTATTGGGGATGGTCTCTGTGCTGCCGCTCATGTCCATTCCCGGCATGTCTTTCATCTCGTTAGCACGATTGCCGACCGGATTTTGCGATTGCGCCATCATGAGCGCGGCCATAGAAACCGAACCTGATGGATGGATATGCGCAAAGACGGTGCCGTCCGTTTTCACGAAGGCGGCATGGCCCACCATGCCCATATACAGCCCCATATCTTTCGGCGGCTGGCCTTCCGCGTCGACCAGGGTGAAGGTGAAATCTTCCGGTGTCTTCGCAGTCAGCGTAGCAGGGCGTTTCCAGACCATCGTGTATCCATCGGGAAGCTTGTAGCTGGTGTTCGTTTCCGTACCACCGCCATTCCATTTGACTGCAGCTGCTGTGCCTTCTGCGTCGTCTCCGGTAAGGTCACGGCCATGCATATAAGGCACCGTGATGGATGTGACCAGAGTTTCAGGAAAACCGTTCGCGTGGACAACGTCGGCGTAGAGTTTATAGGTTCCGGCAGCCATGGATGGCAGCGCAAGATGGAAGTCTCCGGTTCCGACCTGATCGGGATGCAGATGGTAGACCACGTCCATTCCGGGCCAGCGGATGGCGTAGAGATGCATGATGTGGTTGTGATCGGGAACAAAGTCATCGAGTTTGCGAGCACGCACCCATCCGGGGTCGACCATTTTTAAATCGAGAATATTGCCTGGCTGCATGGTCGCATGCAACTGCAACGGCTTATAGATATAGGAAGCGTAGTCGGCAGCGTCGGCATTCCACCATTTACCACCCAGGATGATGCCTGCGACCAGAATGACAAATGCAACTGTCATGGCTACATAGGCGCGTCTGCGATTTGCCGGGGATGCGGGTTGCCCCGGAGGCAGTTGCGCATCGCGCGCCGCAGCGCCTACGATTCCGACCATGCCGAGAACCAGGATGGCGCCGAGAATGGCCAGCATGAGCCCCATGCCTGTCTGCATTTTCCGCGTGCCGTTGGCGGTCGCCGGAACCGGAATGGAAAGCACGCCCTGGCCCTGATTCCCGCTCGCTACAAAGCGGATTTGCCATGAACCTGTGGCCATGATCCAAAGATGGCCGGTAAAGAACTGTGCATCTTTTGACGGCCTGGTCATGGCGTCGGCAACGGGAGGGTGCTTCGACGCATCCCCCGTGAGAAGCATCGGCGTAATCGTGATGTTCTCGATGCCGGGGGTATCGGAGCGAACTTCGATTTCTGCAACACCGGGAATCACCAGAGGCGGGCGAATCACCACGAACAATTTGTACGGACCAGCGTAGCCTTCGGCATACACGTCCGGGCTGCCTACGTGCGCATTCGCAGGCAGCGCAGAGAGAAGAAAAAGAAAGCTGGCGAGCCAGCACAGCGATTTTAGCCGGAGCATCAGCGCCGTACCTTTCGCATCCACTTCCCCAGTGCAAGACCGACCCATGTGCTCAGCATCGCATAAAGCATCGCAAGCAAAAGGCCCTTCCATAGAACGAGGCCGCGTTCCGGATTGACAAACTGACGCATCGCGACGTGCGACCAGGATGGCGTCCCATAATCCAGATAGCCAGCTCCGAAAAAGCGGTTCTTGGCGGCAGGGGTCATCAGAAAACTGGCGAAAGGCCACTCTGCGGCTACGAGAGCTAAAACAAAGATCGGACCGGCAACGAGCGCGATCCACCATGATTTCCATGTCTGCGTTTTTTGCAGGATCAGGTCCATGAAAAACGCCGGGACAATCAGCAACAGCGGAAAGAGCGGGGGAATGAACTGATGCACAGGCTGGTAAACCGGGCCAAGCTTCGGCTCAGCGGGAAAAAGCGGCAGGATGAGGACCAATCCGATAAGAAAAAGAGTGTAAAAGGCAGTCGACAACGTCGCCGCCCACCGGTGGCGTGAACACTCCCACAGCAGAGCAAAGTAGGTTGGCACGCCGATGGCTACGGCGATGTATGCCCCTGAGGAATGCAGATGGATGTCCCAGGTGTACTCCATGCGGAAGAACATGGTCAGCACCATCATCAATCCGCCGATGTAGAGCAAAAGCCGTTGCAGCTTCTTAAATAGAGCGCCGTCGGCCCGGTTCATGGCGGCGGCGATGAGAAAAAACGAGCCGATATCAACCGCGAAAATGCCGAGCATCAGTAACGTGTGCGGAGGACTGATGATCTTCACATCCAGTCCGTAGGCATTATGCCACCAGTTATCAAAGGGGGCCGAGGTGAGCATGGCCACACCGCCCCAGGCGGCAAGAAAGGCACCCAGCGGCGCACGGAACCCGAAGACGCCGACCGAGGATGCGACAAATTCACGCGGACGACGAAAGGTCGTGTTGAGGATGAGGTAGCCGCAGCAGATACCTGCCAGAATTCCACAGGCATAAATCGCCATGTGCGCCGGCGTCCAGAATGTGTCGCGTCCGATCGAGCGATGCCACGATACATCCCAGTGGGCGCCAATGGTGACCGAGGTGACGGCCAGGGCGGCGCACCAGAGGTACCAGGGTACATTCTGATTGCTGCCTTCTGGAGCGGCAAATGCAGAATTTACTGTCGTTGTAGCGGCCATAGATTTTTATCGAAACACACCGTTTCTGCGCTCAGAATATCCCAATGCGCATGGCTTTTGCGTCAAATTGATATCCATAAAAGGAGTTCGATTTGACAAAACTAAACTAAACCGTTCAGTATTATTACTGTACAGGAAGGCTTTCAATGATCCGTGTCGACAATCTGGTGAAGACATTCGGCGACTTTACCGCCGTGCGCGGTATTTCCTTCGATGTCCAGCAAGGCGAAATCTTCGCGTTTCTCGGCCCGAATGGCGCGGGGAAAACAACCACCATCAAGATGCTGACGACGCTGTTGAAGCCGACGAGCGGAACGATTGAATTGGACGGCTTGAATCCGATGCTGAAGCAGAAAGAAGCGCGCCAGCGATTCGGTATTGTTTTTCAAGATCCCAGTCTCGACGGCGAGCAGACGGCATACGAAAATATGGAGCTGCACGGTGTTCTCTATCATGTGCCGCGCAAGGTGCGCACCGAACGAATCGAAAATCTGCTGAAAACCTTCGAGCTGTGGGATCGGCGCGATGACTATGTAAAGCAGTTTTCCGGCGGCATGAAGCGCCGTCTTGAAATTGCTCGCGGCTTTCTGCACACGCCTAAGATTCTGTTTCTCGACGAACCGACGCTGGGACTCGATCCGCAGAGCCGAAACCAGCTTTGGACGCATGTAAAGCGGCTGAACGAGACGGAGAAGACGACCGTTTTTCTTACCACGCATTACATGGACGAAGCGGACCGTGTGGCGCATCGGATTGCGATTATCGATCATGGGCAGATCATTGCGCAGGGAACCTCGGCCGAGTTGAAGGCGAGCACGAACAGCGATTCGCTCGAAGACGCGTTTCTGACACTCACCGGAGAATCGATACGCGACGAGAGTGCCAACTCTGCCGACCAGATGCGCCAGATGGCGAAGATGTGGAGGAGGTAGAGGATGAGCGCGATTTATATACTTTGGCTGCGTGAACTGAAGCGCTACATGCGTTCACGCGTGCAGATGATCGCTTCGCTTGGCCAACCTGTACTATACCTGCTGGCGCTGGGCTTCGGACTTGGCCCGGTCTTTCAGCGCGCCGGAAATGGAAGCTACGTGCAGTTCATCGCTCCCGGCGTGATCGGCATGTCGATTCTGTTCATGTGCGTATTTTCCGGCATCTCGATTCTGTGGGATAGGCAGTTTGGATTTCTAAAAGAGACATTGGTGGCTCCGGTGCCACGCATGTCGATTATGCTGGGGCGCACGCTAGGATCGGCCACGGTAGCCACGATTCAGGGTCTGCTGGTCTTCATCGTTTGTCTGATTGCAGGCTTTCGCCCGCATAGCTGGACTGCCTTTCCAATGGCATTCATCTTCATGGCCATGGTGGCGATTACCTTTGCCGCGCTGGGGACTGCGTTCGGATCGATCATCAAGGACATGCAGGGTTTTCCCATCATCATGAATTTCATGGTGCTGCCCATGTTCTTTTTGTCGGGCGCGTTGTACCCGCTCTCGCATCTGCCTGCAGTGCTCACGTTCATTACGCGCATCGATCCATTGACGTATGGTATCGATGGTCTTCGGGGCTCGCTGATCGGCACATGGCATTTCAACTTCACATTGGATATCGCCATCATGACTGTGATTGCGGCTGGATTTCTCAGCCTGGGCGCATATCTATTCTCAAAGATTCAGATATAAGAAATGGCAAGGACAAGAAGCGCGACCGCACACCGTGATGTATTAGAGGCTGCTCTCAATTTGTTTGCCGAGCGCGGCATCGATGCGACGAGCATGGATGCGATTGCCGAAGCCTCCGGCGTAAGCAAGGCGACAATTTACAAACATTGGCGCGATAAAGACCAGCTGTGCCTCGAAGTGCTGGGGTATCTGCACGGCGTGGATGAAAAAGCGCCGATCTTTGACTCGGGCGACCTTCACGCCGACCTGATTGCGCAGTTGAATTATCAGCCGGCGGCGCATCGCAGGGAGATGAAAGAGCGCATCATGCCGCACATGATTGCATACTCGGCGCGCAACCGCACGTTTGGTGAGCAATGGCGCGCGCGCGTACTGGAGCGGCCACGTACACAACTGCGCGATATATTGAAACGCGGCGTACAGCGCGGCAAGCTGATAAAGTCTCTCGATCCCGATGTCGGCATTGCCCTGCTCATTGGTCCGATGCTCTACAGAAACGTGTTCGGCAGCCATTTCGGCGGAAAGATGCCTGCCGACCTGGCAACTCATGTGGCAGACGCGTTCATCGCTGCATTTGGCCTGAAGCCGGCCAGAAAGCCGGCTTCCCGGACCTGAACGACAACGCTACTGCACCTGCCCCATATACACGCCGAACGGCGGCAACTGGACGCTATCAAGCGACGAAGGATCGCTTGATCCAGGAGTCTTCATCAGCGTTTTCGCCTGCTTGCTGGTGATGCCCTGCGCGGAAAGATTGAAGCTCACCTTCTGCGGCTGTGCGGTAAAGTTGCAGGCAACGACGACGGCCGGTTGCCCCGGCGCCAGGCGCAGCCACGAAAGCACGTTGTTGTCATTCGTATTCAGCATGATGTTCTTGCCATCGTGCAAAGCTGGTATGGAGCGACGGAATTCGATGAGCTGTTTGTACCAGTTCAACATCGAGTTGAAATCCATCACCTGGTTCTTCACATTGACAGTGCGGTAGCTCGGTGGAATCGGCAGCCACGGCGTCACGTTCGGCCCGGTAAAGCCGGCATTCGGGCTGTCGTCCCACTGCATGGGCGTGCGCGTGCCGTCACGGCCTTTATTCTTCGGCCAGCCGGTTATGCCGACGGGATCCTTCACATCTTCCTTGCGCGTGGGTGGGGTAGTAACCATGCCGATCTCATCCCCGTAATAGAAAAGCGCCGTGCCGCGTGTCGCAAAGAGGACGGTGGCAATGACTCGGCCGATGTCCTGATTATGTACTCCATCGCCGTAGCGGTCCCAGCGCGGGTTATCGTGATTGTCAAAGACAATCAGCGGTTCGTTGTCGCCTACGTTATTCTGCACTTCATCGATGCGCTGGCGGAAGAGGCTCGCGTCAAGCTTGTTGATGAAGCCGATCTGCATGTCCATGGGCAGTTGCAGCTCGTCATTCTTCTCCCCGTACATTTTTTTCAGATCGCTGATGCTCTTCAGATAGGTCTCGCCCATCAGAACGATATTGCGGCCCTTATAGCTGTCCGCAACCTGCCGCAGTTCGCGCAAAACATCATGCACTTGGGGTAGGTTATTCGTCATTGCGTCGTCAAGGGACTCATCGCCGAACTCATTGATGACAGGCTTGCCGCTCGCGTCCTTAATTGTGGCGTCATCGCGCCACTGCGGATCTTCAAAGAGCGTGGTGATGGCGTCAAGACGGAAGCCGGCGACCCCGCGGTTGATCCAGAAACGCACAACGTCATACATAGCTTTGCGTACCTGGGGATTGTCCCAGTTAAGGTCCGGCTGCTGAATGTAGAACTTGTGGTAATAGTACTGGTTCGTTTTTGGGTCGAACTGCCACGCCGAGTGCCCAAAATCAGACTGCCAGTTGTTGGGCGGCTGGCCCGGCCCCTTGCCGTCGCGCCACACATACCAGTCGCGTTTGGGATCGGTCTTTGAACTGCGCGAGGCGATGAACCATGGATGCTTGTCTGATGTATGGTTCAGAACCAGATCCATCATGATGCGAATGTTGCGCTTCTTGGCTTCGGCCACGAGACGATCGAAGTCTTTCAGCGTCCCGTATTGCGGATCGATGGCCACGTAGTTTGAGATGTCGTAGCCAAAATCAACCTGCGGCGACGGATAGATGGGAGAGAGCCAGATCGCGTCGACACCCAGCGTTTTCAGGTAATCCAGACGCTTGGTGATCCCGTTCAGATCGCCGATACCGTCGTCATTGGTGTCTTGAAAGCTGCGCGGATAAATTTCGTAAATGACCGCCCCTTTCCACCATGGTTGCGCTGTTGATGTTGTCGCATCCTGATGGGTGTTGGCGGTCTGTGCCCAAAGGCAACTACTGAGCGCCAGGGCGCCAAGCGCGCTGAGGCTTTTTATCCAGATACTCTTCATATATGTCTCTCCCAGGAAAAGTGATTGCCGCACGCTGTCATTCTTTGCTGCGATGACATTTCACCTTCCAGAGAAGCTAACACATTGAAGGGCACGCTCGCTCAGCGCTGCATCCTCGCGAGCATTCATCTAAGCCAATTAATTCTTGTTCTCGTCGTGCGCACTCTTGTCGTCCCCGTCTTTATGCTTGAAATCGAGGCCGAATTTCGGCTCAGAGCGAGTGCCGGTTACTTTGATAGGAACCTCGGTTCCGGCTCCGTGCTTGGAGAAAAACGGATCGACAGGCTTTAACAAAACGGACTTCCAGCCCGTCATCATCTGCGAAACCCTGGCATCCATGCGGGCCGTCCCATGGAAGTCGAACTGATTTCCATCGAGACTGTAAACACCGGTCAAATGAATGTTCGCCCCTGGCAGCTGATATTCAAGCGCGGAAAAGGTCAGCTTGCTGTCGCGAAGTTCAAATGTACCTCGCATATCAGACTGGATCGGGAGCGGATCCTGCGCATTGATCTTCTTAGCTTCTCCTGCCTTACCCTGACTGCGAAGGCTTAACTCATCCACCTTTGCCTGCACTTTGTCATTCGAAAAGGTCGCGTCAAGCACCTGAAAGGTTCCCTTCAAACGCATTTTTTGAGTCACAGAAACTTTGCCTGGAGGAAGCTCGAGCTTGGTTTTGAGTTGCAACGCTCCGTTCATGATGGGCGGTATTGTCTTCACGCCGAGCCGCAGCATGTCTTCGATACGGCCTGGCTTTACCACCACATCCAGCGCAATATCGTGACCTTGTCCGCGGACGAGCACTACCTTTCCTGTCGCTACGATATGCGAATTGCCAAGATGGGCGTCGACCGGTTGAAGATAAGTATCGCCGTCCGTGCCATCCACGATGGCGTGGAATTTTGTGTGCAGAGGCATAGGGTGAGCGCCTGTATCGACCTGGAAATCCGGTGTATCCGTCTCTCCATCCACCACGATATGGTTCAAAGCTCCCGCGTATTTCCCCTCGGACGATAGGATACCGCCAATGCCTTTCAACGAATCCAGATCGGCGTGACTAAAACTGTATTGTCCATCGACCGGCGTATCTCCCGGGCTCTCCACATTGAAGGGGCCAAAGTGTCCTGTTGAGTCGATGTCACCTACAGGTTTGGGATTCGTGAGGATAGCGTGAAACGCCAAAGGCTGGCCCGCGCCCACTGATGTCAGCTTTAGATCGCTGATGTCCCATTCAAGCGGGACTTTGTCTGGATTGCGTGTCTGGAGCACCAGACTGGCGTTCTTCACAAGCATTTTGTCGACGTAAATCTGAATCTTGCCGTTCCCATGCCCCTGCTCTAACTTCGGGATGTTGTGGCGATCATCTTTTGGAGGCATATTCAGCGAGAGACCTTCCAGGTTTACCTGCCCGATGTGCATTGGCGTGCGCAGCAGGGATCTCCACCCGGTTTTGAAAGAAAATTTTTGCACTCCAAACAACGGGGCTTGCATGTCTAGATTGTTGGGATACAGGCGTAGATCTCCGCCGGTTACCTCAAGTCCATCCAGAACGTACACGTGAAAATGGCCAAGTTCCACCCGGCTGTCGAAGCGCGTACTGAGAGTCTCAATCACACGCCCTCGCAAAATCGGCTCGGCACGACGCAACAGGATGCGCACCGCGATGATGCTTACTGCCGCCGCAATGAAAAAAACCACAGCTATCCATAGCAAGATGCGTTGCGAGCGGCTATGCTTTCTTGTTGTTCCCACAGGACTTTCAGAAGACGATCGGTCGTGCACGCTTAGGGCCTTTCAATACCTTACGGAGCTCTATGAACTTAGAGGCAAATTCTAACTCGTACGTTGGTTCAAAAAGTAATCGATCTGGGTTGAAGCACGTATATCGTGTCCTGGCATGTCTGGTCCTGTGCCAATGCATGGCGTTAGGGCAGGCGACGTCTGCGGCCAATCCTCCATCTGCGCCGGCCGCAACAAACATTGATAGTTACATACACGAGGCATGGAGCACGCTTTCACGCTCCATGACGGACTGCAATTCACTCATAGATACGAAGCTTAAAACGGCTCCGGTGCTGTATCTTCCTCAGGAAATTGCGGAACCACCCGAGGTTGCCGCTCTGCAATCGCATTGCAACGTCGATATTGAGCGCCTTCCTCGCCGTATCACGCGAATCGGTGATATCGATCCGAGGTCGCTTCAAACTGAAGGGCTACTCTATTTGCCGAACAAGTACATCGTTCCCGGCGGCCGCTTCAACGAGATGTATGGCTGGGACAGTTACTTTATCCTGCTCGGCCTGCTCCACGACGGCCACATCGATACCGCTCGCGGCATGGTGGAGAATTTCTTCTTCGAGATCGAGCACTATGGAAGCATTCTTAACGCGAACCGCACGTACTACCTGACTCGCTCCCAGCCTCCCTTCCTTTCTTCGATGATCCGCGATGTATACGAGGCTCAACATTCTGCGAATGCAAGCGAACAAAAACAAGCAGATGCATGGCTCGCCAAAGCCTATGGCTATGCCGTGCGCGATCATAATCTCTGGCTAAGAGATTTTCATCGCGCGGGCGATACGGGTCTGGCGCGCTACTTCGACCTCGGCGAAGGTCCCGTTCCGGAACAAGAAGACGATACGACTTACTACTCGGATGTCATTCGCTGGCTGCTGGCGCATCCTGACGTGCACACAGATTATCTGGTGAAAGCACCGGACCAGCCCGATGCAGACGAACAGGCCAAACTCGCCACGTTGAGCTGCGACCCGCGTGTTTCCAAAGTATGCGCGCGGGCTCATGTTGATGGCCACTGGCTCTCTGCGGACTTTTATCGCGGTGACCGTGCCATGCGCGAATCCGGCTATGACCCGAGCTTTCGTTTCGGGCCATTCAGCGGATCGACACACCATTACGCGCCCGTCTGCCTGAATAGTCTTCTCTACAAATATGAGCGCGACTTGGAGTGGATGGCTACCAAACTCGATAAGCAATCCGAAGCAAAGCAGTGGAATGAGCAGGCTGAGGCGCGCAAGGCCGCGATCAACAAGTATCTATGGAATGCTGCCGAGGGCATGTACTTCGATTACAACTATGTGCAACAAAAACAGTCGACGTATCGCTATCTGACGACCTTCTATCCGTTATGGGCTGGCCATGCCGACGAGCAGCAAACGAAAGGCCTGGTCCAGGCGCTCCATTGGTTCGAACAGCAGGGTGGTTTGGCAATGAGCACGACTGAATCCGGCACGCAGTGGGATCTGCCGTACGGCTGGGCTCCGCCTTCATGGATTGCCATTGCCGGCATGCAGAAGGCAGGTGACATACGGGATGCGCGCCGCATCTCGGAAAAATTCAGCCATACCATCGCAACCAACTTCGATCGCGACCATACCATCCGAGAGAAATACGACGTGGTCCATGGGTCTTCTGAATTGAATGTTACAACCGGTTATAAGACGAATGTCGTAGGTTTCGGCTGGACAAATGCAGCTTATCTGAAAATGCAGCAGTTGCTCGCTGACACTGGAGGCAAGCAGTGAGCGTCGGACAAAAGCTCATCGTTGGCCTTGGTGAGTTGCTCTGGGACTTGCTTCCTGGCGGGAAACAATTAGGTGGAGCACCCGCAAATTTCACGGTGATGTCCGCGCGTCTTGGAAACGATGCCGTCATCGCCAGCCGTACCGGCTCTGACCTGCTAGGCAAAGAAGCGCAGGCGTATCTCGCCCCACTGCCTGCCGACGCAACTTACTTACAGCTCGATCCCGAACATGCAACGGGCACCGTGTCCGTGTCGCTGCGCGACGGTCAGCCGGAGTATGTGATCCACCAGCCGGTAGCCTGGGACTTCATGCAATGGACGCCGGAATGGCAGGCTTTAGCGCATCGCGCCGACGCTGTCTGCTTTGGCACGCTAGCGCAGCGGGACCCTGTCTCACGCGCGACAATTCATTCCTTCCTGGCGGCTACATCTGATGCCTGCCTGCGCGTCTTTGATGTGAATCTGCGCGAACCGTTCTATGACGCGCATGTCCTTGAGAGTTCGCTGCAACGGGCTTCACTACTGAAGCTGAATGAAATTGAGATGCCGGTCGTCTTATCCCTGCTCAGCCTCGTGGAAAACTCCGGCGCGGACGAGGAGTCGCTTCTAAAAGGAGCGCGTATGCTGCTCGACCGCTTTCCTCTGCTTCTGGTCTGCATCACGATGGGATCGCAGGGCAGCCTGCTGGTCACACGAGATGCGCATCACCGCCATCATGGCACCCCAACGAAGGTGGCCGACACAGTGGGAGCGGGGGATGCCTTCACGGCTGCGCTTGTGCGCTTCTATCTGATGGGTGCGTCATTGGCTGTTTTGAACGAGGCTGGGAATCGCTGGGGTTCGTGGGTTGCATCGCAACATGGCGCGATGCCGGCATTGTCCGCAGAGACCTATCAGGAGATTGAGGCCCAGATTCAGCAGGCAACCGTACAATAGGTGCACACAAGCAGGTGAACATGGCAGAACTATCGACATCGCAGGAAAGGCGCGCGATGGGCCAGTCCCGGCGCAAACAATTGCGGCGGCAGGATCACAGTCAGTGGCAATCGCAGCACAGGCGGCACAACCCAATCGCGTTACTCGAAGAGTCGATGCGAGGGCGTGTACCTTCGCTGATCACAATTAAATATGAGCGCATGGCCATGTCGCCCTTCGGATTCTTTCGCGGCGCGGTTCCCATCATGGCCTCGGATCTCTCATTGCTCCCGCATACGGGTATCGTGAACCAGATCTGTGGGGACGCGCATGTGCGCAATCTGGGCGCTTATGCCGCGCCCGACGGACGACTCGTCTTCGACATTAACGATTTTGACGAGACCATTCGCGGCCCTTTCGAGTGGGACCTGAAGCGGCTGGCAACCAGCCTGGTGCTTGCCGGGCGTGAAGTCGGCACCAAGCGCGCCCAGTGCGAAGAAGCCGTGCATAGCCTTATCGCCCGTTATCGCAGGTATGTAGAGATGTTTTCCCGGATGCCAGTGATCGAGATGGCACGCTATCAAATCCATCGCCTGCAGCGCATTACTCCGGTTTCAACGGTACTTTTGAAAGCCGAACGCTCCACCCCGATGCATACGCTGGAGCAGCTTACGGTTCCGGCAACAAACCGAGGCGTCGAGACAGGCAGGCGAATATTTAAAGAGAACAAGCCATTGCTGACACGCCTATCCTCGGCTCAGGCGCGCGCGGTTCTGGCTTCGCTACACGAGTACAGGAAAGATCTACTGCCGGAGCGCCAGCACTTCTTCGCGCAGTACCGGCCTATTGACGTGGGATTTAAGGTTGTGGGCACAGGATCTGTAGGGCTGCGCGATTATCTCGTGTACTTTGAAGGGAATGGCCGAGGTGATCCGCTCTTTCTTCAGATCAAGGAAGAGCCGGCTTCCGCTTATGCGAAATACCTCGAGTATCACGGGCCGCAGCACCAGGGGCGGCGCGTTGCCGATGGACAACGGGCTATGCAGTTCCTTTCCGATCCATTTTTAGGCTGGACCACGATTGCGAATCGCCAGTATCTGGTGCGGCAGTTGAACGATCACAAAGCAGGTATCGAAGTCGAAGACCTGAAAGGTCTTGGACTGCTTGAATACGCCGAGATGTGTGGTGAATTGCTCGCACGCGGGCATGCACGTTCGGGCGATGCATGCATATTGGCCGGTTACATCGGCAGCGGCAGACGGTTTGCTGAGGCAATTATGAAATTCGCCGAATCCTATGCGGATCAGACAGAGCGCGACTGGCAAATGCTGCGCAAGTCGCGTCACGCGCCGAAGAAGGCAGCTACGCCCAGCTAGAATGGAAGTATGCTTCAACTTGCCGACGCCGGCAAACGATTCGGCCAAAAACTTCTCTTTGAACACGCCAACTGGCTCATCACCGCGGGCGAGCGCACTGCTTTGGTGGGCGCAAACGGCACCGGCAAATCCACTTTGATGAAGGCTCTTGCGGGCCTCGATTCGCTCGATTACGGCAACCTGCAGCGCACGCGTGGCATGAGCATCGGCTACCTGCCGCAAGATGGGCTGGCGCTTTCCGGGCGTACGGTCTTCGACGAGTGCTTGTCAGTCTTCGACGAGCTTCGGGGCATAGAGCAGGAGCTAGAAGTGCTCGCTACCTCGCTCTCCGAGCTTGACACAGCGAGCAGCGCCTATGCCGCGGCGGCGGAACGTTATTCGAATCTCGGCGCGCGCTTCCATGCGCATGATGGGTATGCTCTCGATGCACAGGTTGGCTCAGTGCTGACCGGACTTGGCTTTAGTAAAGACGACTGGGCACGTCGAACGGAAGAGTTTTCCGGCGGCTGGCAGATGCGTATTGCGCTGGCGAAACTGCTGTTGCAGAGACCGAACCTGCTGCTGCTCGACGAACCAACGAACCATCTCGATCTGGAAACTCGCAACTGGCTGGAAGAGTATCTGCGCAGCTATCCCAACGGCTTCATCCTGATCTCGCACGACCGCTATTTTCTCGATGTGACTGTGAACAAGATTGTCGAGATATGGAACAAGGGTCTGCACTTCTATTCCGGAAACTACGAGAAATATCTACAGCAGAAAGAAGAACGGCGCACGCAGCTTGAGGCCGCCTACCGCAGGCAGCGCGAGCACATCGAGCATCTTGAGACCTTCATCAGCCGCTTCCGCTACCAGGCAACAAAGGCCAAGCAGGTGCAGAGTCGCATTAAAGAGCTCGAAAAAATCGAGCGGATTGAGATTCCGCAGGAAGAGCAGGCCATTCACTTCACCTTCCCGCAACCACCGGCATCGGGGCGAACGGTAGTGGAAATTTCAGACCTGAGCAAGAGCTACGGCGAAAAGCAGGTGCTCAACCATGTAAGCTTTACCATCGAGCGCGGCGACCGCATCGCGCTTGTCGGTGCAAACGGAGCAGGTAAATCAACCCTCATTCGCATGCTCTCTGGGCAGGAGGCTCCTACATCAGGCCTTCTGCGATTGGGGCACAATGTTTTGCCTGACTATTTCGCGCAGGACCAGTACAAGGTGCTCGATCCGGCAGCACGCATGCTCGACGATATCGGCCGCATCGCACCACGCGTGCCTGAGGCAGATCTGCGCAGCTTGCTCGGATGTTTCCTCTTCTCCGGAGATGACGTTTTCAAGCCTCTTGGCGTGCTTTCCGGCGGCGAGCGCAACCGCTACGCACTGGCGCGTATTCTGGTAAGCCCGGCAAACTTCCTGCTCCTCGATGAACCGACCAATCACCTGGATCTGCGCGCAAAAGACGTATTGCTGGATGCGGTCAATAAATTTACCGGCACGGTAATTTTCGTCTCGCATGACCGTTATTTTATTGACCGGCTGGCCACGCGTGTCCTCGAGGTGGAAAGCGGCCACGTGCACGTCTATCCCGGCAACTACGAAGATTATTTGTGGCGCAAGCAGGGTGGTGGCGAGGTCGCCACCGCGACCCCAGCGGCGATTCCCGTCGCTCCGGTTGAGACGTCTACAACAACGGTCTCGATTTCCTCTGTTGAGAAAGACAAAGTCCGCCGCCTCAATCCAATTCGTCTGCGGCAGATGCAGGACCGACTTGCCTTCGTCGAGGAGGAGATTCCGCGGATTGAAGCATCGATTGCCCATACAGAACAGTCGCTCGGAGTCTTTATAAGCGTAGAAGAAACGGAGCGGTTGACTCGCCTGCTTGACGGATTACGCGAACAGCATGAGGTACTCACTGCGGAATGGGAAGAGTTGATGCTACAACTGGACGAGCAGCAGGTGAGCACCTAGGCGGCGTGGACGAATTGGTTGACGGGTTAAGGAGAGGTTTGTGTTCACTCTTCAATCCGGCATAATGCAACCAACTCGTTACTCGGGAGACGCCGACGCATGAATACGCCACCATCGCCACCTGGAGCAGAACGGACTGACGCATCAGCCGTCCGGATCGGCGCTCTGGTTCCGCTCACTCGGCCCGGCTGGGTCGAGGCAGGCCAAAACTTGCTCGCTGGACTCGAGTTGGCCGTTTACGAAGTGAATGACGCTGGCGGAATCGCCGGAAGACCACTCGAGCTGGTGGTCCGAGACACCGCCGCTGATCCGCAGAGGGCCGCGGCGGCCGTAGATGAATTGGCTCGCCTGGGCGTGGCTGCGTTGGCGGGGGAGTATCACAGCGTCGTCGCTCGCGCCGCTGCTGCCAGGGCCGACGCCCTCGGCCTACCATTCCTCTGCTCGTCGGCGGTTCTCGACACGCTCACCGAACAGCCAACGCAATGGGTCGCGCGCCTCGCGCCCGCGCAGTCCCATGGCTGGCAGATCTATGCAGAGTTTCTCCTCAGCGCGGGCCACAGTCGAATCGCCGTAGCAGCCGAGTCGAGTGTCTACTGGGCATCTGGAGCCCGCATTCTGCGGGATTACCTCGCTCCACGCGGGGGCACCGTCATCGAACTCGACATGCGCTCGCTCGCTCCTACGGCGCTGTGCGATGAACTCGTCGACAATCGCGCGACAGCCCTCCTTCTTCTGGTCGGTTACCCGGACCCGGCAGTGTCGATCGTCAAGTCCGTCCGCCGCGACCAGCGCCTTGCCGAGATCATGATTGGTGCTCCAGCCGGGCAACCGGAGTTCGCCGAATGGGCGAGGTTGCTGGGCGATGAGAGCGCCGCGATCCCGTTCTTGCGCTATCTGCCCGAGCGCCTCAGCCCACTCGGTGCACGAGTCGAGTCGGCCCTCCGTGAGCAGCTAGCCACAGCGCCCTCCTTCGTCGCCTTCGAGGGCTACGACACGGTCGCCATCCTCGCCGACGTGCTGCGTTCTCACGGCGTGGACCGGGCGCGCATTGCCGCATCCTGGCCGCGCGTCGCAGTTGAAGGGACCCGCGGGCTGATCCAGTTCTCAAACATGCCAGGCATCAGCGTTTGGCAATGGGCCTGGGCCCCAATCCAAGTCGTTGATCGAGATCCGGTGGACCCCAATCGCTTTCGGATCCTCCACGCCGGCTGATGCTCAATCTTTTTCTCCAATAGCAATTTGTGGGCACGCCCTGGCGAATTTATCTTGCGCGAATTTTTCCTTTGGCGAAATTATCGCTTGGTGCGAAGCGCGTGTGCCTGGACGGCTGGTCCTCCGGCATAATCGAAGTATGTCTCTCCTTTGGAAACCGGAAAGCTGGTCGCAGCGCCTGGCTGAACTTGAAGCACGCACGGGCGACCTGAAAGAAGCTCCCCTGCGCCGCGATGTCCGCTCATTAGGCATGCTGTTGGGAGAAGTGCTGCGCGAACAGGCTGGCGAGTCTCTCTTTGAAAAAGTGGAAGAGTTGCGCCAATCGGCGATTCGACGCCGCGAGGCGCAGGCTGAAGGCAATCTGAAAGAGGCGGAAGACCGGCTGCAGCTCACTGTGCTTGGCATAAACACGATGACGGTAGAGCAGGCTTACTCACTGAGCCGTGCATTTGCCTTCTATTTCGAGCTGATTAATCTTGCCGAGACAAACCATCGCAAGCGGCGGCGTCTGTCTCTGCAACTGAACGGAGAGGGTGCGAGGCAGCGTGGATCGCTGCGCGGCACGCTGCGCGAGATGAAGCGCGTCGGCATCTCGGCAACGGACGCGCTGGCATGGCTGCGGCACATCTTTATCGTTCCCGTCTTCACCGCGCATCCCACGGAGATCGCGCGCCGTTCCGTGCTCTTCAAGCGCCGGCGCATTGGCGATTTTCTCGAACAGCTGGACCGCATCCCCGTGCCCGATGAAGAGATTTCGCGCCTGCAGGAACAGCTCATCGCCGAGATCACCGCATTGTGGCAAACCGACGAGGTTCGCAGCCGAAGGCCGACGGTCAATGACGAAATCAAGATGGGGCTGGATTATTATGACGTCTCCATCTTTGCCACGCTGCCCAAGCTGTACGAAGAAGTATCGGCGGCGCTGGCGAGCGAATATGGCTTGAACATTGACATCTCGGAGCTGCCGCTATTGCTCGGCTTCGGATCCTGGATCGGCGGCGACCGAGACGGCAATCCATTCGTAACGCCAGATGTGACGCGAGAAGCGATTGCCACGGCCCGGACACGTTTGCTCGTCTATTACCAATTGCAGGTTCAGCTGATCATCGACCTGCTTACGACTTCAGCGCAACAGATACCTATCAGCGAAGAACTGAGCCAGCGCCTGCATGGATATCTGGCTGAGCTTCGTTCTGGCACGCAACAGATCTTTGGGGCGCGCTTTGAGTTTGAGCTATACCGCCGTTTTATGGTGTGCGTCCACGCACGGCTGCTACGCACCGCCGGAGAAAATGCGTCCGACAACGACAGCCTCGAATCAGCCCTGAGCGCGTTGCCGGCATACTGCAGTGCACAGGAGTTTCTGGATGATTTGAAGATACTGCGGCGCAGCCTGGCTGAGAATGAAGGTCTGCGTCTCGCGCAATCCCTGATCGATCCCCTCATTCTTCTCGTCCGCACCTTTGGCCTGCACCTGCACACGCTGGATATTCGCCAGCACGCGCGGCTGCACCAGAAGACGCTCCAGGAAGCTTCCGCCTGGTGCGCGGGCAATGCGGGCATTGTGCCGCAAGACCTGAGTAAGGAAAGCGCGGATGTGATTGAAACCTTCCGCACGATCGCCGAGGTGAAAGCTGGGTGCAGTCCTGAAGCGATACGGCAGTACGTGATCAGCGGCGCCAGCAGCGTGGAAGATGTGCTCGGTGTCTTATGGCTCGCGCGGCTCGGGGGCGTGGAAGTGGCAGCCAACGGCAGTGATCCCGGCCTGATGCCTGTGCCGCTCTTTGAGTCGATTGAAGATCTGCGCAACGCTCCAGATGTCTGCCGGGCTCTATGGAACCTGCCCGAGTATCGCACCCTGCTCACCTCATGGAACAACACGCAAGAGATCATGCTTGGCTACTCCGACTCCAATAAAGACGGCGGCATGCTCACTAGCACCTGGGAGATTTTCCGCGCGCACCGCGCCCTGCACGAGGTGGCTCGCGAATGCGGCGTGAAGCTGCGCCTCTTCCATGGACGCGGCGGCACGGTGGGACGTGGCGGCGGCCCGACGCATCGCTCGATCTACGCACAGCCTGTTGGAGCATTTGAAGGGCAGATTCGCATCACGGAACAAGGCGAGGTGCTCAACTGGAAGTATTCCGACGTTGTGCTCGCCGAGCGCAACCTGGAACTGATGATTGCCGCTTCGCTCGATGCACTGGCGAGGCCGAATGCGCTCGATCCGAACGGACATCAGTCGGGGATTCTGCTGCCGGAATGGGAAGCGGCTCTCGAAGAGCTATCCGACGTGGCCTTCCATTTCTATCGCGAGCATATTATCGATGACCCCGATGTGCTGAGCTATTTTGAGACAGCGACCCCGGTTGCTGAACTTGAGCATGCGAAGATCGGCTCGCGTCCTGCGCGGCGCAGCGGCCGCCGCAGCTTTGCCGACCTGCGGGCGATTCCGTGGGTCTTCGGATGGACACAGAGCCGCCAGCTTGTCCCGGCATGGTTTGGCGTCGGACATGCGCTCACGCACTATGCGCAAAAACCGGGCGGCATGCAGCTGCTGCGCGCCATGATGGCCGAGTTTCCGCTCTTCATTGACTTGATTCGTAACGTTGAGATGGCGCTGGCGAAAGCTGATCTCGGCATCGCATCGCTGTACGCTTCACTGGTGCCGGATGCAGAGATGCGCCAGCGTGTCTTCTCGAAGATTGAAGCAGAGTTCAAGCGCACGCTCACAGCAGTGCTCGCGGTGACGGGACAAAAAGAATTGCTCGAGACGAACAGGATGCTCGCGCACTCGATCCGGCTGCGCAACCCATACGTCGATCCGATGAGCCTGATTCAGGTCGATCTGTTGCGGCGGAAACGCGCCGGGGAAGATACGGAGGAGATCAACCGTGCAATCGCCAGCACAATTAACGGCATCTCGGCCGGTCTTCGGAATACCGGCTGATTTCCCAAAGTGAAGCGGATGAGCTGTCGGACGTGCCATATTGGGTTTGATGGTGCAATTTATTGCGTGAAGGCGGGCACAAACCAACGCATCGTCATACACTCGGCGCATGGACACGCAACCGCCCCTTGAAGATATCAACGCGATCGTGAGCCGCTTTCAGGCCTGGGCTGGAGCGCAGACTCCAGCTCAGGCTAAGCATGGCGTGCGCGAACTCACTTATGAAGAAGCCATCCGGTTAAGCCGGCCCCGGACACCGCTTGAAAAATCTGCTGCGACGGATAAACCCGTTACGCCTGGTTCATCCATCAACGCGAAGCCCCACCCTGCACTAGAAGTATCAGCAGCGGAACAAGACAAAGCCAGGAAGCGAATCTCCTCTCGTCCCACCCGAAAAAATACGGGAAAAGATCCTGCCTGCCCCGCTTCAAAAACTCAGAACGTCACCCTTCAGGCGCCTGCGAGCTTCCGTCAGATACTTGCTGAAGAAGTGATGCCTCGATCCATTGTGTCCAGGCAAACACTTACGACAGAGCGCCGGACAATGGCTCTCTCCCTTCGCCTGTCTTCCGGTGAACATTCGCAAATGAAAGCGCGCGCAGCCGAGGCAAATCTCTCGGTCTCGGGCTATCTTCGCGCGTGCGTGTTCGAAGTAGAAGAGTTACGCGCACAATTGAGGCGAGCGCTTGTCACGCAGGAACAAATACGGGTACAGGCATCCGTGCCGATGCTGACCTTGCCATCGTTTGTGCAATTTGTACGCCAGCTGTTTCGCAGAAAAACGACGACGCTCGCCGTGCGGGTTTGATCCGCAGTTGTTCTCCTGTGGTTGTCCAATGAACGATGCATCGGACATTTCTGGTTGAATGGCTGACTCTATCGCTGACTCGCTTCGCCGGCCAGAACGCGCCTATTGAAGTCAGCCGACTGCCTGCGAGGAACGCTCAGGCATTTCCAGTCGCTTGACTTAAGATGCTTGGCCACAAAGATAATTTGGCCGCAATGGCTCGGATAATGGGCAACCTGGCGGTTTATAGCCTGCATCACCGAGTGCGCTTCGCCGCGAATGGTAATCGTCCGGCCAAGATCTGCGTCAGTCAAAGGTTCCAATGCGCCGAACAGGCGGCTCCATCCGTCTTCCCACAAGCTCAGCAACTCAGTGCGCGTGGCGGGCGGCTCTTCGAATTCGCTGTCGCGATTGCGGTCAGGTTTCTCGCCATCCGTGGTCAAAAAATCGGTCCAGCGCGAACGCATGTTGCCAGCCATGTGCTTCATGATGATGGCAATCGAATTACTTTCAGGATCAACCGCCGTATAAAGCTGCTCATCGCTGAGTTGCGCTATGGCTGCGTCTGCCATCTTTTTGTATTGGCGGAAAATCGCCACTGAGTCGGTTACATAGGAAGTCGTAAATTCGAGTGCCATGATTTTTATGGATTCTCCAAATCGACACTTTGGTTCCGAAAAAAATTATTCAGCCTGCACGTTTGTCGCTTTATCGTGCTGAAAGCTAACGTTCCACTGCTTACCGCCCGCGTCATAGTGCACCGTGCGGTTGCCGTAGTCGGATGAGTCCGATTGCTGGATCATGCCAAGAGCCATGGCCACTTGCAACTCATTCATGCCTACCTTTGGCTGGTGCTGATCGACAGCCTGCCACACATCCGCTGGCCAGTGTTTGTATAGCTGGTGCGGATCGTCGTAGTAGAAGATCTGATCGCAATAATAGGTCGAGTCATCCCCTTGCATGGAACCGATCGCCGTCGCATATTGCTTCGTATCGCCGGGCATTTCAAAAACGGCATAGATCTGCTTGTCCCCTTGCGGAATACGGCTGGCCACGCTGGCAGGGGCTTTTGCAACCACAATGTCCTTCACCTCGAGCGTTTGAACGCTGGGCAGAGGCCCGGCTTTGTGCGCGAAGTTGATGCTGCGACCCACATAAGGAAAGTAATCGAGTTCATAGCCCGCCTGTATCCAGATGGTTTTCCCGATCAACGTTTTTGCCGATTTCAAATCATCGATATAAAGTTTGCGCGGCTGCACGATATCGTCATCGGTAAGCATGCGTTGTTGCGGCTGGGCCTTTTGCACGATCGGTTCATGACGTTCTTTCCACACAAAATAAATACGAATGCTGAAAATGGCCAGCACCAGCAGTGTGGCGAGTCCTACTTTCTGCCATGTCTTCATTGTGGTAAGCCCTGTTCCTTGATTTCAATTCCGTTTTGTTTAGATGCACACCGGCTATAGCTGGCGTACCTGCTGGGCGGATTGCTCTGTTTCCGCCTGTAGAAGCGATTCGGGCGTCAAGCGATCGGCACGGCGAAGACTTGGAAAGAAGATGCTCCATACGCCGGTGACCATCAGCGAGCCAACCCCGCCGATCACCACAGCACGCACCGCTCCCCACCATGAAGCGGTGAGACCGCTTTCGAATTCACCCAGCTCGTTCGACGCGCCAAGGAAGAGCGAGTTGACGGCGCTGACGCGTCCACGCATCTCCGGCGGTGTTGCCAGTTGCAGAATCGAGGAGCGAATTACAACACTCACCATGTCCGATGCGCCGACCAGAAACAGCGCCAGCAATGACAAGGGCAGACTCCTCGATATGCCGAAAAGTACAGTGGCAGCGCCAAAGATGCCGACACAAACAAGCATCTTCACCCCCGCCCGCCGCTCGAGGGGCCGCCAGGTAAGCCACATGGATATGACCAGCGCTCCGATAGCAGGTGCTGCGCGCAACAGGCCAAGCCCACGGGGTCCGGTGTGTAGAATCTCCTGCGCAAAGATAGGCATAAGAGCAACTGCGCCACCCATCAGAACCGCGAAGAGATCCAGCGAAATGGAGCCGAGAAGAATCTGCGTCTTCCACACATACCGAATGCCGGCAAGAATGACTTCGGTGGAAATGGCCTTGTGCTCCATACGTCCAAGGCGAACGTGCAGGGAAAGAATGAGCCAGAGAAATGCGAAAAGCGTGGTCAGGGTGAAGAGAAAAACGATGCTGGCTCCGGCGATGCGTCCATGCAGCGGCAGCGTGTAGAGAATGCCACCCAGCGACGGGCCGGCCACGTTGGCGATTTGAAATGCCGTTGCGCCCCAGGTAACAGCATTCACAAAATGTTCTTTCGGCACCAGATGAGGAATAAGGGCCGAGCTTGCTGGGCCGCTGAAGGCGCGTCCTGTTCCCACAAGAAAAAGCACCGAATAAACCGGCCAGACAGCATGCAGCCCATGCCACGCAAAGAGAAAAAGTGCAAGCGTACAAAATGCCTGCAGCGTGTAACAAACAAGAATGACCTGACGGCGGTCGAAGCGGTCGGCGACGTGGCCGGCAGGCAGCAGGAAGAACAGCCCGGGCAGAAAGAGCACAAGACCCGTATATCCAAGATAAAGCGCGCTGTGCGTGATCTGGTAGACGAGCCACGCCACGGCGAGGGTCTGCGCCTCAGCACCGATGATGACCAGCACCCGCGCAAGCTGATAGCGCCGGAAATCGCGCGAGAGAAATGCTGCTGCGCCTGAGCTTAAAGATCGGTCGGACATGCCTAGTCTGTATCCATGATACCTTCCGCGTCGGAAGCAACCCTCGGAGTGGAGTTCAGCGCATCCCGGTTACATTTCCACAGGGAGGGACCGGGCAGATTGGCGCGAACGTTTCGCCGATTTGTGAAAGACGCCGCCAGACTCGTGTCATACACTCTCCGTACTATGGTTAAAGCAATCAAATGGGCGTTTGGTCTTGCTTTACCGGTCTTGGCCGTCTTGTCCTCTGTCTTGGCACAATCGCAGGGAGATACGCCCGCCGCAGCCCAGGCAAGGGCTGAAATTCCGGCTGTAGAGGCCTTGCTGAAGCGAGTTCCCGATCGAGCCGCTGTCCTCTACTACCTGGCGGGGGATTACCTGCTCCTTGGCGAATCGCAGAAGGCGCTTGCGCTATTGAAAGAGTGCGTCGCAGCCAACGAGGGTTTTGACCCAGACCGCGATCCGGTTTTTCGCCCGCTGTATGGCGATGCACGTTTTCGCTCTCTTGTTATGCAGGCGGAAAAGCAGTACCCGGTCGTCGATAGGGCACAGGTCGCCTTTTCGGTCCCGGAGAAAGACCTGATTCCAGAAGGGCTGGCCTTCGACGAGAAAGCCCAGGTTTTTTATCTGAGCAGCCTCTTTCACAAGAAAATCGTCCGGTTTGGAATGGACGGAAAGGTTTCTGATTTCGTTCCCGAGGGAAAGTATGACCTGCTGCCGATCTGTGGATTGAGAGACGAAATCGCCGATAACTCCCTCTGGGCCGCCGGCTGTGAAGATGACGGACGCGGCGAACTGTATCATTTCTCGGCCGATGGCAGCCGGCTTGAGCATATTTCGCCGCCAACACCCGGAAAACATCTTTTCAATGACCTTGTTTTACGCGGCAACTCAGAAATCTATCTCACGGACAGCCTCGCGAATCAGGTGTACCGCATCGAGCGAAAGGGGCACAAGTTCACAACGCTCTCGTTTCCCCGGCCTCTCTTTTACCCGAATGGAATCACGCTATCGGACGATCGGAAACTACTCTACGTAGCCGATGCATTTGGCGTGTTTGTGTTTGACCTGGAGCAAAATACCTCGCACGAAGTGGACCGCGGGCCTTCGGGCACGCTCTCCGGAATCGATGGCCTTTACTGGTATAAAGGTGACCTCGTCGGTGTGCAAAACGGGATTGGCGTACCACGCATTACCCAGTTCTCTCTTGCTCCGGGCGGCCTGCGCGTCCAGCAGGAAAAGACTCTGGTATATCGATCTCCGCAGCTCGGCACGACCACTACCGGGGCAATTAGAAATTCAGATTTTTTCTTCATAGAAAACAGCCAAATCGACAACCGGGAGGGCAATCGGATTCTCGATCCGGCCAAGCTCGAGCCTGTGCGTATTGGCAAGATAGCTCTCAGCCCGGTTCCATAAAGGCAAGCGCTGTGGCGGCGACACCTGCAACCCGCTCCGTCGCCTTGCTGCATCTCATCTAGAGTCTGTGAACATGCCTTGATACTTCCAGAGAAAGCGAGCCGATTCTGTGCCTGAAGAAATCCAGCAGTCCGACAGAATTTTGATAGCCCATGCAACGGTGCATCTGGTGGGTGGTGAGTCCTTTGACCTTTTGCCGTTTGAAAACGCTGAAGACGTGAAGAGCGAGGTAAATGACCTGATGGCAAGCTGGGCAAAATCCGGCTTCTTGCTTCGCGGAAGGCATATCTATCCCTGGCATCAGGTTTTGCGTGTAGAAGTCACGTCGGTCGATGAAATGTCACGGAGTGAAGCCGCCCAACAGCTCATGGATTGGGAGACGAACGATCTCTATCGGGTACAGCAGGGCTTCTGGAAGACGAAAAAAGCACGCGAAATGAAAGAAGAGAGCAAAGAGCCGCAAACCGGGGGCGCCCCGCCTCATTAGATCAATGCACCGCCCCGGAAAGCCGGGAAGAAAACTCAGAGTTGAATATTGACAAGGCCGGCAGCATCGCCAGGGGTCGTGCTTGAAATTTGCGGAGCGCGCCAGTGGTCTATGTAAGAAATCTGGTGCACGCAGCTGATCGTGCAGTGTGGAGCGCAGGTCTTTTCCGTAAGAAATTCCCGCTTCAGATCGGCCTTCGTGTACTCAGCCAGCGGCACGCCGGGAAAACCTCTCTGCTGCGAGCAGTAGTGCACCAGACCGTCCTCGCAGATGTAAAGGTAGCGCGACCCTGCGCGGCAGCGCCAATCATTCGGCTGCGCATTGGCAATGGCTTCCTGAAATTGATTGAACTGGGAATAATTTTTCTTTTTCCAGCCGCGCATTTCCGTCCATACGCGGCGCTCTTCCCCACCGAGCGGCTTCAGCTGCCCGTCGCCATCGTGAATGATGCCAATGGTCGAAGTAAAACCGAGCCCAATCGCACGTTTGCCAATGGTCAGCGCGTCCTGTGGGTCCTTGATGCCGCCACCGACAACGGAGTTGATATTCACATGGAAGTCGGCAAACTCTGAGAGCCATTGCAGTTTCTTATCGAGAACTTTCAAGCTCTTTTTGGAAATCTCATCCGGCTGCACATTGTCGATAGAAATCTGCAGGTGGTCGAGCCCTGCCTTGTTCAGCCGCTGGATGCGCTCGGGAACCAGCAGATAGCCGTTCGTGATCATGCCAGCAAGTCGCCCATGATGCCGGATGCGGGCAATGACCTGATCGAGTTCCGGATGCAGCAGCGGTTCGCCGCCGGAGATGGTGATAATGCTCGTTCCGAGTCGGGCCAGATGGTCGATGCGGCGCAGCATCTCGTCGATGGGCACTGGCTTCGAAACATCGTCATACTCATTGCAGTAAGCGCAGGCCAAATTACAGCGGCGCATGGGCACAATCTGTGCCATCACCGGATGCCGGGTGGAGGCGAGCGCGTGGCCCACAAGGGCCAGCTCGCGCACCTTGCGGCTGGCGGCCTTCATACGGCGGCCTGTGGTCTGTTGGCGGGCTGCGGACATACTCTTCTTATTGAAACACAGGGAGATAGGCTGGGGCGAGTCCCAACCCCGGAGTGGGGAAAGCAGCCGTCGAACGGCGACTATTCCCGGCTAAACTGGCCCTCCCGGGACCGGGCTTTCCAGACAGAGCCCCAAGACCAGGCGCTCACTTCTGCAAGCACCCTGTTGCTTGGGGAACGGACGGGCTAATGATCCAAATGATCCACGAATATGCCGGGAATATGCCGGCTACTGCTTCGACTGAAGTTCGAAAGAGCGCAGGTCATTCTCCAGCTCCTGCATCTCCTTCTGTATCTTCTTGAAATCGACGGCACCCAGCGGTTGCTGCATCTCGGTGGAAAGCTTCTGCGCATCGATGCTGTTCATAGCCGTTTGCATTTCGCGGTTCATCTCCTCGAAATTGAGCACAGTGAGGCTGTCGTTCAACTCTGCGCTCAATTGCGGCTCATCGAGCAGGTCAGGGCAGAATCCGGGCAGTTCCAGCTCGCCTTTTTTCTTCGGTTCACCTGCCTGCATGCTTAACGTCTGCTCTTTCTTGTTGCGCATCACGGTAAGCTGCACCTGCTTGCCGCGGTTGCTGTGCAGGGTCTTGAGCCAGTCGGCACGCGAGGCCATGACGCCATTGTTCACTTTGGTGATGACGTCGCCCGCCTTCAGTCCCGCAGTCGCCGCAGGACTGTTCTCATCGACGCTCTTGACCAGCAGGCCTGTTCCATCACTCACGCCGAAATAGCTCGCCAGCTGTGTGCTCAGCACATCTACATCCGCGCCCACATAAAGACCGTTTGTCGCAAAAACACCGAAAAATCCGTTGCCAAATCCGCGCGACGACGGTGGGGAAAGACCTTCGATCTCGGGAGCTTCGCTCGGATCAGGCACGGTAAAATGTTGCGACCACGCATTCGCTTCCACCTTGGCGCGGTCGGCCAGCTGCACAGAAATATTCAGCATCAGGCCATCGCGACAGATCACAAAGCTCACCGTGCGTCCGGGAGGAGTTTCGCGCAACATGCGCCGAAGCTGGTCAGACCCTTCCACCCGCTGCCCGTTCATTTCAAGTATCGCGTCGTGAATCTTCAAGCCTGCCTTATTTGCGGGAGCATCATGATCGACGGTAACGATCTCTGCGCCGTGCGGATCCTTGAGCTTCAGCGCGGCAGCGCGATCGTTGTCGATATCGTGGATATCGATGCCAAGATAGCTCTGAGAGTTATGCGCAAAATATGCGGTGGTATCGTTGAAAACGCTGATCGGTTGCGCAAAACCCCGATTACTGCCTGCTGCCAGCACTGCCCCGCTTACAGCAACGAATATCCAACCCAGCCTCGAAAAATGTTTCATTTGTGTGCCTCAATCAGTAGCCCCTACTCGCTCTGACTTTTTATTTACTAAAAGGTTACCTCGTCACTATTGAATCTGCGGTAACTGCTGCAGAACCTGCCGCGAAACCGTGCGGATCTGTGGATTATCATCCTGCGCGGCCACAGTATGCAAGACTTCCCGCACGCTGGAATCCCCTTCTACGGGCTCAATCAAATTGATAGCCTGCGAACGAACGCGCGAATCGGAGTCCTTCATCAAGGCCTCAAGCACGGAATCACGCACGCGCATATCTTGCGCGATATAAGGCTCCAGCCCTTCCAGCGCCTTCAGGCGCACATTCGGGTTCTTGTCGTAGCGCAATGCCACCATCAGCGCATTGCGGATGGGCCCATCGTCACACTGCCCATTGCGGCACTCGCTCGCCAGCAGGCCCACCGAATCGTCGCGCACTCCCGCATTCCCATGGTTCTGCGTGCCCAGCAATAACAGCTGGCGGATGCGAGGATCATCCAGATGGCCCTGCATCGTCTCCGGGACCAGTTTGTCGTAGTTTACCTTTACGGTTTCTGTATTTGGATCACGCGTAATACTGCTTACGTTCGCAATCCGCGCAGGATTATCTTCCGTGACGGCCGGAGGCTGGCCAAGATTCAAAACCAGCTTCGATTGCTCTGCCTCGTGTGCCTTCAGTCCAGCGCGATAGCCGCCGTATCCACCTGCGGCAACACCCAGCAGCAACAACATGGATGCCATGACCGGAGCAGCACGCAAACGGCCCGCGCCCCGAGTAAAAAGCTGCGTGAGCCGCACCAGCCAGCTGCCATGCGGCATCGTATCCAGCGCCTCTTCCAGGCGCATGCGCGCCTGCGCCAGCATGGCTGCCGGCGGTTCCTCAACGGGATAGAGCGACATTGCCGACTTCAGTGCGCGTATCGCCTGCATGTCGCGACGGCACTCATCACACTCCGCCAGATGCTGTTCGAGTTGATGATTGACGTCGTCGGAAAGCTCTCCGTACGCGGCCAACGCGATATTCTGCTGCGCCATGTCACACTTCATTGCCATAAATCCTTTGCCTCACTTCGCCTCAAAAACTTCTTGTCTCGGGCTTTTTTTCGAGCCCTTGCTTTCCCGCTGCGAGCTTCTTTCGAGCCGCTTTTTCGGTAGGTGCGGGCTTCCATCCTGCACCCTTCAATCATGAAACTCTGGAGCTTTCACCCTTGAGACCATCTCCTAACGAACTGCCGCCAGGTTTGCTCTCAACTTCCTCGTCGCGCGGAAGAGCGTGTTCTTCGCCGTTTCTTCCGTTGTATTCAGCATTTCGCCAATCGTTCTCAGCTTCAGCCCCTGATAATGCTTCAGCTCAAAGACCATGCGCTCGCGCGGCGTCAGTTTTTCAAGTGCCGCCTGGATCCGCTGGCCCAGTATTTTCCGCTGTAGCTCCCGGTCCGGATTCGCCCCTGCACGGTCATCACTCACATTGCTGAGCAGGTCCATCTCTTCGCCGGAGGAATCCACCATCACCGCCGGGTCTTCGCGCCGGGCCTTGCGTCTCCGAAGCTGGTCGAGACACAGGTTGGTCACGATCCGGTAGATCCACGTATAGAACGAGCACTCAAACCGGAAATTGCCGAGATACCGGTAAGCTTTCAAAAAAGCTTCCTGGTGGATGTCCTGCGCGTCCTGCTCGGAACCGGTAAGGTGCAAAGCGAGCCGCAAGACTGCCTGATCATATTGACGCACGAGCAGGTCAAAGGCTGCCCTTGAACCTTGCTGGGCTTCGCGAATCAGTTCAGTTTCTGTGGCTCGGTCGCGTACGTCCATGAGCATGCGTTGCGAGGATTGTATCGCTCGACTACCTTCATGCGTTGTCGCAGCTGTGGGAACGGGTATTCGTAATGCGTCTGCCGGCATGCCTTCATTGCTCCAGAATGCGGTCGCAAATGCTCCTATTAAGACGTTTAGGGGGGCAATTCGTTAGCAATCCGGCGGCACTTTTGCTTTTCCTTTAAACTCGCCTCATGACCTCTGCAGGAAACCTCTTTTCCCGCCTTGAAACCGCCCCGGCATCCGGATGGATTACGGCATTTTGTGATGGCGGATCGCGCGGCAATCCAGGCCCGGCCGGATACGGCGTATACCTTCAGGACGAAAATGGACAAAAAGTGGCCGAATTAAGCGAATATTTGGGGAAGAAAACGAATAATTTCGCCGAATATTCAGGCTTATTAGCGGCGCTGGATTACGCCCTCGCACACGGTCATTCCCACCTTAAGGCAGTTGCCGATTCCGAGTTGCTCGTGAAGCAGATCAAGGGGCAATACCGCGTCAACAGCCCCGAGCTACGGCCTTTATACGAAGAAGCCCGCCGACGCATTGCGCAACTGGAAGGCTTTCAGATTCAACACGTTCTGCGCGAAAAGAACCGCCACGCTGATCGGCTCGCCAATCTGGCCATGGACAAAGGCACAGGCCGGTCTTCGCCATCGGGCAACGCGGCTGCCTCAAAGCCGGAGGCCCTGCGCGGCTTTGTGAAAGGCGGCGTCATTCATCTCATCGAAGGCGAACTTCCGGATGGCGTCTTTGTAAAAGTCGTACGGGAAGGCTGAATCTTCCAAAAACCGGATTCGCGACCGTCATACCCGATTCCGCAACTATATAGCTATAATGCGGACGCATGTTTCCATACGATTCCACCTTGCTGACAGCAGTGCAGTCGATCCCCGGCTCTGTATCTGATGTTCTCGACATCATGCGGACCATTGAAGCCACATGCGTCGATGGCGACGGATTAAAGTGGTTCAACTGGTTGTATCTTGAGGTAACGGAAGCGGTCGAAACCCGCATCGTAGCCGGCGGCTTCAGCGATCCCGCGTGGCTCGCTGAACTAGATGTACAGTTCGCCCGGCTGTACTTCGGTGCTCTGGCTTCGTCACTCTCCAGTGAACCCGCGCCGGATTGCTGGCAGGCATTGTTCCAGCGCCGCAGTCAGGTTCAGACCGCTCGCATCCAATTTGCCCTTGCAGGCATCAATGCCCACATCAATCACGACCTTGCTGAAGCAATTGTTGCTACCTGCGAGGCAACCGGCACAGTTCCGCAGCATGGCGGAACCGAATATACCGACTACACGGCACTCAACACGACGCTCGACAGTCTGATCGAATCGGCCAAACAAACCCTGCACGTTCGTCTTCTTGGCGATGCGCTTCCGCCCGCTTCCCAATTAGAAAACACATTCGCAGCCTGGAGCGTAAGCGCGGCTCGGGAATCTGCGTGGCGCAACGCTGAAATCTTATGGCATCTCCGCCCTGAATCGGATCTGTCCTCAGCTTTTATGGGTTCGCTCGACGGCTTGGCCAGCGTGGCTGGCAAAGCGCTTCTTGTTCCCGTTCCCTGAGCGGACGCATGCAGACAGTGTCGAACACATGCGCCCTTCAACTCATGCTCGTGGACACTGTCTACTGCTTGAGCGCAGCTTCGACAGCCGATACGACCTGCGGAGAATCCGGAGTTACATTCGGCTCAAAGCGCGCGACAGGTCTACCGTTGCGGTCAAATAGAAATTTTGTGAAATTCCACTTGATGTCGCCGCCGATCTGGGGATTCACAGACTTATCGGTAAGAAACGCATAAAGCGGCGTCTTATCATCGCCCAGTACCGAGACCTTGGACATCATTGGGAACGATACGTTGTACTTGTTGCTGCAGAATTTCTTGATCTCTTCATTGGTGCCCGGTTCCTGTCCGCCAAAATTATTTGCCGGAATGCCGACAATGACCAAGCCCTGGCCCTTGTATTTCTCATAGAGCGACTCAAGTGCAGCATACTGCGGAGTGAAACCGCACTTGCTGGCGACGTTGACCAGCATAAGGACTTTGCCGTGGTATTCAGACAGAGTTACTGGTTTGCCATCAATGGACTTCAAGGTGAAGTTATAGACTGACGTGGCTGCAGCCAAGACGGTTCCAGCCATGCAAAGCACAAGCGCAAATGCTAACTTACGCACAGTTCATCCTCCGGATCGTAGAGAAATTATAGCGACCGGACGATGAGAGACTTGCTACAGAAATCCTTTTATTTAAGGTCATTGTGATCGTATCAATGACTGTGTTTCGGCGACTATGCTTCAGCGCTGGGTTCCGGTAACTTAAAAAGCCAACCTTTTACTTGTCTGTCGCAGGTGGCCACTCCGGTTTAGGAAATTTCCCGACAAATCCGTCTTCAATCGCTGAAGGTGTAGAAGAACCAAATCGAAAGC
>DATHQH010000051.1:0-12780 GCA_035482895.1 Alloacidobacterium sp. | reverse complement strand
CTTCCCGGTAGCAGCAAATGTCTGCGCTATGCGACGGATCCCCGAGCTGAATCCGGAAAGAGCCAAGTGACCTACAGGCTGCGCAATCAGCGGATACTTGACCCCTACGGTGCGCTGCAGCCAGTAATTCACCTCGTGCAGAAGCCGGTGCAGGTTGGCCTTCGTGGGCAAGTCACCCATTTCCACGTGGAGTCCTCCGACTGGAAAGATCAGGATGGCCGGCTTTCCGCTCAACTCTAACTGGTGGACAAGCGCTTTTCCCATCGTGGTGACGAAACCGGTGGGGCTGACGAATGGCTGCAGCAGATAACGGGACACCAGCAGCACGTAGTCCTTACTGAACGGATAGTTTCCGTGAAAGGCAGTCGGATCGTCAGGCGGATTGACCGGGATGTTTGGGCTGAAGAAGAGGTGGTATGGAAGGGTAATCGGAGATTTATCCTCCTCCTGTTTTTTGATGGTTTCGATGATCTCGTTCGATACATAGATCGCGATCAAACGCGGCGTAGAAGTTCGTTCAACAAAAAATAGTTTGCCACCTGGTGTAACGGGCACCGCCGCCGTTACATTAAGAAAAATGTCCGGGTCAGCATTCAGGATAGGCGTCGATACCTTAGAGATCTTCAAAGGGCCGGGCGTGAGATTGATCGAACCTGACAGGTTCACGCCATTCACCTTACCGAGCGCGTCTCTGATGTGCAGCAGGACAACGAACACTTCCAGATTGAAGCCCCCGCCGTCGCGCGAGTGGCTGTCAATATTACGCATTTCAACCTTTTGATCTCCATCGAAGACGAAGGTTGGTTTTTGCGACTTAACAACTTTTAGCGTCTGCTCAACGGGAAAAAATCCGTCCAGGGTGACTTTGACGACCACACTGTTGTTGTCCCCCGGAAATGGGGTTTCGAAAGCGCCGAGACCCGCGAGCGATACCCCAAGCTGTACACCGTCGAAAGTCGCTTCCACTTTGGCGTTGTCCAGTGGCGAATACGTCGAGTCCAATACATGTACGATCAGAAAAAGGGGCATTCTGCGCGGAGTCCTTCCTAAGCATCGGTTGAAATAGCCGGTATATGGGGCGGATCAGCTGCAGCTTCCACATTCTCCGGATCGACTCCTTCGCTGTGACCCTGCAGTTCAGATGGTTCAGGATCGGGTGGTACAGGTCCAGGGTCTACAGGCTGCACGGCAGGCGGCGGCAGGATATGCAAAGGATCGTTCGGGTCCACGATGCGGTAAAGCTCAACCAGTCCAAAGAGGCCGACCACGTGTCTCTTATCGCGGATCTCGGCGAGATACCGGACGTGTTTACGATAATCGGCAAAGGTGAAGACGCGGTGGATTCCGCTCACAACACCTTCGCTCTTGGTGAAGACCCTTTCCTGGGAACCATCCTCGCTTACGATGCGCATCACAGCGTCATCTGTCCACGGCATGTGCGTCCCGAATTCGATTCCATAACGGAATGGATGCAACGGAATGGATTCACAGGGACTCGAAATGGAAATCCGCTGGTAAAACCTGCAGGCGAAGGTGTCGTACGTATCGGAGAATTTCCTGTCTGCGCCAGGCAGATGTGTGCTGCGCCTTGTCTCGCCGTCGGACCAGAATCGCTTGATGCAGCCCGATTTGTTGCCTAGTGCACTTGGGCAGGGCCACTTTTGGGGATCGATCTTGCTGCCCACGCGAAACAAAAGAACCATCACGCGACGATTGATCGCATTTTCCTCGTTGCGCTCGGCGATACCTGCTGCGTCGTTTTGCTGTTTTGCCTGGTCAAATTGCGCCTGCTTTTCCTGGGAGAAGATCAGGAGCGGATTGAACTCGCTACAACCCTGGTAATCTCCCTTGCCGGCGGAATCAGCCCCTTGCGCAAGAAAATCGGTCTTATTGAGGACGAGTTCGTTCGGGCACAGTTTCTGTAGATATGCCTTGATTAGGTCGCTGTTTGGCGTGCCGGCTGGCAGTCCCGTGAAGCTCTGCATTTTCTGATGCTGGTTGTCTCCCCAATTTTCAGTGCTGGATATTTGCTGCCACAGACTTACGGCTTTTGCAGTGTCTCCATGGGCGACGATAAGGCTGTATATTGCCATGGCCCGTCGTCCGCTGAGTTGCTTGTTGTAGTCATCTGTGCCGACCGGATCCGCGTGACCAAAAACAGAGAGCGGGCAATCCGGATAATCCTTGAGCAGCGTTATGAGGTGTGCCAACTCGACCCGAATATCGTTTGGATTCTTAGGATCAGAGGGGTCGGCATCGACGAAGGAAGAATCAAAGGCAAATCGAATATCATCCACTCGCCAGCAAGCGACCGGAGTGAGCCGCAGATGCACGGTATTCAATTCGTCGGAAGTGGAAGGAGCGACATTGAACTGCGAAGGAGCAACCGCGTCGTGCTTTCCGGAGACGCCGCCGTCCGAAGCCGTATGGACTTTCGCACGCCCGTCACTCATAACACTCTCTCAACCATGGCCTCATGCGACGACCTACGGCTCGATGGGTCTCCGGATCTCTAGGTCGCACCTTCCACAGTAACCATGTGCTTGATAATTTACATCCGGAAACCAACGATCCACCCGCATTGATTTTGAGATGCAAAAGCAAGGGACAGCCTGCGCGTCCTAGTTCGTTCACGGAAACTGCGCCCCTGCGCCCTGAATGTTGCTTGCTGGGTTAAAATCATTCGTGAAACTCAATTTCAAAACTTCCGTAACCTAAATCGATCCGATACAGAACCGAAAGAGCAGGAGAATTACGATGTCGACGAATCTCACCCCCGGAAAACTTGCCGGACTGAAAGCAGTCTCGGACAAACGCGGTGTCATCGCCGCAGCCGCCATGGACCAGCGCGGCTCGCTGAAGAAATCGCTGGCTAAGGAAAAAGGTGTTGCCGATCTACCCGATTCGGCGCTCGAAGAGTTCAAGATTCTTGTCACCGAAGTCCTTACCAAGCATGCCTCGGCGATCTTGCTCGACCCCGAATTCGGTCTTCCCGCTTCGAAGAAGCGCAATGGCAAAGGTCTGCTGCTTGCCTATGAAAAGACCGGTTACGACGCGGCACTGCCGGGACGTCTGCCCGATCTGCTCGACGTATGGTCGGTGCGCCGCCTGAAAGAAGCTGGCGCGGACTGCATCAAGATTCTGCTCTACTACACCCCATTCGAAAAGTCCGCCATCAACGACCATAAGCATGCGTGGGTCGAGCGCATCGGCGACGAGTGCATTGCGCATGACATTCCTTTCTTCCTTGAGACCGTAGGCTACGACGTGCACGGTGAAGACGAAAAGGGTATCGGCTACGCCAAGCGCAAGCCTGATGTCGTGACCGGATCGATGGAAGAGTTCGGCAAGGAGCGTTACGGCGTTGATGTTCTGAAAGTTGAAGTGCCCATCCAGATGGAATTTGTCGCAGGTACCAGGGCCTTCAAGGGCGAGCAGGCTTACACTCGCGCCGAAGCTTTGGAGCACTTCCGCACGGCCGCTTCTTCGACGCACAAGCCGTTCATCTATCTTTCGGCTGGAGTTTCGAACCCGGTCTTCATTGAAACGCTGGAACTGGCTGCGGAAAGCGGAACCAGCTTTAACGGCGTACTCTGCGGCCGCGCTACCTGGAAAGATGGTATCGCCGTCTACGCCAAGCAGGGCGCAAAAGCTTTTGAAGACTGGCTCAACACCGAAGGCGTAAAGAACATCGAGAATGTCAACAACGCTCTTAAGGCGGCGCACTCCTGGTTTGACAAGGTAGGAATCAGGGCTGAAGCGTTGGTCTAAGCAGCAAAAGTCAACTTCAACGAAAAGCGCCGCGACCTTAAAGTCGCGGCGTTTCATTTTGCCAAATGCTTTTAGTGACCTCACACCAAACGGGGGATATTTCATCCACGTAAATTTGTGCATTTGAACGCCGCTTTTTGGTACATTTTTTTAACCAACGGTATGTAGACCTAAGATACATATTCTGTAGTTACCATTAACTAATTCATTGTTTCTAAATAACTTACATTTATGCTTCCTATCTGAAAATTTACCGAGGCAAGAGGCAACTCTAGCGGGAAACCCTGCATTCCTATTCTCAACACTAGAGGCAACTTCAATTTAGTAACTCACCTTTATCGAGTATCACTCTTGAATCGTCTGCTTTTCGCAGACCCTCGGTCACACTACCCTTTGGCTTCCCTTCCTTACTGCCTCTGAAGCGGGCCCGCTGGAAAGCGGGCCCTCATGCTTTATGCCATTCTCCGCCGCTAAAATGGAAGGGCATGTCATATTCTTCAGAAAGCCGTTCCTCCTTCGAAAAGCTGAACGACGTACTATCGAGCGCTGGACGTACGCGCACGAAGGATCGTCTGCATACCCGCAGCCGCGAACGCGAGACAGAGCGGCCTGTGCCACTACGACAAAAGCAACGCCGAGTCGCAAAAACGCGGGTTGAAGTCATACAAGTCCCAGGCTGGTTGGAACTGCCGTGGTTGATGCATGGCTTCAGCACTCGTACCGGAGGCAAGACATCAGCGTATCGCCCGAATCAGCGTGCCGGTGAGTTGAATTTGGGGTTCACGGCATCTGACACCCGCGATACAGTGCTTGCCAATCGGAAGCTCTTTATGACTGCTATTGCACAGGGAACAAAGACGATTCCTTCGCTAGTCACGTTAAAGCAGATTCATTCATCGATCACGAAGGTCGTGGGCAGAGCAGACGCCGGTGACGAAGCACGCAGCAAAGCCGATGGCATGATGACCGATGAGCGCGGCCTACTCCTCGGCATCCAGACTGCGGACTGCATTCCGGTCCTCATCGCCGATCGCAGGAAGCGGGCTGTAGCTGCATTCCACGCCGGCTGGCGCGGGACGCTCAAGCGCATTGTCGAGCACGGAGTGGGACGCATGCGGTTGGAATTCGGCAGCCGTCCCGACGATTTGATTGCGGCTGTAGGTCCCGGAATCGGCCCATGTTGTTACGCCGTCGGCGAAGAAGTGCGGACGGAATTTGAATCGCAGTTTACGTACGCATCGGACTTATTCTATGAAGTTTTCAACTCTGACCCCATCAGGGAAAAGTACCCCATGCTGTTTCTTACGGCCCGAGCACCAGGGCACAGTAACATTGGCCCGAGTCTGCATCTCGACCTGGTAGAGGCTAACCGCCGTCAACTGATCGATGCAGGTCTTCGCGCGGAAAGCATCTACGTTCTGGGCGACTGCACCAGCTGTTTTACCGATCGTTACTTCTCGCATCGCGCGGACCACGGTTTCACTGGCCGTAGCCTCTCCGTCATTGGCATACGCGCATAAAAGAGGCATGGAGATCGTCCATGCCTCTTCTGAGTAGTGGTATGTGGGTTGAAACCATCAGGCCGAATGCTGCTCCGGGCTGGAGGTTGGATGGGAATCCGCCGGCGGCGTCTCCTTAGGATTTACCAAGTCTCGTAATTCTTTGCTGGGCTTGAAGTAAGGAACGCGTTTGGCCGGAACTTCAACCTTGGCGCCGGTCTTGGGATTACGGCCGATCCGCGGCTTACGCTGCCGGATGCGAAAGCTGCCGAAACCGCGAATCTCTATTTTGTCGCCTGTTTTGAGCGCGTGGATGACGGAATCGAAAATAGTATCCACGATCACTTCTCCATCGCGCCGCGTCAGGTCGCCGAGTTGGGTCACTTCCTCCACCAAGTCTGCTTTGGTCATGGCAAGTTTAGCTCCAGAACTAGGTTACGCTTGTTAAACATAATAGATGCAACAAATTTAACCTTTATCTCCAAAGAAAATAGAACCCGGCATGTTTTTCCAGCAACTGTTCCGGATTTGGCCATAAATCATCCGCGTCTGAGGTCACTAAATCCAGCAAAGATCGTCTTTTTTTCGGGGGTTTCACTACATTTGGCTCTCCGGAGATCCCCACCTGACGTGCCGTCTCAAGCAATGCATCCCGGAAACCCCCTTGTTTATCAATCAGGTGCAGGGAGAGAGCCTGCTGCCCTGTCCAGACCTGTCCTGTTGCCAAAGGAGTCAACACATTTGTGCCCATGCTGCGTCCGGCGGCGACATCGCGGATGAACTGGGTGTGCATATTGTCTACCAGGCCTTGAAAATAGGCTCTTTCCTCCGGAGTCATCTCGCGCGTCGGCGAACCGGCATCCTTAAGCGATCCCGCCTTCAGAACTTCCGGCCTCAACTTGGCCCATTTCAACAGATCGCCGTAATTGGTCCACTCCATGATGACACCGATCGAGCCGACAATGCTCGCATCGTTCGCATAGATTTTATTGGCGCCAGAAGCGATGTAGTAGGCGCCGCTGGCGCCCACACTTTGAATCGACGCGACGATCGGTTTCTTCTTTTCATCGCGGATCCGACGAACTTCATTGTAGATTTCCTGCGATGCGGCAGCTCCTCCGCCGGGAGAGTCAATGTGCAGGATGATTGCCTTGATCGAGTCATCCTGATCGAAGGTGCGCAGTTGATCGACGGTTTTATCTGCAGCGAGAATGACGCCATCGACATCGATCACACCGATGCTGTTGCCGAAATTTGCGCTACCGCCAATCACCTGCACGGCAACATAACCAAGCAGACCAACCACGGCGACGAACACCACAAAAAGTCCGCCGCCGATCAATACCCAAAACGATGCCGAACGGCGCTTTTCTTCTGCCATAGCGGCGAGTGTAGCACTTGCGGACAGCCTTGGCATGCCAACCGTCGTCGCGTTTTGATGCGATTCGCGTTCCCTCCCCGCTTTAGATTCGTTTCACCTGTCCGATCACATGCCAGTGGATAGCAAACCAGCACAGGATCGCGCAAGCCAAAGCCACCAGCGAGAATTTCACCTTTGTAATTTTTCTCATCTCTGCGCGTTTCCAGACGCGAATTCCCGAGATGATGGCAAACACACTCAACAGGATGGCGAGAGCGGTGACAACATTCATCAAATAGAAGTATTTATCCCACGCTGGCGTGGGAGGCATCAGATCGTCGCCCGCCACCGCAAAGAAGATGAATATAGTCGACAGCAGCACAACCCAGACCCACGCAGCGGCACGGGAAACCCAGGGCAGCCACTGCGTTCCGGTCTGCGGTGCGGGTCGTGGGCGCTTCCGCAAAAAGAGCCTTTTGCCAAGGCGCATGAGCGAGGCAAGCACCACGAACGCGAGCACTACCAGACTGGCTCCGACCGTACACAGCAAGAATTTGCCGTTCTCATACCATGGCACCCGCTGCCCCTGCGTACCTGGGAAATCGTATGCAACTCGAACGACTTTTCCCTCTTCATCGCGAACAGCAAACAATCGCCGCTGGCCATCCACTTCTTGCCACAAATCTTTGTCGATCGGTTTCCACTTGATCGTATGTCCGCGCAGATCTTTTATGCCCTCAACACGCAGAATTCCATCCTTATCGATGGTTATGTCCCGTTGCTCGAACAGGTCTCCAAGTTTGAGCCTCGTGCTGTCTGCTCTCCGCGTGCTTTGATACGTTCCCGCCATTGCATTGAGCTCGTCGCGGGAAAGAGTTGCGAAGACCTGCCGCTCCTCGCGGGGAAAATAGCGATCCGTAAACATCTCGATGATCTCAGGCCTCGGCTTATCTCCCGCTCCAGCCGAGTTATAGGAGACGAACAGGACCAGTTTCTGCGTCGGTTCTACGAAGAATAGGCTGTGAAATGCAATCAGATCGCCTTCGTGGCCGATCCAGCGCAGATCATTACGCCATACCTGATAAAAGCCCATGCCGATGGGAGGCATCTTGTCGCTTACCCGGAACTGCGGCGTCCACATTGCCGTCAGCGTCTCCGGCTTGAGAATGCGTTTCCCGTCCAGCTCGCCTCCATTCAGCAGTGCCTGCCCGAATCTGCCCATATCGGAAGCGGTCGAAGAAAGTCCTCCTGCTCCAACGGGGTTGAAGATTTCAAAACCCACTGCCGGCTTCTCGGTGTCTTCGCGATATCCCTCCGAAGGCGACGCAACAAGAGCTTTCGGCGGAGGCTGAAAAAATGTCGAGTGCGTCATATCAAGCGGCACAAAGATATGCTCTTCCACGTATTGCTCGAATGGTTCCCCGCTGACGCGTTGAACAATATAGCTGGCGAGGCCTACGCCATAATTTGAATAAGCAGGAACTGTTCCGGGAGCAAACAGCCTCTTCGGCTGGTTTTCTATGAGAAACTCTCGCAGAGTAACGGGCTGCTTCGGATTGGTAATAATGATGTCGCGGTTCTCCTCTTCGAATCCGCCGGTGTGCGTCATCAGGTTGCGCAGGGTGATTGGCTTGTCAAACGCAGGCCGTATCTGAAAATCGAGATACCGGTTCACATCCGCATCGATGTCGAGTTTGCCTTGCTCTTCAAGCTGCATCACTGAAACCCACGTAAACAGCTTTGAAATCGATGCCAGGCGGAAGATTGTTGTATTGGGATCGACCGGCTTCTTTTTCTTCTCATCGGCATAGCCGTATCCCTTTTGCAGCAACACCTGTCCATCTTTCTTCACCAGCACGACTGCTCCCGCAATATCGGATCGTTCTAGTTGCAGGGGAATGATGCCGTCGAAGAAAGCCTCCAGATCTGCTGAGTCCAGAGTATGTCCGCTCGCGGGAAGCGCCGGCGTTGCTTTATCATCCCCATGCTGTGCCTGTGTTGTCGGAGATGGTGGAATTGTCGTCGGAGGGACTTGTGCTCGTGCATGAAGGGTTATGGCAAGGGAAACGGTCAGAGCGGATACGCGAAAAAGGTGCATGCAGTGCTCCTTGGATACGGCAAAAGATACGGCAAAATGCTTAGGGGTTGAGCGATGCGGATAATTCTAGCAATTGCTTTAGCGCCAACTCCCTCTTTTCCTGGAAGGAGAGATCATGGGCAGGCTGCCCGAGAAGAAAGAGCGTGTGATACGTTGAAAGTGTGGCAACGCAGCGACGGTTACTCTAGAGTGAGCCCCGATTACAGCATCGTTATTCCCGCATACAACGAGCAAGCCCGCATCGGAAGCACACTCGAGCGTGTGCTGGGTTGCGTTCACAGTTTTAGCTGGAATGCAGAGATTCTGGTGATCAATGACGGATCATCTGACAACACTGCCACCATCGTCGAAGGGTTTTCTGCCCGGAATCCCATCGTGCGGCTGATCAATAATCCCCGCAATCGCGGTAAGGGATACAGCGTGCGCAATGGCATGCTGCAGGCTGCGGGCGAAATCGTCATGTTTACCGATGCCGATCTCTCCGCCCCCATGGAAGAAGCAGAGCTGCTCTTTTCCGCCATTCATAAGGGCGCGGACATTGCTATCGGCTCACGCTGGCTCGAACGCAAACGGCAAACCATCCAGCAACCTCTCTACCGTCAGTTTTTTGGCCGCTGCTTCAATGCCGTTACAAGGATGGTCATGGGGCTGCCTTTTGCCGATACGCAATGCGGCTTCAAGGCATTCAAACGGCAGGCCGCCCAGACCGTCTTTCAATTCCAGCGCATCGAACGATGGGGCTTCGATCCGGAGATCCTCTTCATCGCTCGTAAACGCGGCTACTCTATCCGCGAGGTACCGGTCACGTGGGGGCATGATGAACGTAGTCGCATCAGCTACCTGAGAGATGGACTCAAGATGCTGGAAGAAATTGTTTTTATCCGCTGGAATGCACTGACCGGTGTCTACAACAGGCCTGTAAAGGAGCTGTCTCAGGAAATGCCCACGGCCAAAAACTGAGAGCGGCCACAAAATAAAAAGCGCCCGCATGGGGCGCTTTTCAAATCCGAGGTTAGACTCGTCAGGAAGCCAAAGCTGTAGGAGTCTTCGGCTCCAGCACCGAGTCCGGAACCACCCGCATACGTACCGGGCGGCGCGGCACCAGTCGAATGCCGGCTTCCTTGTCACGCTCTACCTGAAACTGGATGGAGCATGGGCCGCACAACCAAAAGTGTTCGAGACGGCGACTTCCCTTTGCACCAGTACCAGCAGTTTTGGAATCCTGCATATCGAAAACAAAGATACGGCCTTCCCGCAAATAGTGAAGGGGTTTGGCACATTCAGGATTTGCGCAGTTGTTCACCATATGATCTCTCCACTGCGCCTGGCAACGGTTCTCCCGTCCAGGTGCTGACTTCTATGATTTCTCGTAAAAGCTGGAGAACACATCTCCGGCCAGTTTTCTGGGCTTACTTTCGTTCGATGCAACGAGCCGTGAAGTAGTTAGCTAAAGAGATAAAACCGGCACAGATATTCACATTCACTGCGAAAGCCCACGAAAAGTACCCCTTCAACCGGGTCCAATGGGGACCCCCAACTCGCTCCCTCCACTATGCGAAAATAGGAAGTTCGCCCATTTTCAAGGAAGTTATGTCCATCCTGCGCTCTACTTTTATTGCCCTTTCCCGCAACGCAGCCCTTAGAAGCTTTTCTGAACGGTCTGCCATGGGTCGCAAGATGTCCTCCCGCTTCGTCGCCGGGATGACCCTCGACGAAGTCCTCTGCTCGGCCGAATCTCTGCAGCACTCGGGCATCGCTTCCACCCTCGATAGTCTCGGCGAAAATGTCTCGACCCCCGAAGAGGCCCGCCACTCCGCCGACATTTACCACCGCCTGATTGATGCAATTCAGACTCGTAACCTGAACGCCAATGTCAGTGTGAAGCTTACGCAGATGGGCATGGATCTTGATCCAGGCCTGGCAGAGGAAATCGTAGCCGAACTTGTTCAACACGCCGTGGCCGCCAATACATTTCTCCGCGTCGATATGGAAGGCAGCGAATACACCCAAGCCACCATCGACATGGTCCGCCGTCTGCACGCCATTCCCGGCAATCGCGGTCACGTCGGCATCGTCATACAGTCCTATCTCTATCGCAGCGAAGAGGATATCCGCACGCTCACCGGCGACGGTATCCGCATCCGCCTCTGCAAAGGCGCCTATCAGGAACCGCCTGGCCTTGCCTTCCCGGAAAAGAAGGATGTGGACGCGAATTACGTCAAGCTGACCCAACAGCTGCTTACCAGCGGCATCTACCACGGCATCGCCACACACGACGAACAGATGATTGCGGCGACGAAGGCCTTTGTGCGCGAGCGCGGCATCGACTCCAAAACCTTTGAATTCCAGATGCTTTACGGGGTCCGCCGCGATCTGCAGAAATCCCTCGTCCACGACGGCTTCAACATGCGCGTCTACGTCCCTTTCGGCACCGAGTGGTATCCATATTTCATGCGCCGCCTCGCCGAACGCCCTGCCAACGCCCTCTTCATCGCCAAAAACCTGCTGAAGCAGTAGATCGATTCACCAGCGATCCGTGTGTCCGCCGTGCCCATTCCGGTATTGGTCGCGATAGGCATATTTGGCAGGAATACCTTTATCTTGCAATCCGGGAGAGTCTCAGGCACCATCGTGTCACCTTCGTCATGCGCCGATCGAAAGACGTCTCTCTCACCCTGCTCACAGCCCTGGCACTTTCCTCAACCGCTTGCGATAACCGTCCGATAGAAGTTCGGAACTGCGTGGACGCGCAAGGCCGCATCGTTCCTGACCCCGACTGCCGACAGCATTCCAGCGGTGGAGGCGGCGGCTATCACTACATCTATGGCGGGACGAGCGGGGGCCACGACGGCGATACGGTTGTCGGCGGCAGCGCGGAGCCGGAAGCGGGAGCAAAAGTCGTCTCCGGCGAAGAAGGCGTCGCTCGTGGCGGATTCGGTCACGCCGGCGGCGAAGGCGACGGTGGAGGCGGAGGCGAGGGTGCAGGAGAATAATGCGTCGTCATACTACCCAGCCACGTCCTGACTGGCAAAAGCGCGTCGAGCAGACCGGACTCACCTATCATTCGATGGGAGGCAGTCCCTACTGGGACGAATCCGCATATTGGGAGCTTTCTTCTGCTGAAGTAGACCTAATCGAAGCAGCCACCAGCGAAATCCAGCGCCTCTGTCTCGTCGCAGGCGATCACATCGTCGAAAAGAACCGCTTTGCCGAGATGTGCATTCCCCCCGAAGCCATCCCGCACATCATCGAAACCTGGGAACAGGAGCCGCCCGCGCTCTACGGGCGAATCGACCTCGCCTATGACGGCAATCACCTCAAGCTGCTCGAATACAACGCGGACACACCCACATCCCTCGTCGAAGCCTCAGTCACGCAATGGTGCTGGCTGCAGGATTGCTTCCCACAGACCGATCAGTTCAACTCCATCCACGAAAAGCTCATCGCGAAATGGCGCGATCTTCTCCCCTACATCAAGCAGCCTGTCTACTTCGGCTATGAGCCGGTAGAAGAAGACCGCATCACCATTGAATATCTACGCGACACGGCAAATCAGGCGAGTCTTCGCAGCGCAGCTATAGCAATGCACGACATCGGCTGGCAGGCCGCAGCCAATCAATTTGTCGACCTCGGCAAACAGCCCATGCATACCATCTTCAAACTCTATCCATGGGAAACGCTGCTCAAAGATGCCTTCGGTCCGCACGCCCTCGCCGCCATGCGGCAAACGCAATGGATCGAGCCCATCTGGAAAATGCTCTGGTCGAACAAAGCCCTGCTCGCCATCCTTTGGGAGCTCTTTCCCAACCACGAATTGCTTCTTCCTGCATTCCTCGACGGCCCTCGCGATCTCGGATCGTATGTCCGCAAGCCCTTCTTCGGACGCGAAGGCGCAAACGTTACTGTCTCCCTCAGCGGCATCACGATGGAGTCCACCTCAGGCAGCTACGCCGCCGACGCATTCGTCTATCAGCAATATGCCGATCTCGCTTCCTCCGGCAATACCCATGCAGTGATAGGAAGCTGGTTCATCGATGGTGAACCGGCAGGCA
>DATHQH010000050.1:0-20904 GCA_035482895.1 Alloacidobacterium sp. | reverse complement strand
GGCGTCATCTACAACATAACGTTCGTGATTTTCACCTTCAATGATCCAGTCACCTGGATGAATGTTGCGTTCTCCGAGATCGGTAACGATCGAAGACGCCTGAGTGCATTGCGTAGCCCTCACCAGGAGCGGTCTGCGCGTACGAAATGTATCCATCGAATATCTCCGGTGCGCACATTCTGCGACAAGATATATTTCAGTACTTTGTTAATAAAAAAGGCGTAATAAAGCCGATAAAAAGTCGTAAGCATCGCAAATCATTATTCTTCTGTTGGTTGAGTCTCAGACACCGATACCGCGGTCAGCGACAGAAAGGCCGGGGCCGCCCTTTTGGAGTTCCCATCGAAGGGTGCAGACATGACTCAACCTTCCTAACCACGACAAGACTCGTTTAGGTAGCTAGAGTTGGCGGCACAGCAACTCATTACGAAAAATCATGCACACACGGTGAGTTCCACTTCAGTGTGCGATCCCCCTAGACGAATATCGCGTCCGGAGAGAATATGCGTAAGGCTTTTGTAGTACTTATTTGGATCACTGTAACCACTCTGGCCTATGGTCAGCTTCCCAACAGCACAATGAACGGCAGAGTAACCGATCTTCAGGGAGCCACGACAGCAGGCGGGCTCTTCGGCTCCGGCGACCCAGGGCCTTTCAGTTCGCTGCGCGCCTTTCCTTTTGACCTGACATAAAATCGCAGGAGCCTCTCGATCAGGAAGAGCTCCTGCAGATCGGCCAAACGGAGATTTTCTGTGAAGAAATCGCAAGACTCTGCCAGCACGGGAAATGATCGAGCCATCACTCGGATCGTCACCAACCTGCCCATCGTGCAGGAAGATGCAGCAACCGACTCAGTGGCCAGATCCTATGCCAACTATCGCGAACGCTTTGGCCGCCCGGATGTGCCAGGTATTCTGAAGTGCTTTGCAACCCACCCGCCACTGCTCGAACAGATGATTGCCCTGGCCTCCAACCTGCTCTTCAACGAAGGCCATCTTCCACGCAGAGTCAAAGAGATGATCGCAACCTATGTCTCAGCACTCAACGATTGCCCGTACTGCCTCGATAGCCACGCCTCTTTCCTCCGCACTCAAGGAGGATCCGACGAGCTGTTAACCGCTCTATCGAATGGCAAGCTGGAGGTCCCATCCATCAGCGCTAAAGAGCGTCAACTCCTCAGCTTTGTGCGTAAAGTGACAAACGAGTCCTACAAAGTGACTCCAGACGATATTCGCGAGCTCAACGACGTGGACTGGACCCAGTTGCAGATCGCAGAAGCCACGCACATCACAGCTCTCTTCGCATTTTTTAATCGTGTCGCCAACACCTTCGGACTACCATCGCAACATCGCCTCGACCTGGATCCAGCTTCAACGAACTCAAAGGACAACTGATGAACACATTGAAAGTCGCACAGAAACCTATGTACCTTCGGGAGGTTGAAGAAAATCCCAAGCCCTGTGTCTACCGCGACCTCCTTGAAAACGCAGAGACGTCCGGCGGCGACTACTGGCAGATCTGGCATCTCCTCGCCTTCGATCCCGAGGCCGCGCATCACCTCGCCGCGCTCTCTCACACCCTCATGCACAAACCCAGTCCCCTCAGCTCCGGCCTCCGCGAGTTGATCGCAGCCTACACCTCGTCTCTCAACAACTGCGAGTTCTGCATGAAGGCCCACGCCGCCGTCGCCTCGCAGCTACTGGGCGACGAGGCACTCGTCTGGAGCGTAATCGACAATCTCGAGACCTCTACTCTCGCCACAAAAGAGAAGGCGCTCCTCCGCTTCGTGCAGAAAGTCACTTTGGCGCCAGCCTCAATCACTGCAGTCGACACCCAGGCCCTCAACCAGGCCGGCTGGGACGATGCCTCCATCTTCTACGCAATCTCCGCCTGTGCCCTTTTCAACTTCTACAACCGCTGGATCTCCGCCAGCGGTGTCCATCCTGTAAGCGATGAAGCATTCAAACGATTGGGTTCACGAATGGCGGTTGCAGGCTATGCCAGGTAATCTCTCGACTCGACCTTCACTCTCAATAAGACAAACAGCAATCCAGCCGCTACGACAGGTTGAGGTCGGACCGACAATACCATTCCTCCGTCTCCATCTTTTGGTGGATGTTGAACCTTGGAGTTTCCGCGTACGATGTTCATTCAATGGAACAGCATAGGCAATTGGGATTGGCAGCTACCATCGCCGTCGTAACAGGAGAGTCCATCGCGCTCGGAATCTTCCTGACCCCCGCAGCCATGGCAAAGTCCTTGGGCTCACCTCTGCTGCTTACCGCAGTATGGTGCGGTATGGGACTCATGGCCATGTGCGGAGCGCTTTGCTACTCGGAACTGGCCGTACGCTTCCCCCTTGCCGGCGGCGAGTACGTTTATCTCCGCGAAGGATACAGCGGCCGCGTGGCGTTCCTCTACGGATGGATGTCTGCGGCTGTCATGGATCCGGGCCTTGCGGCCGCCTTGGCGATGGGTGCTACGCCGTATTTTCTCTCGCTCATCGGGATGTCTCCGCAGGTTCGACTATGGATTCCTGCCTTGCTCCTGCTTAGTCTGGCAGCACTAAACTATGTCGGAACCCGGCTTAGCCGGCGGGTGATGGCAGCCGCTAACCTGCTCAAGATCGCGGTGCTGTTATGCCTTGTCGCGTGGGCATGGATCTCAGGCCATGCAGCCGCCTCTAACCTCATGCCTCTAGCAGAACGCCGTAGCGGGTCAGAGCCCCTTTTTGGCGCGATTGCGGGCGCAACCGTAAGCGCATTCTTCAGCTTTGGCGGATGGTGGGAAGCAGCTAAGATCGCTGGAGAGGTTCGCAACCCGCGACGTAATCTTCCGCTCGCCTTCACCTGCGGGGTGTTCCTGGTAACGCTGGTATACCTGCTCGTGAGCTTCGCCTTCCTCTCGGTTGTTCCCGTCGAACGCATTGTCTCGAATACCGCCTTTGTCGCGCAGTTCGGTGACGCGCTTTTCGGCAGCATCGGCGGAAAAGTTCTCTCCGCTTGTGTCCTGCTCGCGGTACTCGGTGGGCTGATGGCGCTCACTATGGCCGCGCCGCGTGTCTACTACGCGATGGCGAAGGATGGCGCTTTCTTCTCACCGTTTGGGCGACTGCATCCGCGCTTTGGCACGCCAGCAAACGCAGTCCTGTTGCAGACAGGGCTCGCTCTTCTCGTTCTCTGCTTCGGAGCCTTCGATCGCATTCTCTCCTTCATCATTTTTTCGGCTATCTGCTTCCTTGCCCTGTCCGCTGCATCGCTTTTCCGACTCAAAGAGCCTGTCATCCGCTGGTGGTATCCCGTTGCGCCTCTACTATTTCTCGCGGGATGCGCCGTAATTAATCTTCTGATTCTCATGCACGATCCTATCCCTGCGCTGCTGGGCCTTGCCGCCGTTCTTTGCGGAGATCCCATTCGGTGTTTCTTCTTCTCCTCGCCAAAAGTTGTGGCCGCAGTCGTCACCGAACAATCTCTTACCTGAAAGGACATACCGTCGTGCCCCACATACAACTCCCCGAAGGATTGCCTGGCATTCGCGGCGCAATGGCCTTCCGGCCTGAGACAGCGAAACCGCTCAATGAACTGGTTGAGGTTCTGTTGCATGGGCCCAATTCACTTACACCGGGTGAGCGCGAACTCATCGCAACCTACGTTTCATCCGAAAATGATTGTTACTACTGCCAGACTATCCACGGCGCAATTGCTGCCGCCAGCTTGAACGATGATGAGGCGCTGGTTAAGAAAGTTAAGCAGGACTTCATCAACGCGGCTATTTCCGACAAACTGAAGGCTCTCCTCGTTATCGCCGGACAAGTACAGCGTGGCGGCAAGCATGTAACGACCGAAGCTGTCACCCACGCTCGCAACATGGGAGCAACCGACCTGGAGATTCACGATACCGTCCTCATCGCGGCTGCGTTCTGCATGTACAACCGCTACGTCGACGGACTGGCGACGACACAACCTCGGGATGAAGCGATGTATCGTGAGCGCGGCAAGCGCGTCGCTCGCGACGGCTACGTCACTGTCAGCAAAGAGTATCTGCCAGCCGAGGTAGCTCACTAAGAACAAACGTAAATCAGGAGGAACAGCACTGTGCCGCATATATCGCTACCCGAAGGCCTGCCAGGCATCAGCAGTGGCTTCGCCTTCCGCCCTGAAACCGCTAAGCCAATGCGCGAGTTGGCCCACATTCTCCTTCACGGCCCCAGCACTTTGACACCCGGAGAACGAGAGCTCATCGCGACCTTCGTCTCCACCCGGAATGACTGCTATTTTTGCCAGACTAGTCACGGCGCAGCTGCGGCGGCTCATTTGGGAAACGATTCGAAGCTCATAGAGGAGGTACAACATGATTTCTTTCGCGCCAAGATCTCAGACAAACTCAAGGCGCTCCTTGTAATTGCAGGCCAGGTGCAGCAAGGAGGCAAGAACGTCACCGCAGAAAGCGTGGAACAGGCGAGACTGCATGGCGCGACGGATCTTGAGATCCACGACACCGTCCTCATCGCGGCCGCATTCTGCATGTACAACCGCTACGTCGACGGTCTCGCTACCTGGCAACCTCGTGATCCCGCGATGTATGCCAGCATGGGAGAGCACCTCGCGACGCACGGATACTTGACGCCGTCAGTGAAAGCGCCTGCTCTCGAGGTAACAAAATAACTAGACCATATCGTAAGCTTCTGGCCGCAGCCTTCTCAGGCCTGGTTCACAGCAGTGAGCTGACATTTGTGCCGTCGTGTAAGGAGCAGCCGCAGGGAGATCTCAAGGATGTTGACTCCACGACGCTCCAGCCTTCTCGAAAGTTCTTCGCTACTAGCGCGGAGGGTTATCGGGAAGTCTAATGTGATCACGAAGGAGCATGCTCGCTCTCAATTTCCATCTCATCAGGCTGCCTTATTGGAGCGTAGAGTAGCTTCGATTTCCTGGCAGAGATTCTTGTTGACTCGGACAGAGCTGATCCAAAATGGCGCACTGACGCACTCCACCTCTAATAGCTCGGCAGTGGCGTCATAGTTCCATTGCAATTTGATTCCATCTTTCACCGCTTCTCCAGTCGGGCCAACGATGTGGATGCCGCGCTTGGCGGCTTTTCGGCGCAAACGGGCAAAGATCGCACATGTGATTCCGCGAAATGTTTGCTTGGAACTGCCTGACATCAAAATTACCTCTCTGTGATCTGCCTAGGGAGCCGGCCAGCCGCGGCGGGGTCTCTGCCCGGACCACCAACGGTTCTGCAACCGGTCCTACAAACTAGACGGAAGAAATATAGGATTGTTTGCGGTAGTCCAATCAATTTCATATTTTGGTTAAGCCGGTTACTTTGCCGTTCATTGTGCTGCTGGGAAGCTGGCCATAGGCCAGAGTGGCTACCGCGATCCAAATAACTACCACAAAAGCCTTATGCATCTTCTCTCCGGACCTTCCATGTTGACCATTACTCGAGAACCGGCGTGCTTTTGAGTCGGGCAGGCATAGAATTAATGGTTGGGGGTATTCAGATGCGATACAAAAAGATCAATGTCGAATTGATCGTCGTCGCCGATGAGGCCGACGCGGTCGTCGCTGAGTTGGAGACGGCGCTTGATCGGCTGGAAGAGAGGCACACACTTTTCGGTGGGGAGATCGAGACCCTCGCTTTCGAGCATCTGGGAAAACGGAAGAGATCTGCGCTCGCGCATACAATGGCCGCAGCTGAGACGGCCGCTGTTGCTGTCAGGACTGCGCGAAAGAGCGTGGCGGTTGCACTCCGCGCAGTCATCTGATGTAGGCAATTCTAGCGAAGCGAAGGCCATAGAAAGTGGAGAGTCATAGGAAGGACTGTACTTGCTTACTCGGTGAGAGCCACTGCGCGCTCTTTACTGGGTGAGAGAATCCCATGACCGCCAAACGTCCCCGTCGTTGTGGAGAAGAATGGGCACCCAGAGCGAGGGAGTCATCAAACCCACGTAGTACATCCTACGAGGGAAAGTCCTGAGATGCTTGAACGGAGCGATGGTGGAATGAGCTATCAGGAACAATCCTGTGACTGTTCTTCACCTGGTGGTTCTCTATTACGCATGAACCACCAGAATGAGTGATTACTTACTGGAACTTACTAACACTGTGAGGCGGTCGTCGGATCAATTACCTCGCCGATCTCAGTTATTTTTTTCACCGGAATACCGCTTAACTCTGAGTGCCGATGAATCAATGACTCGTCTTCAGCTAGATAGACGCAGAATGTTTTGTCCTCTGCAACATAGGATTCCACCCACTCAATATAGGGTGCGAGCTGCCGCAACGCATCGTTCGATTTGGCAGCGACTTCCCGCAATTGTTCGCGCTCGAGAGTTCCGATGTTCGGGACCTCCCGCTCGATAATGTATTTCTTCATAAGCCCTCCGTGTAATCTTCCGCAAATGAGTCGCTTCAGACTTGTTTCAAGAGTAGGAGCGAAAGGGCCTTGCCACAAGATGGCAGATTTGCCATTATAGGTAGGTAATCCAGCCACCTTACAAGTGTAACCGATGATTGACGTCACAGTATTGTTTCTCGACCAGACCTTCTCCTCCACCGCGACCGGTCCGATGGAGGTCTTCCGCCATGCGGGCACGCTGTGGAACAGCTTCACCGGAATGCGGCAGTGTCCTCAATTTCGCGTGACAACAGCATCGACAGACGGACGTGCGGTTACTTGTGACGGACCAATCCATATTCAGCCGGCCGCTGCGCTCACAGGCATCCGTAAGACGGACCTCATCTTCATCCCATCGACTGGGATAAGCGTGGACGACGTGGTTGAGCGCAATGCGCCAGTTGTACCTTGGCTTAAGCGCTGGCACAAGCGCGGAGCTGCCATCGCCAGTGTGTGCTCAGGCGTGGGCCTGGTCGCAGCCGCCGGCTTGCTTGACGGCAAACGCGCCACCACACACTGGAGCTTAGCTGAACGCTTCCGCGAAAAATACCCGAAGGTGCGGTGGATGCCGGAATTGATGGTGACTGAAGACCATGGCTTCTACTGCGGCGGAGGTGTGAATGCCTCTCTTGATCTAAGCCTGTATCTGGTGGAGCGCTTCTGCGGTCACGACGTTGCCATGCAAAGCGCGAAGGCACTCCTCATCGAGATGCCACGCGCATGGCAGGCCGGATTCGCCATTGTGCCGTTAAAAACCAAGCACTCCGATGAGACTATCTCCGTCGCTCAGGAGTGGCTGCACCAGAATTTTCATCACACCTTCCCGATCGAGACTCCGGCAGAGCGCGTTGGCATGAGCCCGCGCAATTTCGTCCGTCGGTTTAAGCAGGCGACCGGCGACAGCCCGTTGATCTACTTGCAGAAACTGCGCGTCTCCGCCGCTAAGCGCTTGCTCGAGAGTGACCACCGTACTATGCAGGAGATCAGTGACGCTGTCGGCTATCAGGACGTCGTGTTCTTCCGCGAAATATTTCAGCGGCACACCGGAGTCTCTCCCAGCGCGTACAGGCATAAGTTCGGTATATAGCGGATTCACTGCACTGCTGGTTCTATGTGATTTTTTTCTAGATAGCAAATACACCAAGGATATCTCCCACACTTACCGCCAGTCTCAAAGCAGTTGGATCTAGATAGTCCAACTTTCTGGGGAAGTGATAGCGCACCTGCCTCCTTTATTAAGATTTCATCCAGCCGACTCGATTTCTTTCTTCTCAGGTGTCGTCTTTTTACCTGCCGTTTTCGATATCTCAAGTGAGGCACATCTGAGCGGCATGAAACTTCGCTCCGATAGCCCTTAATGCTCATAAGTTTTATTTGTGCCTCACTACGGGGAGTCACAGGGCGCGCATTCAGAAGAATACGCCATCAAAAAAGGAGACGTCCGTCATGAAACGAATTATCGCAATAGCAATCTTTGTACTGGCAAGCCTCATAACCATTCGCAGTGCGAACGCGCAAGATCACAAAATCCGGGTAATCATCCCGTTCAACTTCAACGTTGACAGTACTCTTTTACCTGCCGGAACTTACACGATCACTTCGCGAGATCTTATTACAGTCCTTATTCAGAATGGCAAGCAGAACGTCTCTTTGCTGAGGAGCGCTCCTGTGGACGACAACAAATGGGGCTACAACAAGCTAGTCTTCAACAAGTATGGCGATCAATATTTCTTAAGCAAGATTCTCTGCTCGTATGCCAATATGAACCTGGAATTGCCTGTCTCGAAGATCGCGAAGACGGCTCGGCCTCAGGAAGCGAGCCTCTACGGAGATGTTGATACTTTTCTTGCTCTAAATCGATAAGAGAGGGTTGTCGATTGCATGACCCGGGACAACGATCGCCGGGTCTTTCCTTTTTCTGGACCTGCTGGGTCGATGGACTTTCTACCAATCACGCACCACATCCAGATCACGCCGTGTCGCATCTTTGAATCGTCTCATCGATCTCACAAATATCAACTCAGAGCTTGTCGTCTTTTGCTGCCGGTTTCCGATTTCTTCGGTAGAGGAAAAAAGGAGACCAAAGTTCAATGAGTACAAAGCAGATTCGCGCAATGAATGCAAAAATCAGACAATTCACGACGCAATTCCAGTATTCCGTGATTGCTCTCGCTCTATTGAGCGTTTGTCCTTTGCGCGCCGTGGCGCAAGATGGCCACTCACACACGATGACATCGCAGCATCAAGAACTAACCCCGGCCCAGAAGCTCAAGGCGAACGCCCTGGTCAAGATTGTCCGGGAATCAACCGAGCGCTTTAAGGATGTCTCAGTCGCTGAGTCGGAGGGATATGCTCTTCAATTCGGCTGCGTCAGCGGACCCGACTCGGGTGCAATGGGACTGCACTATGTGAACGGGACCTTGGTGAACCGTGGTGAACTCGATCCCACGCATCCCCAGATCGTGATCTACGAACCGACGTCAAACGGAGGCCTGAAACTAATTGGGGCCGACTTTCTGGTTCTCGCCGACGCATGGGACAAGAAGAATCAGGGCCCACCGGAGCTCATGGGGCAGCTTTTTCACTACTTCGAGTTCCCCAATCGCTTCGGTCTCCCAGCGTTCTACACGCTGCATGTCTGGGCGTGGAAGGACAATCCAAACGGTGCGTTCGTGAATTGGCATCCCGACGTTTCGTGCGAGCAGTACAGTGGCCAAGCTCAGTGAGTCAAGTCCTACCAGCAATGGCGGTTTTTAGCTGTGCCTGCGGGAACTAACACGCAGCGCGGGCATAGCAGCAACAGAATGAGCACCACTTAGAGAGGAAGACAGGTCAACATGAGCACAAAACAGATTCCATCTATTGATATGAACAGACTGAATGTCTTTATGGGTCAGTTCGTAACTGATCTCGGCGCCGCAGTTCATGCCGGCATGGTTGTCATTGGAGAAAAGCTGGGGCTCTACAAAGCTCTCGCCGGACACACGCTGAGTTCAGCGCAACTTGCCGCTAAGACAAAGACTGATGAGCGCTACCTGCGCGAGTGGCTGGCTTCACAAGCTGCAGGAGGCTACATCACCTACGATGATAAGACCGACAAGTTCAGCCTGAGCAACGAGCAAGCCTTCGCGCTGGCAAAAGAAGACAGTCCCGCATATGTGCCCGGGGCGTTTGAACTAGCTCTGGGCTCGCTCGCCGCGGTTCCACGAATCGCAGAATCCTTCCGCACAGGCGCAGGCATGGGTTGGCATGAGCATGTGGATGGTGTCTTCCACGGGTGTGAAAAGTTCTTTCGCCCAGGCTACGCCGCGAATCTTGTGACTTCATGGATTCCTGCCTTGGACGATGTCAAAGAGAAGTTGGAGGCGGGAGCGCGAGTGGCCGACGTCGGCTGCGGGAAAGGTGCATCCACCTTATTAATGGCAGAAGCATTTCCTAAATCTCAGTTCTTCGGATTCGACTATCACGACAAATCGATCGAAGCGGCCCGCGAGTCCGCCAGGCGTAACGGTGTAGCCGACCGCGTCACCTTTGATGTGTCAAACGCGAAAAAGTTTCCCGGCAAAGATTACGACTTCGTGGCCGTCTTCGATTGCTTGCACGACATGGGCGACCCGGTCGGCGCGGCAGCCCACGTCCGGCAGTCCTTGGCCACGGATGGAACGTGGATGATCGTTGAGCCGTTTGCAAATGATCAGTTGAAGGACAATCTGAATCCCGTTGGGCGAGTCTACTACTCTTTTTCAACGCTGCTGTGCACGCCTTGCTCACGGTCGCAGGAAGTTGGACTGTGCTTAGGCGCCCAGGCTGGCGAGACACGTATTCGAGATGTTGTGACCTCGGCCGGCTTCAATCGCTTTCGCCGAGCGACGGAAACGCCCTTCAACATGGTTTATGAAGCTAGGCCATGATTCCCGACCAGTAAAATCAGGCCTTATTCTCTCGTCCTTGCAAGGCTCTCCAAGCTGGTTCGTTTCCCGTCCGGATTCACAAGCATCCTTATTGCTTCGGCGAGTGCCGACCGCCAATCCGGCAATGCAGTACCAAACGATGATTGAAATTTTTGATTGGAAAGAACGGAGTTGGCAGGACGCACCGCCGGAACAGGATATTCCCGCGAAGGAATAGGGAAAATTTGCGGCAATTTTCCATCTGCCTGCAGCTGATGCTGCGCAAAGATTTCTTTCGCAAATCCGCACCAGGTTGTCTCACCGCCGCATGTGAGGTGATACACACCTGAACTTATTGTCTCGTCTGTCACTGCCATCTTTACTGCCGCTCGCGTGGCATCCGCAATGGCTATAGAAGAAGTTGGCGCGCCGAATTGGTCATCGACTATCTTCAGCTGGTCGCGTTCGCGACCCAATCGCAACATGGTCAGCAGAAAGTTGTGCCCGTGCGGCCCGTAAACCCAGCTCGTGCGAAAGATCAAATACCGTCCGCCAGTCTCTTCGATTGCCTGCTCACCCGCTAGCTTGGTCTTCCCATATACATTCAGCGGATTCGTCGTATCACTTTCGACCCACGGCGATGTCTTCGATCCATCGAAGACATAATCTGTCGAATAATGCACGAACAGTGCATTCAGCTTAACTGCCTCTTCTGCCAGGACGCGCGGGGCCTCACCATTGATCCTCATGGCAAGTTCAGGCTCTGACTCTGCCCGATCAACAGCGGTATAGGCCGCTGCATTCAGAATCACATTCGGCTGAAGTTGATGAATGAGAGGTCGTAATTCTTCCGGCTTTGAAAGATCGGCGGTCTTGCGATCCAGTGCAGTCACGTCACCCGCATTTGCAAAACTGCGCTGCAACTCCGTACCGACCTGGCCGCCCGCACCTAGAATCAGAATTCTTTGTGCATGACTCATACGAACAACTCAGCATGATCCAAAGTTTGGCCTTGTTGATCCTTCCCCGAAACGATGGCATCTTCACCGGAAACAGGCCACGAAATGGCGATGGATGGGTCATTCCACAGCAGCGTCCGTTCGTCGGCAGGGGAATAATATTCGGTGACCTTGTAGGCAAAGCCTGCCGTCTCAGACAAAGCGACAAATCCGTGACCAAATCCTTCAGGGATCCAGAACATACGGCCGCTTTCGCCGGATAGCTCCACGCCGACATGCTTTCCGAAGGTTGGCGAGTTGCGCCGAAGGTCAACCGCGACATCCCACACTGCGCCATGCGTCACACGCACCAGCTTTCCCTGCGTGTTCCGAATCTGGTAGTGGATCCCGCGAACTACATTTCGTTTGGATACGGAAAAATTATCCTGCACCCAATGCGTCGGCAGCCCAACCTGCGCCATGATGTTCTCGTTGTAGGTTTCACAGAACGCGCCACGCTCGTCCTTGAAGATCCTGGGTTCCAATATCAAAACCCCAGGCAATGCAGTTTCAATGACTTTCATCGTTTATATGCCGTCGGAAGGAAAGTTCGGCTCATGGAGCAGAGACAAGAGGTATTGGCCATATCCACTCTTACGCACAGGCTGCGCCAGAGCTTCGACCTGTTCGGCTGAAATATATCCGTAACGAAACGCAATTTCCTCAGGGCACGCAATTTTCAGACCCTGCCGCCGTTCAATGGTCTGAATAAACGATCCGGCTTCGAAAAGTGAGTCGTGCGTCCCCGTATCGAGCCACGCCATACCCCGGCTCATCAATTCAACATCAAGCGTGCCCCGCGTCAGATAGCAGCGGTTCAGATCGGTGATTTCAAGCTCGCCGCGTGGAGAAGGCTTGAGAGTGGCAGCCAGTTTGACGACATCGTTGTCGTAAAAATAGAGCCCGGTGACTGCGTATCGCGACTTTGGGGCTGTGGGCTTCTCTTCGAGGCTGATGGCACGTCCATTTTTGTCGAACTCGACCACTCCGTACCGTTCCGGATCGTGGACAGGATATGCGAAGACCGTTGCGCCTGACTTCTTATTCGCCGCCTTCACCAGTTGGGATGAAAGAGACTGGCCATAAAAAATGTTGTCTCCCAGAACCAGCGCGCACGAATCCGCTCCAATAAATTCTTTGCCGATGATGAATGCCTGAGCCAGTCCATCGGGATTTGGCTGCACAGCATAAGACAGCTGAAGACCCCACTGTTCGCCAGTTCCGAGCAGGTCTGCAAAGCGTGACGTATCCTGCGGGGTGGAGATGATTAGAATTTCCCGGATACCTGCCAGCATAAGCGTCGTCAGCGGGTAGTAAATCATCGGCTTGTCATAGACCGGGAGCAATTGCTTTGAAACCACATGCGTCACCGGATAGAGGCGTGTTCCTGAACCGCCTGCCAGCACAATTCCCTTCATCGCGTAACACGCTCCGCATAATTTGTTTCAATCCACTGCTGGTAGGCGCCGGAACGCACATTTTCAACCCAATCGCGGTTTCCCAGAAACCACTCCACCGTCTTGCGAATTCCCGACTCGAAGCGCTCCGCCGGCTCCCATCCCAGCTCCTGCTTAATTTTGCGCGCATCGATCGCGTACCGGCGGTCGTGGCCCGGACGGTCCTTCACATACGAGATGAGTTTCCTGCGCGGTCCAACCGTTTCATTCGGCGACAGCTCATCCAGCAGGTCGCAGATTGTCATAACCACATCGACATTCGTGCGCTCGCTTGAGCCACCGATGTTATAGGTTTCCCCAAGCCTGCCGCGCTCCAGCACCGCCCGAATCGCCGAACAATGATCTTCTACAAAAAGCCAGTCGCGAACATTCTTCCCATCGCCATAAACCGGCAAGGGTTTGCCTTCAAGACCGTTGAGAATCATCAAAGGGATGAGCTTCTCCGGAAATTGATAGGGGCCGTAATTGTTGGAACAATTCGTGGTCAGAACCGGCAGGCCATACGTGTGGAAGTACGCCCTCACCAGGTGATCGGAAGCAGCCTTCGAGGCAGCATAAGGGCTATTCGGCGCGTAAGCCGTCGTTTCAGAAAATGCCGGATCGTCGGGGCCGAGAGTTCCATATACTTCGTCGGTAGAAACATGCAGGAACCGAAACCGCTTCTGCTCCTCCGGGCCCAGTTCCCCGTAATAGGCGCGCACAGTCTGCAAAAGGGAAAACGTGCCAAACACGTTTGTCTGAATGAATGCATCCGGTCCGACAATCGACCGGTCTACATGGCTCTCTGCGGCAAAGTGAACAATGGCCTGCGGCCTATGCTCCCGAAGAAGATTGCTCACTAATTTCTCATCTGCAATGTCACCGTGGACAAAAACATGGCGCGAATCCTCGTCCAGTGATAGCAAATTATTGCGATTGCCTGCGTATGTCAGGCTATCCAGATTGATGACAGGCGTGCCAACTTCTTTGAGCCAGGTTAAGACAAAGTTGGAGCCGATAAAACCTGCGCCTCCTGTTACCAGGATCGAGTCTTTTTTATTCATAGTTTTCTCAGACTGTTTTCTTAGTCCAAATTGCCTTGCGGAGTATATCGAGGCGTTCACGCTGTTCAGGGTTTTGCCGCAATCGCCCCAAACCTTCCCTGAAGAGAACCACAAAGATGCCGATAAATAAGCCGGCAACAGCCGCTGCGATTGTGATCAATCCCCGCTTGGGCGATGACTTGTAGTCCGGAACGATCGCTGGATCCACGACCTGGATCAGCGCACCCTCTTTTGCTTCGTCTAATTTGGCCATTTCAAACTGGCGCGCCAGAATCTCAAAAATCGTCTCGTTGTATTTCACGTCGCGCAGCTTGCGGACATATTCAATGCCTGCCTGCGGCACCTGCCCCTTGGGCATAATCAAACCGGCACTGCTGTCGTCGGCGTTACCGCCAAGTTTTGCCAGCTGCGTGCGCAGGCTTTCTAATTCCTGCTGTGTCTGCACAACATCGGCATTCTCGCTGGTTCCATAGGTACGCATACCCTGCAGCTGTACTTCCTTCGCGGTAATTTGCGCTCGCAGTCCCGCGGCGGATTCGATCAGGGCACGGGCCTGACTATCCAGTTGGATCATACCCGTCTTCTGCTGCGTCTCCTTCAAAGCTTCTTCCGCATTGGCCAGGTTGTCTTTCGCTTGCTCCAGTTGCTGTTCGAAGAAGAGCCTGCGCTGTGATGCTTCGCTGATCGCCAGGTGTTGCGAGAGTTCGCGATATTCCTCAACATAAGCGTTGGCCATCTCGGCCGCACGCTTTGGGTCTTTGTCCTCAACGGAGATGTGGATCAGGTTGTCTTTCGCGCCGCTTTCCACCGTGGCATGGCTTTCGAAAGCCTTTCGCGCAGTGGACATGTATTTCTGGCGATACTCCTTCATCAAATCGAAGCGCTGAATCATTGCATCTTCTACGGTGCGGCTCTTAAACATCGCCACATACATGTCATTGGGATTCTTTAGTCCCATGCTGGACCCGGCGAGGGCACCCAGCGAACCCAGATTTCCGATCTGCGACATCAAAGCTGAACTGAGCGACGAGCTCTGCTGCGGCGGTAAGACCGTCGTGAGAGCTGTATAACGCTTGGACAGGAAAAGAGAAATGATAAGCGCTGTCAGGCCTAATCCAATCGTAATTCTGATAATGAACCACTTGCTTCGCGCCAGAATGATCAGGAGATCCAGAAGCGATACCGCGTCGTCCTGCTCCTCGTGAGGCGCGTTCGCTGGATGCGTCTCCGTCTCAAAATGCCTGATCTCTGTAGTCGTTGTGTCCATTCGTTGTGGTTCTAAGCAGATTGTCTCTCTCATTCAAGCTACCAGAAGACTTCCGCCTTGTTCCATCTCCGTCCTTGTCCCAGCATGGCACACTGAAGAAACCACGCTCGTCGCCATACGCAAAAAATTGTAACTGTGCTTTGCTTGATTTTATCCGCAAGCGCACCTCTCTAAAAAAAACTTCCAGAGATTCACAATTGGATGACTTCAAGTTCTAACACTACAGTCATATGCGACACGGAAGGTCTAAGACGTCTTCCCCGGGTGTCCGGTAACATCGCCTTGTCCATCGGCATCTGCGCAGTGTCCGCGCGTTGCCCACAATAGGCCGCCAACGAATACGATTGCAAATAGAAGGAGTACACCCACGGTATTCGGCATAATCGCCTCCTTCTAATGGGAGTTTGAAAGAGACAGGCAGGTTGCAGGCGGATTTTGTCAAACGCTTGCCTGCTCTGCCTCAGGTTCTTTGGCTTCTACACGAATGTGCGACGATGTGACCAAGGCTACGGCAATCACCACCGCTGCCATTCCGATGTATTCGCTACCCGCGAAACGCTCCCCAAGAAGAACCGCTCCCAGAATAACTGCCACTACCGGGTTTATGTACGCATGCGTTGCCACTTTGGACACGGGGACATGCTCAAGCAGCCAGACGAATGCTGTATATCCAACAAGCGAGCCGAATGTAACAAGATACGCCACGGATCCAATCGCGCCTCGGGTCCAGTGCGCGGCATGCCATCCGCCCACGGCCAGGGCTGCGACTGAGCTGACCATGCCTGCAATAAACATCTCCCATCCGGCAGCTACCATTGGGTTTACCGGTAATTTCAATTCACGCGACAGCACCGACCCAACTGCCCACGAAAATGTGCCACCGAGTGCGATGCTGCAACCCAATACCTGCTGATGTTGTACATTCGCTTGCCGTATTCCGGGCCACAGCAAAGCCCCGAGACCTATAAATCCAAGACCAAGGCCGAGCCAACCGCGCGCCGATAACTTTTCGCCGTGCGGCAGCAGCATGGTAAGAATCGCAACATAAAGCGGCATCACAGCCACCAATAAAGCCGCAAGGCCGCTGTCAATGTATCGTTCTCCGAAAACGAGCCCGATGTTCCCTCCAACCAGGAGCAGCAGTCCAACCACTGACAACCAGCCAAGCTGACGCGCAGGCAGCCAAATGTGCTTCCCTCGGACGGCACAAAAGGCCAGCATAAGTGTTCCCGCAATCAGAAACCGGGTACTGCCCAACACCAGGGGATGCAGATATTGCACCCCTACCTTAATGGCGGTATAGGTCGAGCCCCAGAAAAAATACACGCAGCCAAATGCAAATGGAATGGCTAATGAGCTTGTATTTCGGCGATTCATGGGACGTAATGCCTCCATCTACACGGCGCTTTATCAGGAAGTCTGAATTCAAACAGGTGCCTGATAAGTAGAAGATGCGGGAAGCTGGCATTTTCATCATAGATCGTCAAGATGCGAACAATCTATCGAGCAGATGAATCCCGCGTTTCACATTACCGTTAGCAGAGCTGCACTCACGCCATCGCTCGTCACAGCAATTTCAGAAGGTCCGCTATTGTGGGCGAAGGAGATCACTGCCTGTCCGTTGTATAACTCCAGCAAGCGTGACCCGGTTGGGGTGCCAAGGTTATCGACTAAAGTTCCCGCTCCCGCAAGAGAGAATCGTACCCGGTTCCGTGCGTCCAGGCATGGAACGCCCTGCGTATCAAAAATTCTGGCCTCAACCGTTACTATGCCCGCGTTACGCGACATCTCAGCCAGCTTTAAAAGAGCAGGTTTGCCCCACTTTTCCGTCTGATAAGTAAAGGTGACTTCATCTGTCACTTCAAGGTTGCTATTTCTTGATACTGCTCGAAGCGTGTTCTTACCTAGAACAAATTTACAAGTCCAGCGCAAACCGGCCGCAGGAAAGTCCTGGCTATTCCGCTTCTTCACGCCACATGACTTTCCGTTCAGAAACAACTCGATTTCCTTGCAATTCGAGTACACCTTCACCCATCGCGGCTCATCGACATCCCCCCAGCGGATCGGCCAGGTATGCCCGTAGATATGCACCATCGGCGCGTCTGACCAATAGGATTGAAAGACGTAGAAACCTTCCTTCTTCGTCAGGTCTCTCTCGGCCAGTCCCTTCTGATTCACCCGCGGTACAGGGTTCTCAACGCGCATTGGCGTGCTGAAGTCCTTGAAGATCCACTGCGCAGACCCGGCAAACCAGGGCAGCGTCTCCTGTACCTTCAAGTGCCAGTCAAAAAGATCGCAGGCATAGGTTTCCGACCAATCGCCATCGCGGGAGACACGTGCATCACCGCCGGTCGGCAGGTAAGCAAGGCCGCGTTCATCCGTTCCTGGCCCCATCGGGATATTGTCGAGCGGCTTGTACGGATTTTCCGCATGGCGACGTGCATGGCTGTCGGCTCCCCACTCAATATGGAGAAAATGCTTGATCTTGTCTTTCTGTTCTTCGAGCATCTTTCGATATTCAGCATACGACCCGCGATACCATCCCGCCCAGATGGACGGGGAGTACACGTCAGGAATATCGCTGGCAAAATCGCAGCGCCGAAATGCCGTCATGCGCGACGGATCGAGATTGTGCGCAATTTCATTTAATTCCTGCATATAGGCGCGGATCGCCTGCTTATCCGTCGAGGGATACTCATCCGGCCAGTCATCTTCATTTCCCAGTCCCCAGAACGTAATCGAAGGATGATTGAAATGCTGGTCAATCATGGTCCGCAGCAGACGGCGGCCCATCTCTTTGAACTCCTCATTGCCGATCCCGCTGCGGCACCATGGCAGTTCTTCCCAAACCAGCAGGCCAAGCTCGTCGCAGAGATCGAGCACAAGCGAAGACTGCTGATAATGCGCCAGGCGAATGAAGTTAGCCCCCATTTCCTTGATCATCTGCATCTCGCGCCGTGTTATGGGATCAGGCACCGCCGCAGCCTCATGGGCGTCGTCTTCATGCCGTTGCGTGCCCCTCAGAAACAGCTTTTCGCCATTCAGCAGAAACGGTCCATGATCGGTGAACTCCAGGTGGCGAATGCCGAAGCGCTCGTTCTGCGTGTTTTCACCATACGTGCTTTTGAGAGCAACGCGGCACTTGTAGAGCACCGCATTGTCGGGCGACCAGCGCTGCGGATGCTCCACCGTAAATCGAATCAGCTCTTTCTCATCCGTCCACGGAGTGTGATCGTTTGTGGAACGATGCACCGGCCTGTTGTTGGGATCAATGACCTCAATCGTGATGGAGAGTGAGTTACTCAGCGCCGCAGGGTTGTGCAAGGAAGCTCGCACGGCAACCTGCACGGGCGAGCCCGGCTTCGCGTCCACGGAAAAATGCACCGACGCGAGTGCGATTGCAGGCACGTAGATCATCGAAACATGCCGATAGAGGCCGCCATAGAGATTGAAATCGCTCACATCGGACGGCATCGTATCCATGTTGCGCGAGTTGTCGCAACACACAGCAAGTTGGACTGTACCTCCCATCGAGGCTATTGCGTCTGTAATGTCGAAAATAAATTCGTTGTAGCCGCCGGAGTTCTTTCCTACCAGCGCCGAACCTACGTAGACCTCGGTGCGCTGGCCTGCACCTTCGAAGTGAAGCAGTGTGCGGCCCATCGGATACGGATTGCTCACGGCAAGCTTGGTGCGGTACCACCCCTGTCCGCGATAGTAGGAGGTGTCAGGATCGCACGCATCGTGGTGATTAAAGCAGTGCGGCAATGCAACCGGTTGCCAGATGGCAATGCCTTCGCTGTGCCACGCCTCCCACACACCGCCGAGCGATTGCTGCAGGAACTCCCATCCGTCTGCAAGTCGCTGTGTATTTGAGGTTGTCGCCGAAAGCGCCAGAGAGCGCGTGACACGCATACAGCCTGCAAAAGACGCCGCAACTGTCCATCCTGAAGTCTTAAGAAAGTCTCTGCGCGAAGTGCTCATTCTCTGCTTCCCCTATGGCGGTACAGTACATCAGATCGTGGTGCGCGCTTGTTATACACCGATCTGCAACGCATCTGACGAATAAGAATCGCTTCTTGGCTCAGGCACCGTTTCTTTGTAGTTGCGTGGCTTTTTAGACCTCCAAAGCAAAACCGCCAGGTTAGCTGACAAGCACCCAAATTCCGTCGAATTTCTTCATCAATCTCAGGCCAGAACGCCAATCTTCGCTTCCCGCCTCTTGCGTCCACATGCTATGCTCAACGCACACAGGAACAATATGCGCAGCGACAGGCACATTGCCGTTTTGAGCCCAATTTCCAGCTACAAACGCTGGACGCAGGCCCTTGCGCGCGCCATTGCTCCCGGCAAGCATCTTTGCATCCTGCCTACCCGCACGCGACCTAGCCTCTTCGGCAGCGACTAGTCAACGCTGCCCGTGACCCTCGACAGCGCGCCCAGCCCCGCACCGAACCATCCGCTGCGTGAGCGTCATCGCCAGGAAGAAAGACTCCTCCAGACAGCCATATCGTCGCCTAACAAATGCAGCGATCTATGAATCGAAAAACCAAAACAGGCTGAAGCCAAAACCAAGGCCCATTAAGGAGAAGACCATGCAATCGACTGAAATTCTGAGCAAATTCGGCCCGAAATTAAACGGACCGCTTCCCGGACCAAATGCGAAGCGTATCGTCGAAGACGATGATCGCCTCATCTCGCCCAGCTACACGCGTTCTTATCCCATGGTCGCCAAGCGCGGCCTCGGTCTTCGTGTAGAAGATGTAGACGGCAATCAATTTCTCGACTTTGCGGCGGGCATCGCCGTTACATCGACGGGACACTGCCATCCCGAAGTCGTCGCGGCCATTCAGAAACAGGCTGCCGAACTGATCCATATTTCCGGCACCGATTTTTATTATGAATCTCTGGTCACGCTTGCCGAGCGTCTGTCCGCCGTGGCTCCCATGCCTGGGCCGCATCGCTTTTATTATGGCAACTCCGGCGCCGAAGCTGTCGAATGCGCGTTAAAGATTGCCCGCTATCACACGCAGCGCCAGCACGTTATCGCCTTTTTTGGAGCGTTCCACGGACGCACCATGGGCGCGCTCTCGCTCACTGCTTCCAAGCCGCAGCAGCGTCGCCGCTTTGCGCCGCTCGTTCCCGGAGTAACGCACGTCCGCTACCCCTATGCCTATCGGGGTTGTAGCGGCGGTCCGCAGGAAGAAGAAAAGTTTGCACTGGGCTGCGCCCGTTACATTGAAGAAAAGCTCTTCAAGACAACACTCGCACCTGAAGAAGTGGCCGCAATCTTCGTCGAACCGATTCAAGGCGAAGGCGGCTACGTCGTCGCACCGACGATTTTCTTGCAGGAGTTGCGCCGCATCTGCGACAAGTACGGCATTCTTCTCGTCGCTGACGAAGTACAATCCGGCGCCGGCCGTACCGGCAAGTGGTGGGCCATCGAGCACTCCGGCGTGCAACCCGACATCGTCTGCATGGCCAAGGGCATCGCTTCCGGCATGCCTCTGGGCATTTGCATGACGCGGGCTGAGATTATGGACTGGAAGCCCGGTTCGCACGCCTCCACCTTTGGTGGAAATCCCATCTCCATTGCCGCGGCTCTGGCCACGATGGATGTCATCGAGCACGAAGGCATTGCCAATGCAGCGCAACTTGGTGAGAAGATCTTCAACCGTCTGCAACACTGGCCTGCAAAACACTTCATCGTCGGCGATGTGCGCGGACGCGGCCTGATGATCGGCATTGAGATCGTGAAAGATCAGATCACGCGCGAAGTCGCAGGACAGTGGCGTGACCGCATTGTTGAGTTGGCGTTTGAGCGTGGTTTGCTGATTCTCGGGTGCGGCG
>DATHQH010000049.1:0-1923 GCA_035482895.1 Alloacidobacterium sp. | reverse complement strand
GGGAGGGGTCTGCTACCCAGATATTACGGCAGCCCTGCGCGTCGAATACCCACGCCACGGCTGCGCCCGTGGGCGCGGCCACCATGTCGTACGGAAATGGCGCCTGCATCACATCGTTGAGTGTAAAGGCCGCTGGATGGGCTCCCGCAGCCTGCGTCATGAATAGGGCTGCGCAGGCTGCCGCCGCGCTCCAGAGCCGCAACTTTCCCAAACCGAAGTCAATCATGCGTCTTCTTTTGTGACTATTCAGAATTTGGTATCCCATGCAAAAACAATGCGGTCAATTTTTTGGCCGAACCCAAAGCTGTCGACGCATCCAGTCGCAGAAGTGCGGGACTCTCGTAAACGCTCCTCATAACCCGGCATTTTTCAGGTACTTCGCGGGCAGCTTCAGCCCTGGTCGCTCATCATCAAAGATGAGGCTGGCGATCCAGAAGCGTCCGTGAGCATGCACAATCTGGAACGAATCGATGCCTCGCGAGGATGGCTGGGCGTCGTCCTTCGCATCCCGGCTTTCCTTCGTGCTCCACACCTCGACAAGATTGCCAAACTCCTCGACTCGTTTCACGATGCTGCGCTCGAAGAAACCGTTCGTCTTGAAGTAGGGATCGTTTTGCTGCTTGAACATGTCGGGAGTCAGGAAAACGGCATCACCCTTGCGTGCCGGTGCATCCTTTCTGGCCGCAGACTCCGGAACAATCCAGGCAAGCCGCCCGTCGGGCACAAACAGCGCGCGAAAGCGGTCCCAGTCGCGCTGTCCAGCTGGGCCGGAGACCACGTCATAGAGCGAAGCTACCAGGTGGTCCACAGTGTCCACGTCGCCGGGGTTCTTGGCCGCAGGCCAGTCAGGATGCCCTGCGAGTGTCCCGACTGGCGGAGGCGGCGCAGATGCGGCAGCAGTAGACTGCTGTGCGGTCGCATTGAGCGTTAGTCCAATAAGAAAACAACACAATATAAGATTGCAGCTGCGAATCATGAGATCATCTCCTTGTTTTATTAAGTCAACCGGTGCGCTATGCGGTGAGAACCGGGCCAATTCGGGTCCCGGTCACGGTTCTTTGATTGAGCGTTGCGATCCTATTCGCTCCGTTCAGACGCGTTTGCGGAACTTTGACTTCACGCGTCCAGTGCCAACGGTCAGCCTGATCGGAGCGTAGTGACTGGATCGACGCGCATGGCGCGCAGCGCAGGGAAGCAACTGGCGGCGATGGCGACGGCAGTGAGCACGGCGGTGACGCTGGCGAAGATGGAAAGATCTCACCAGCATACGAACCGCGTACCGCAGGTCCTGCGTGAGGGTCTCCAGAAACGGCTGCCCCCTGCTCAGCGTGGTGGTTCTCGCGGATAACCTCCGCAGCGCCCAGCTTCAGTGCTGCCTGCCGCGCCTTTGCGGGCGACATTCCGGCGCGAAGATTCTCGTCTGTCTGGAACGCGAGATATTCGGCGAGTTTATCCTGGAGGCGCTGGCCGGCGCGCCTTCCGGCGGTGAAGTTCGAGAGGCGAATGAAAAAGCGGCGCAGAAATCTCATGCCAGGCCCTCGGCTTTGAATTCAAAAAAGCGCGCGATGATAGCCCCGCGCGGCTCTCTACTTAGACCAGGGCGGAACCACGCCGTTGCTGCGCGCGTACGCGATCGACTGCCCCAAATGCTCGTGTTGATCTTCGAGAATCAGCATCAGCGCGTCCTGCTTCGTCATGTCTTCTCCGAACAGTTTCACCCGCGTCTGCAGGTCGTTGTCGGAAAGTCCCATGATCGCTTTTTGTAGATTGGCGTAAGAACCCTTAAGAGCGTCTTGCATTTTCCCCGGATCGGTAATGGGCGCGGGCTCTGCCCCCTTATTCGGTGTGCCCGAGAGAGCATCGGCGAGCAGGCCATTCTCTTCAACGATCAGGTTGAACACGTCGCTGACGGAGCGAACGCCC
>DATHQH010000048.1:0-26792 GCA_035482895.1 Alloacidobacterium sp. | reverse complement strand
TCCGCGCAGTGATCGCCCGTGACGTGATCCCTTTTGTGATGGGAAAAACCGGATAAGCTGGTGCGCTCGGCCCACTCCATGCAATGTTTGATACCAAACCCGACCGAATGTTCACGTCATAAATGCCTACCCAACGATAGGCGCCTGCTTCTCGAATTGCATCTGCGATTCGTTTAGCCTTAGTTACGCGGTCCTCGCTCAGTACAAGTATTTTCTGCAACTCATCTGGAAGCCTTCTAGCCGCCACGATTCGCGCCTCCGAGTGACTCAAGTATATTGGGCCCCTTAGTGGGGGGCGTGTACAGCCCCTGTGGGCGGAAAAGCTCCTATTTCAAGAATAACAGTTTCGGCGAAATAATCTGCCAATCTATCGGCACGTTAACTGGCTTAGTTTCAATATGTTAGAGATATTTTTTCACATTTAGGGCTTGACAGCGTTTAGAACCGCGATGGAAGTCAGGCAGTGGGTCAGTTTGAATCTAAGCACCAGGAACAGCACGTGTACGAGTAGCCCGTTCACGGATAAGTGGGGAAATGAAGGCAGAGGGTTGCTTGTTGGCTATAGCCGCTTCAGTCCAAGCAGGCTGAGCAAGAAGCTCGAGAAGCAAACCTCCGTACCGAGCGTCAGGCACAGAATAGAAGGAAGCGTGTGGCGCATCATCGCTGCCGCGGGCAGCGGTCCATAGCCTGTATGCGACCACGCGATGGTTGAGACAACCGCGATGCCAAAACCAATGAGAAGCAGCAACGCGCCAGTTACAAGGCCAACTTCAAGGGTAATGTACCTGAACCAACGCTCGAAGGCTGGATCTTTCGGCAGTAGTCCTTCGGCGGTGGCGAAGACCTTGGCTACGACTCCGAAGAAGACTAGTTGAAAGCCGATCAAGACTGCCGCCACGGCATAGGCCAGAGTATCAACACCTAGATTCAGGTGCCCGAATGGTCGCTCTGACGGCATAAGCCACAGTATGAGCCCAGCACCGGCAAGCATCAGTAGGATACCGGGCGTGATGAAGAGCCAACGTGGCGAATACATCAACAGAAAACGCAGGTGCCGCCAGCCATCGCGCCAGGTCCTCAGGTGTGGCTGCCGGGAACGCCCGTCCTTCTTGAGTGTGGTTGGCACTTCCACAATGCGCTGTCCGTGCAGCGAGGCCTTGATGACCATCTCGCTGGCGAATTCCATACCCGTCGTTCGGAGATCGAGTTGCCGGTACGCCTCTCGTGAAAACGCCCTCATGCCGCAATGTGCATCCCCGATGGGTGCATGAAACAGGAATCGCCCCAGGAAACTGAGTGCTGGATTGCCAAGATACTTGTGCAGAGGCGGCATGGCGCCAGGTTCGATGCCACCGAGGAAGCGATTGCCCACTACGAGGCTGGCTCCGTTGCGCAGCTCAGCCAGAAAACGCGGAACGTGGCTAAACTCGTAGCTGTCATCCGCATCGGCGACCAGCACGTAACGTCCGCATGCTGCCAGAATACCTGCGTTCAGAGCGGCACCATACCCCCGAGTGTCCACGTGGATCACACGTGCGCCCCCAGCAACCGCAATCTGCGGCGAACCATCGGTAGAGCCGTTGTCGGCGACGATGACCTCACCGAAAATGCCGTTCTCACGTAGGACGGCATAAGCTTTCCTGATGCAGATAGCCAGTGTCTCGGCTTCATCGAGACATGGCAAAACGATCGTGAGTTCCGGCGCTGGATCGCTGGAGAATTGTAGAGTGGCTGCTCGGGACATAAAGGAGCTCATGGAATCACTCGCCTGCGCGCAACAGCTGTGAACCATAGGCTTCTGCCGCAATCGGTGCCATAGAGCAGGGTCTTGGAGTCGCGCTCCCAAGCAGGCTGAATCTGATTGCAGGGCACATCGGCAATGCGCCGCGTTGTGCCAGTTGTCTGATCACGGACCCACAGATTCCACATGCCACGCTCAAGATGGCTATATGCCATCCAACGCCCATCCGGTGACAATGCGGGATAGCGAGACTCAACCAGGCCGAGCGGCGCGTTTGTGTGCGATCGATCAGTCAGGGAGATCTCCGGAGGACGACCATCCTCCACAGCGGAAAATGCATACTCCGTTTCAGACAGAAATGATGCTTCGTAGATATTGAGGGACGGCGGCGTGAGTGCGGCTTCGACTGTGGCATCGGATTGGAAGGCTCTCCGCACCATGAGCTGTCCTTTGCCTTGGCGGTCGCGCACGAAGGCAAGGCTCTGTCCGTCGGCGGAGAGCATCGGCTCACGAGCATCGTCGAAGACGGCTCGCGATGGATTCCGCACATCGACGATCTTTGATTGCGGACTGAGGGCACGCTCTACCCATACGGGGCCAGAGTTCCCGGCGAAAGAGAGATCATCGTCTGAAGAGGGATCAAGCCACGCCGCATCCTGACCCACTGTCACCAGGCGGTATCCCGCTGGTGTTTGTGAGACATAACGAATCTGCGTGCCTTCACGCATCGGGTTTGTCTCAAGCAGGGCAGGTGTTTGCAGCGGCAATCGGTATGCGTACTCCTGCCGTACCGCGCGTTGCAGATTAAGTGTGGAAGACACACTAAGCACCGCGGAAGCAGCCATAAAAGCTGCCCAGGCATACTGTGTCCACTCCCACGAAGAATCCCTGGCCTGGTGGTCGCGCCACAACAGCGCATAGAAGCCCACCAGAAGCGCCAGCATCAGGGGCAAACGTGGCACATACAGCAGGATCGCCGGCCCCATGATCCTGTTTGGGCTGGGCATGGGAAAGCCTATGCCGAGATATACAATCACCAGAAACGCCAGCCATCCATACTGCTTGTGTTCGAGCAGTCTCGCTGCCAGCACGCATACAGGCAGCACCATGAGTACAAAATGGTACGACGCAGGCATGGTGGAGATAGCAAGTGAGGCGGTCAACAGCGCCGACCACTCCAGCAGAATCCGGCCTTTCGTGTGGTCCTCCCTGCGGATGAGCAGGATTGCCGGAGCCAGCGCCAGCATCGGCAGCGTGGATTGCAGCAATGCAAACCACAACGGAGAATTGTGCCAAGGATGCGGATTCCATTGCGGCTCGGGAAGAAAGAGATAGTGCAGCACGCTCGATATGGAAGCGCTTGATGTTACATATGGCGGCATACCTTCGCCATGCAGGGTCCAGGGCAGAATCTCGTGTAGATACGTGCGATGCACGTTCCAGCCGAAAACCGCAACAGACACAGCGACAGCGGCAAGTCCGGTGACCGCCCCTGAAACCAAAGCGCGCCAGGCTCTGCGCTGTAGGAAAAAGACAAAGAGCAGGACGGGGAAGATTTTACAGGCGGCGGCGACCGCCACCAGAATCCCGGCAAGCACATAAAGCTCACGCAGGTAGGCCCAGCACGCTGCCACAATCGACACCAACAGAACCAAGTAGAACTGGCCGTCCAGGAGGTTCCGATGCAGCGGAAAGCTGAGCGCGACAACCAGCGCGATGCGCTGATATGTCAATCCAGTCATCGACCGTATCATCCAGCAGAGGGGAACCAATAGAGCGAGGTTCACCAGCAGCCAGACGTGTTTGGCTGCAAGCGCCGACAACCCCGTAATCGGCCACATGGCCAGCGTTGAGAACGGCGTGATCGGTATGAGCCCGATAAGCGGGATGTCGATCGCGCGATGGTCCTTTTGCCGTTGGAGCCAGACCCACTCATAGACGCGGGCGGTATCGTACCCCTCATGCGCCAGTCGGGCAGACATGTAGTAGTTGGGAAAATCGGTATTCAATTTGCCCCATGCGCGCGGCATCGTGTGCAGGCCCAGATAGAGTATGGCCAGAAACAGCATGCCTCGTTCGAGCCAGCAAACAAGACAGTGATCCCGCAATATGTTCACGCACTATGGTGACTGAGCATAAGGTCACGGGTTGTCACCCGTTTGTCACTGAATGATCATCCGATTGTTGACCGCGAATGAAACGGTGAAAGCGCCAGCCGCCCCGTTCGTCGCAAGAAACGATGGCCGCACCTGATTTCAGGTGCGGCCAGCTGGTGATCTTCCGAAAATGGGTTAATTCGTAGTGGTTGTTGTCTGCACCGCCGCTGTAATTCCCAACGTGTGAACCGTGGTGCCGGATGTAGCCGTAACGAGCACATTGAGGTTTGTTGTGCTCGTGGAAGAGCTGCCACCACCGCCACCACCACTGCCACCACCCGAGCCTCCGCCTGAACCGCCGCCCGATCCGGAACCGCTGCTGGAGCCGCAGCCGATACCGAATCCGATGACGCAAGCAAAGAGCACGACTCCCAGGATGGCGCGCCAGCTACGACGCCGCGCCGGAATTGTCAGCAGGATGACGCATGCCATGGCCACGCCGCTTCCAGCCAGCCAGCCGAATCGTACGTGGTTCGCCGATGTGGCGGCTGCTGCAGCAGTAAGCGTCAAGGTCGCCGTGGCATTTGAGCCGCCAGTGAGGTTTACCGTGGCCGGAGAGAGTGCGCAGGTGACTCCAGTGGCCGCCGTGCAGGTGAGATTGACGGCGCCGCTGAATCCATTCACCGAACCCAGGTTAATGGTGTTGGTTGCCATTCCGCCGGAGGTCACGGCAACGATACTGCTGTTCGGCACGAGCGTGAAGTCGGAAAGCGGATTGGCTATGGGACTGGCCAGAGTCGTGGACGAGGCAGTGTAGACCTTGTCGCCGGAATACTGGAGGGTGACGAAATTTGCTCCCTGGAAGAGCGTCTGGCTGTTGAGGGTTGTAGCAAATGTTGAAGTATCTCCAGTGCCGGGAGTCAACCCGATCGTGGTTACACCCGTTCCTGAGGAGAAGACAGTAACGACACCGGTGGGAGCGGGGCTTCCGCTCTGACCTGTGACCGTCCCGGTGACGGTAATCGACGCTGTGGCAGAGGTAGCGGTCGGGTTCGCCGGGACGGCAGTTGCCGTTGTTGTGGTAGCAAGGCCACCAGTGTTTGCAACGATCGTTATCGATCCCGATTGGCTGGTGCTGTTGTAGTTCGCGTCTCCGGAGTAGGTGATCGTAGCGTTATAGGTCCCCGCCGGGGTGCTGCCGGCCAGGATGGAAGCGACTCCGGTAGCAAAGAGCGAGGTGGGATCGACGGACGGCGATAAGGTCGCGGATGTGACACCCGGAACGCCAGTTATTGTGACGGTTCCGGTAGGAGCAGCTACCGGAACCGAGTATCCAATATTGAAAGTACTTGAATTCGCGGAATTGCTGCTGTTTTCAACTTGAATCGTAAAGGCAGCCGTCAGGCCGCTGCCATTGACAATGCCGGCTGAGTTGCTAGACGTGCTGCTGAAAACGATAGTTGGTGTAGCCTTCGCTATCGTGAACGTGATAGCCGAAGCAGTTGACTTGTTGTAGCTGGCGTCTCCGGAATAGCTGGCGGTGACAGAGTGATTGCCGATCGCCCACGGAGCGTTGTATTCAGCATCGCCCTCCGCGTTCACCACAGCGGTATTGATGGTGGTTCCGTTATCGGCAAAAGCCACGGTGCCGGTGGGGAAGCTAAAGGAAGTCGTGCTGCAGCTCGCAGGAGGATTCGACGCCGTAAGGCAGGTGTTGAAGTAGGTAGTGGGAACCAGCTGAGCGGCCAGGATGAGCTGCGTACCATAGGGAGCGGTGCTCCCGGAGTTGATGGCCACTGTTCCACTCTGGGGAGTTGCCACATCGATAATATTGAAATACGTCGAGCTCGCCTCGGGACTGACGGTGATCGCGGTTTTCGACGAGGTGCTGGCGGCGTTGGTTCCGTCGCCACTGTACTGACCCCAGATATTGTAGCTTCCACCGGGTAGGAAAGTGATGCCGCCGGACGGGCTGCTGAAAGCGCCGTTGGTAACCGGAAAAGTCGTCTGAGACTGGTTGACGGGCAACGTGCTATCCGTCATGAGGGCGACGGAGCCGCTGGCATTGGTGCCTCCACCGACAGAGCCACTGATCGTGATGGAGGTTCCGTGGGTGAACGAGGTAGAAGAGGGCGTGAGGGTCGTGGTGGTTGCGGTGAACGTAACCTTGCTCCAGTTGGTGACCAACTGGTTTGCATCCAGCGTGCCCAGGCCCGAGGCTAAGTCATACCCTGCGGTGGCATTGTATTGAGGCGTCGAGCCGGTGCCGATCTGGCCTTCCGTTGTCGGGCCAAGGTTAGGATCGGTGATAGCAATATTAAGCGGAGGTTGCACGGCGATGCAGTCCAACGGATTGCCTGCAGCGGTTACTGTCGTCGCGCAGGGAACGGAATTTGTGCCATTGACAACATCGTGGAATGCGGCAGGAAACTGCTTTGCCAGCGGATACAGTACGAAATTGGCCTGACCCTGGCGGCTGTTCGTAACCTGTTCGACGAGGGCCATGATGCCCGCAAAGGATGGGGTCGACGCCGAAGTGCCGCCAACACCTGAGATCTGGACAGGGTTAGTACCCGACTGAGGCTGGCAATCGCCGTCCACGGCGCACAATGGGTAGTAACTGCCATTCAAACCATTTGCGGCAAACAGGGAAAGATCAGGAATATCGCGTGCGCTATCGCTGGGCACGCCTGCTCCCTGTTGCCAAGATGGCTTGGGATAGGGAACGGCACTCGTGATGTTGCCACTGCTGTCTGTCGTGACGTTTCCGACTGTACTTGCACCGCCGCCGGCCGCAGCAATCGTCGTCGCCGTCTGACCTGAAATGTCGTTGTAGAAGTCAACGAGATTGGTGCCGAACTGACTGTTGTTCCAGGGCTGTTCAGGAATGACAGCCATCAGCGTAGTGGTAGGTGTGTTCGTCGGAGGATTCGCGCTCCAGTATTTGCCCAGATCGCTGCTGCCACCGGCGTAAAAAAAGTCCGTGCCGCCAACTGCTACGTTGTAGGGAGTGGAGGCAAATCCACTCACGGCCTGACCACTCACCGCAAAGAACTGATTATTGTCGTTATCGCACCCCGCTGAGCCGCTATCGCCCGTAGAGACGAGCACGGTGATGCCTTGGGCCGCAGCCTGCTGCCATAGCTGGTTATAAAACTGGTTGCTGGCGCCAAGGGCCGCTTCGCATGCGCCGAAACTCACGCTGATGATCGGCGCTACGTTGCTAAAGACGGCACGTTCGGCGGCCAGGGCAAAACCCGATTCGAGCGCCGTATCGGCACCGATAACAAGATCGATGGTGGCTCCAGGGGCAACGGCTCCCGCCCACTCGACATCGAGGTAAGCCTCCCCTGAGTCGCCATTTGGACCGTCGGGGTTGTTGATGCCGTCAATTCCAGGGTCGTTACCATCAATAATGACTTGAGGCGGGTTGGCGGGAAGACCGAAGAGGGTGCGGAAATTATTGACCAGAGAAACATTAATGTTCGAATCGTTGACGATCGCGATCGTCTCACCTGTGCCATTGGTTCCGGCGCTGTAAAGCGGAGCGATGTTGTATTGAACGGCGTAGTCGCTTGGAGACAGCACAAAGTCTTCACCAGCGCCGTCGGGATAGTTCCACTGCGGCTTGGCTTTGCCGGTCTGCGGGCTATAGGAAGCCTGCCCAAGCATGCGGCTGTAACGCTGCGGCCGGAAATTATTCAGTGAAACAAAGCCGCCAATGACGGGAGCCAACGCGGTCGGAATCTGCGGGTCGTTGGCGCTTGCATAGTGCTCCTGCCCGTTCACGGCATACTGGTGGATCTGGGTATGAAAGGCGCTCCGCAGTTGCGCGACATTCCCTGAAAACTCGATGGTCAGCTTACCGGGATTTACCTTGCTGACAGTGAACCCATGCGATTGCAGCCAGGCTTCCACGGTGGCTATATCCTGATCCGACGGGCCAAACTGCTGGCCGAACTGATCGGGGGTCAGCCACTTGTGATAGTTGGCCGTTCCCGGCGTGTGCACATCGGAGAGAAATTGCTTGAGGCTGGCCTCTTGCGCAGCGCTGCGCTTCAAGACCAGATGCATCCGATCCAGTTGCAGGCTGTCAGACGCCACACCATGGTCATTTCTGGCGTTTGCCAGCGGGTTTACGTTGCCCTTGAGGGTAACTAATGACCTTTCATTCACCGGCTCGGTGAGGCGGTTGGGAATCAGGACTTGCTGCGTGCTTTGGGCGTGAACCGACGCGGCAGAAAAGACAAGCAGGCCGGCTGCAGCGAGTGCTGCAAGACGAGCTACAACTGTACGCGGCTTGGAAAGTTTAGAAAACATGGCCATCCTGTCAAACTTTGTGGAGGTTGGTTGGAATTGCTCTTCAGGAAACAAGTTACTTGCAAGTCACATTCTGCGATGCTTTTGCGGGACGAATGAAAGCCCCGATGCTCATGCAGTATATCGGGTTGGGGTTGTACGCTCATGCCAAAAAGGGCCTTATGCCCACAATGGGATGGTTGTATGGCATGGGAAAAGATGTTGTCAAGCTGGCAACCAATTTGTGCATTCATCACACAGCGCGTATGTGTAGACCGTAATTCCGAATATTTTGTTTCGGTCCGGGGTGAATTTTCTTTTTCACGCCATCCCCCATCCTTTCAGCAACAAAGCCGAAAGGATGGGGGATTCGCTGTCTGTGGCCACGGTTTGCGATTCAGAGCGGGTATCTGCCTGAGTCGATTGCCTGACGGGCGAGCTCGCGGCCAATCTGTATCGTGTCCGCCGGTTCATGCTTGACGAGACGGCGCAGGATGGCGAGCTGGGTGCGCAGCATGTCGCCCTCGGCCACGGCGGCGAGCACGCGGCGCGCTGCCGGTTCGATGATGGTCATGGCATGGGCGGCGTAGTACTGGGTGGCTAAGACTCCCAGGTCTCCTTCGTAGACCTGGGGCACCCGGTTCGTTCCTTTGGTCATTTTTCTTGCGCGCAGGAGGGCGGATTCGACGGCATAGATTTCGATGAGCATGTCGGCGAGGTCGGCCATGATCTCCTGCTGGTCGGCGAGGTTCGCCATATATTTTTGACTGGCGGCTCCGGCGGCTAGCAGGGCTAGTTTTTTGGCGTTGGCGAGGATTCCGGCTTCCCGCGCGAGCTCGTCGGGAGCGTCGTCGAAGCTGGGGGCGGGTGGGGACATAACCTCGTCCATGAGCTGCTTGATGGCAGGCAGCAGGGCGAGTTGGCCGGTCATGGCGCGCTTCATTAAAAAGCCCGTAATGATGAGGCGGTTGATTTCGTTGGTGCCCTCAAAAATTCTATTGATGCGCGAGTCGCGGTAGGCGCGCTCGGCTGGGTACTCTTCGACGTATCCGTATCCGGCGTAGATTTGCACGACGTGGTCGACGACGGCGTCGAGCATCTCGGAGCCCCACACTTTTAAGATGGAGCACTCGACGGCGTACTCCTCAATGCGCTTCTGGATTTCGCGGGAGTTGTGGGCCTGGTCTTCGGGTATCGTCGCGAGGGCGGCGTCGATCATGCCTACCGTCCGGTAGGTCATCGCTTCGCCTACGAAGATGCGAGCGGTCGAGTCGGCGAGCTTCTGCTGGATGAGGCCGAAGTCAGAGATGGACTTGCCAAAGGCCTTCCGCTCTTTCGCGTATTTGACGCCGTTCGCGAGCGAGGTGCGCGCGCCGCCAAGACAGGCTGCTCCCAGTTTGAAGCGGCCAATGTTGAGGATGTTGAAGGCGATGTGGTGACCTCTGCCTGCTTCGCCGAGGAGGTTTTCGACGGGCACTTTGCAGTCGGAGAGGATGAGCGGGCAGGTGGACGAGCCGCGGATACCTAACTTATGTTCTTCTGCTCCGACGGTGAAGCCTGGCGTATCGCGCTCGATCAAGAAGGCGGACATTTTCGCGTTCTTCGATTCAGGATCAGCGGGGGCAGTGATTTTGGCGAAAACGGTGTAGAGGTCGGCGAAGCCTGCATTGGTGATCCACATCTTTTCGCCGTTGAGGATGTAGTGCTGGCCGTCGCCAGATAGGACGGCGCGGGTGCGGACGTTCATTGCGTCCGAGCCGGATGAGGCTTCGGAGAGTGCGTAGGCGGCGATCCATTCTCCGGTGGCCAGCTTGGGCAGGTACTTTTCCTTTTGCGCATCGGTCCCGTACCAGACGAGGGGGAGCGTGCCGATTCCTACATGCGCGCTGAAGGCTACGGAAAAACTCGCGAGCACGGACATGCGGTCGGCGATGATGGCAGAGGTGACCTTGTCCATTTCCAGGCCGCCGTAGGCTTCGGGGACATCGACGGCCATGAGACCGAGGTCGCCGGCTTTTTTGAGCAGGCCACGGGTTACGTCGAAGTGCTTGGCTTCGATCTCGTCAGCGGCGGGGAGGACTTCGTTTGCGGCAAACTGCGCGGCGGTCTCGGCGATCTGGCGTTGCTCGTCGGAGAAGTCTTCGGGCGTAAAGATGTCAGAGGGTTGGCGTTCTTCGATCAGGAAGCTGCCGCCGGTGACGGCTTTGACGGGAGCGGAGGTGGTAGCGGTGGCCATATTCTTTGATGCTCCTGTTTCCTATGATGCAACGGAACATCCTACGCCTGTTTTGTGAAGATTGGCTTGTGGTTCAGGTGGTCTTGCGTGCCTTTTTCTTGGACTTCTTTTGCTTCTCTGGGAACTGGTTCAATCATCCCAAGCACTCGGCCGTCGTCATCCAACAATTGGATAATCGTTGCCGGATTTTTAGAGAGCGACTACCCCTCTCGGAGTCGGGAAATATTTCCTCCACTTTCATGTCTATTTGTTGCTTAGATCGCGGCATTCTGATCCCTTAGTTAATGGTATAACAGCTATACTGTTATGAGATTTCACTTCGATGTGAAAAAGAGCAAGAAGCTCAGGGGAAATCCAAAACGCGGAATTGGTTTTGAAGAAGCGCAGGAGATATTTGCGCAGCGTTATTACCTCGACCAGCGCTCGGACATGCCGGAGCAATACCGGGCTATCGGATGGGTTGGGGAGCGGCTCTACTCGGTCATCTTCGAAGTGCGTGAAGACATAAAAGGTGAGTATTACCACCTTGTGACTCTCCCGACAAAACAGGAGCAGGAGCTTTATGCAGAAAACTCTTAAAGGGACAAGTCCGATTTCGGCGGAGGCTATAGCCCGACTGGCAGACAAAGGCGAAGATATATCGCGCTTTTTTATCAACAAGGGCCGCATGATGGGCGCCATTCAGCGTGTGAATGTGGACTTTACGGCTCCGATGCTGGAAGAACTCGATACCGCCGCGAAAGAGATGAACATCAGTAGGCAGGCTGTCATCAAGACGCTTATTCGGCAGGCACTGGATCAGCATTATTTGGCGGTGAATCGGCGGGGTTGATGTTGTGCTCTCCCACTTTTTGCTTCGCAAAGGACGGGGCACCCGGCTTTATTCCTCAGTAAAGAATAGCTTCGACGTATGCCGGATTCTTGGGTGGCCAGCGAACTGAACAGATCTTGCTTTTCTTTTGCGATAGCCAGAATTCCAGGAAGGCTTTGTCGGTAGACTGCTTTGCAACGGGAAGCCACGTGTTGGATTGCGCTCCATTGCGTTCATATGCAACATGAACCTGAAGTTGATAGAGAATCTCGCTGGGAGTGTATCGGTGTTCCAGCATGGGTATAACAACAATCCGCGTTTCAAGCACCTGTCCGGTAACTGACGGCCAGTTTGAGTGGCTATCTCCATACCACGGATGAACGATGAGCCGGACGAGCCCTATCACCGATCCTACAATCAATGCCGCCAACTCATTCCGTTCAAAACCGAAATAGGTTGATTTCTTGGGCCGGAGTCTTGCAGCGTGATTGCTCATCGTTCTTAGTTTAGATTTTCGAAAACTCCAGCAGCGCCCATGCCGCCGCCTACGCACATGGTGACTAATCCGTAGCGGAGGTTGCGGCGTTTCATTTCGTGCAGGAGTGTGGCAGTGAGTTTGGCTCCGGTGCAGCCTAGCGGGTGACCCAGGGCGACGGCTCCGCCGTTGACGTTGACTTTGGCGGGGTCTAATCCCGCTTGCTGGATTACGGCTAGTGCCTGCGCGGCGAAGGCTTCGTTCAGTTCGATGAGGTCGATCTGGTCGATGGTGAGTCCGGCGAGTTTCAGAGCTTTGGGGATGGCGAAGACTGGGCCCAGTCCCATTTCTTCGGGCAGGCATCCGGCAGTTGCAAAGCTGACGAATCTTGCCAGCGGTTTCAGGTTCAGCGCTTGTGCACGTTCTGACGACATGACGATGGAGGCGGCGGCTCCGTCGGAGGTTTGCGACGAGTTCCCTGCTGTCACGGTTCCTTTTGCGTGGAAGGCAGGCTTGAGTTTCGTCAGCGCTTCGAGCGAGGTATCGGCGCGGGGGCCTTCGTCTTTTTTAAATTCGCTGGTTTTGACTTCCGGCTTGGCTGGATTTTTTGTTGGCGTTGAATTTGTCACCGTGACAGGCACAATTTCTTCATCAAACTTGCCGGCCTGGGTTGCGGCTAGTGCTTTCTCGTGACTCTTGAGCGAAAAGGCGTCGGCCTGCTCGCGGGTGATGCCGTATTTTGCCGCCACGCGCTCGGCGGTAAGACCCATGGAGAGATAGGTGTCGGCGTAGTGATCGACGAGCCATGGGTTGGCGCTGATCTTGCGACCTCCCATCGAGATCATGCTCATCGATTCGGTGCCGCCGGCGAGCATGACTTCTGCGGAGCCTGAGCGGATGCGGTCGGCGGCGATGGCGATGGATTGCAATCCCGAAGAACAGAAGCGATTGATGGTCATGCCGGAAACTTCGATCGGCAACCCGGCGCGCAGGCTGGCTATGCGGGCGACGTTCATTCCCTGCTCGGCCTCGGGCATGGCGCAGCCCATGATGACGTCTTCAATCTCTTTAGGGTCGAGCGCGGGGATTTTATCCAGGGCACCTTTCATCGCGATGGCGGCCAGGTCGTCAGGGCGGGTGAATGCGAGTGTGCCCTTAGGAGCTTTGCCTACTGCGGTACGGACGGTGCTGACGATGACTGCATCTCTCATTGCTTGACCCTCAGGGGCTAAAGCCCCTCTGTTAAAGAAACCTGGTAAATGTGCGGGCTAAAACCCGCACCTACCTATTCGCTTGCCTGCAAAACCATCCAGGTGCCGTTCTTGAAATAGTGAATAACGGACGACTTCTCGATGTGCGCATCTTTAATCCCATCGTGATCGAAGGGGCCATATGGTTTGTTTACCAGTATCTCGTTGATAGCGTTTGGCGAGGCCACATCGATACCTCGGGCGTAGCCGAGCAAATTGGTCTCGTCATGTGGGTCGGCGGTGTCCGTGTCGGTTTGCACCGCGAGCTCTGCGGGCGCCGATCCGGAGTCTGACCAATAAACGAGCAGGGTTGTTGTGCCATTCTGAGAGCAGAGTGCAGCCCAGTCAGTCGGTCCTTTTTCGCGGAACGCTCCGTGAATCACATTTTCGGGAGAGCGCGCCTCGTAGCTCTGCGGAATCATGCAATGGCGCTTCTCCAGATCTTTGCGAACAGGCGCAGGCAGCTCAGTAAATGTAGCTGGAGGCAGCAGGCGAAAGGCGAAAGACTGATCGCCTTTATGGCCATGCAAAACCTGCTCGCTGCCCTGCGCCGCCAATACCAGCGGTGCAGCGATGAGCATGGTCCATACGATGAGCTTGTGCACGCCTTGCATCTCTTTAATTCCTGAGCGGCTTTCCTGTCTTCAGCGTGAAAGCAATGCGCTCCTGCGTCTTACGCTCGCCGCAGAGTGAGAGAAAGGCTTCGCGTTCGAGGTCGAGCAGGTATTGCTCAGTGACGAACGTTCCCGGAGTTACGCTGCCTCCACATAGGATGCGCACGACATGGTTTGCGATCTTCACGTCGTGATCGCTGATGTACTCCGCCTGCCGCATAAGATGCACGCCGAGGCGAAGTGTGGCACCCACCTGGTCGCCTGGCACCGGTATCTGCATGCGCGGCGTGGGAGCGGAATAACCGGAGCCGGCGAGATACATAGCTGTCTCGCGTGCGTCGAGCAGGAGGCGTTCGCGGTGGAGCGTGATCTTGTCGGAGGACTTCAACAGGTCGAGGCCGCGCGCTTCGGCGGCAGAGGTTGAGACTTTGGCCATGCCTATCGTTTCGAAGCGCTGGCGCAGCGCGTCCTGCAACTCGCCTGAGAATGCGAACTTGAGCGGAGCCTCTGTCGGGCTGGTGCCGGATTCAACGGCGGCTGCATCGACGGCGTGCAGCGCCATCTCTTTGGTGCCGCCGCCAGCAGGGACGAGGCCAACTCCGGCTTCGACGAGACCCATGTAGAGTTCGGCATGTGGTTGGCGGGCTGCGGCGTGGAGTGAAATTTCGACGCCTCCACCGAGACAGAGGCTGAATGGCGCGACGACGACGGGGCGCGGACAGAACTTGATGGACGCGGTCATGCGCTGGAAGGCGCGGACGGCAAGATCGACTTCATCCCAGTCGCCTTCCTGCATGGTGAGCAGCAGTTGCATGAGGTTGGCGCCGACGGAGAAATCGGACGCATCGCCGGAGATGACGAAGCCGCTGAAGTTGCGGACGTGCTCGCTGTCTGGGTGCAGCGTTTGCGTGATGAGCGAGACGATGTCGTCGCCGATGGCGTTTTTCTTCGAGTGCAGCTCGATGCAGGCGATGTCTTCGCCGATATCGACCAACGATGCACCTGCGTTTTTGCGGATGACTCCGTTGGCGCGCTTGAAGGCTGCGATGCTGGCGATGCCTGGGGGCTGGGCTATCGGTTTGTAGTCGCGCGTCGCCGGATCGAATTCTGCGCGGCCATGCGTTTCAGCTCCATCGCTGTACCAGCTGGTTTTGCCGGATGCGAGAAGCGCTTCAGCCTGCGGGCTGACGTGCTCGTTGCGTGCGCGGAGACGCTCGCAGCTTTGCTGTACGCCTACGGCGTCCCACATTTCAAAAGGACCAAGCTCCCAGTTGAAGCCGGTGCGCATGGCGCGGTCGACGGAGGCGAGGTCGTCGGCGATCTCCGGTAAACAATCTGCTGCATAATTCCAGATGCGCGTGAGCAGGGTCCACTGGAAGAGGCTGGCTTTGTCTTTTCCGGGACCATTGCCAATGAGCAGTTGCAGGCGCTCGGGCAGGGCGGCGGCGTTCTTCGCCATTTCGAGCGAAGGGAATTTGGGACGCTGGGCCGGGCGGTAGTCGAGGGACTTCCAGTCGAGTGCGAGGCGGTTATTTTTCGGATCGGGTGCGTCGGGAATCTTCTTGTAAAAGCCCTGGCCGGTTTTGTCGCCGAGCCACTTATTTGCCAGCATGGTTTCGACGAAGGGCGGCAGTTTTGTGGCGGCTGCGTCTTCAGCTTTCGTGCTGGAAAAATTGCTTGCCACATGCGCGAGCACGTCGATGCCGACCATGTCTGCTAATCGAAACGTGCCGGTGCGCGGCCAGCCAATGCTGGATCCGGTGAGCGCGTCCACGTCTTCAATCGTCAGGTCTAGCTGTTGCATCAGGTCAACAGCGGTCAGCATGGCGAAGACGCCGATGCGGTTGGCGATGAAGTTCGGTGTGTCATGCGCATAGACGATGGACTTGCCGAGGCGGCGGTCGGCAAAATCGGCGACCGCTGCAACAGCCAGCGGATTTGCCTCCGGCGTGCGAATGATTTCGAGCAGGCGCATGTAGCGCGGAGGGTTGAAGAAGTGGGTGCCGAACCAGCGACTGCGGAAGTCAGCCGGCATCTTTGCCGCGATAGAGGCGACGGGCAGACCGCTGGTGTTTGTCGTCACGATGGCGTCCGGACGCACGTGCGGCGCAATTTTTTCAAGGAGTGTCTGCTTGATGGCCAGGTCTTCGGAGACTGCTTCGATGATCCAGTCACAGGATTTCAATTGCGCGAGATCATCTTCAAAGTTGCCGGGTGTGATGAGACGGGCGCTCGATGCGTCATAGAAAGCTGCGGGCTTTGCTTTGAGGAGGCCCTGCAGGGCTTGCGATGCGATGCGACTGCGGCTGGCTGCGTCGGCATTCGCGGGGACGATATCCAGAAGCACAACGGGAAGGCCGGCGTTGGCAAGGTGTGCGGCGATGCGTGAGCCCATGGTTCCTGCTCCCAGGACGGCGCAACGGCGGATGAGAGGAACGGTGGTAACGGTAGCGGGCGCGTCTGCGAGAGCGGTGCTCATGCGGATTGCTCCTTACAGGGGGGAGGATATCGGGCGGGTCTGTCTTTATGCAAGCATCGGGCTTTGTGCAAGGCCGGGCTTTTAACATTAGGGGCTTACGGTTTTCTGCATCTAACTGCGCACCACAACTCTCGGTGGCAGGTGGGATTGGTGAAACCGAAAGCTTTCTGGCTTTTCACTCTATTAACTCTGGGCACGCATATTTGCACGGCACAGACCTCTTCCGTGTCCGGGAATTTGCCCGCAGGAGCGGTCTACGCTCAGGCGCAGAATATCTCGTTTGAGGTGATTGACGGTGTAACGCTCACGGTCAAGCGCATGAATGGGTTCATGGTTCCCCGCCCCGGAAAAGTCGTTTCGCTGGACGACAAGAAGTCGTATACGCTGCAGATTGTGAATGCTGAGGCGTATGTTTCGGCGGACAACATGGCGGCGCTCATGAACAACTATATCCTGCCGCATGCGCAGACTCCCATTCACAACGTCACCGTCAGCTTTGAGGGGCAAACGCTTGTAGTGAAGGGCTACATCAAGAAGGGCCTGGACGTGCCGTTCGAAGGCAAGGGGACTCTGAGCGTAACTCCGGATGGCAACCTGCACCTTCACTTTACGGATGTGAAGGCGGCAGGAGTCCTCAAGAAAGGCCTGCTGGACGCTCTGGGAATCAAGCTGTCGAGCGTGGCTCAGCCGAAGCATCAACCGAGCTTTCTGATTCAGGGTGATGATGTAACCGTAGCCGTGATGCGGCTTTTTCCTCCTCCGCATATCGCCGGCAAGCTGGCTTCGGTTCACATCGAAGGCGATCAGCTTGTCGAAGTGTTCGGCCAGCCGGATGCGACCTTTAAGCCGGTGCCGGTCGCGTCGGATCGCTTTATCTACCTTCGCGGCGGCACGGTTGCTTTCGGCAAGCTGACGATGAAAGACGTCGACCTGGAGTTGATCGATAAGGACGCTACCAAAGTTTTCAACTTCTCGCTCGACCACTATCGTCAGCAGCTCGAGGCCGGATATTCGAAATCGCTGCCGAATTTAGGCCTGGTGGTGTATGTGGCCGATTACACGAACCTTCCGCAGAAAAAATAGCGCGGCCTGCCGGGTTTGACACTCGCACGAGGGCCGGATAGCGTCAGAATTAACGCTGTTATGCGAGGATCAATGAAATTCTTTTCTACGATGCGTGCGGTTGCCCTGGTATGCGCAGCAGCGCTCACGGCCCATGCGCAGGATTTGTCCAGTTTCGAGAGACGCATCACGACCAAAGTATTGCCGAATGGGCTTACGCTGATCATCTGCGAGCGCCCCGACGCTCCGGTGTTTTCCTACTTCACAATTGTCGACGCCGGGGACGCGAACGATCCGGACGGCCAATCGGGCCTGGCGCATATGTTCGAGCATCTGGCCTTCAAAGGGACGCAGGACATTGGCACGATCAATTATCCCGCCGAGAGGATCGCGCTCGACAAAGTGGAGGAGACCAATGCCGCATTTCAAGCGGAATATCGTAAGTCCGTTGGGCGTGACCCGGAAAAGCTGAAGACGCTGCACGCCGCGTTTGTACAGGCGCAGGCTGAGGCACAGAAATACGTCATTCCGAATCAGTTCACGGAGATTGCCGAATCGAACGGCGCCACGGGCTTGAATGCGCAGACCAGTCTCGATGACACGCAGTACTACTGGAGCATGCCCTCGAACCGCCTTGAATTATGGGCGTATATGGAAAGCGACCGCATTGCCAACCCAGTGCCGCGCGAGTTTTACAAAGAGCGCGATGTGGTGATGGAAGAGCGACGCATGCGCATTGATTCGAATCCCATCGGACGCATGGTAGAGCAGTTTCTGGCTGCGGCTTACGTAGCGCATCCCTATCATCGTCCGGGTGTTGGCTGGGCAAGCGAGCTAAGCCAGATTACGGCGACACAGGCGGCAGCCTTCCATCAGAAATATTATGTGCCATCGAACATCGTGATCGCCGTTACGGGGGATCTGAAAGCCTCGGAAGCGATGCCTATGCTCGAGAAGTATCTAGGCGCGATTCCGGCAGGGCCGCATCCTGAAGGGATGACCACCGTCGAGCCACGACAGGCCGGAGAGAAGTCAGTCATCCTTAAGGAGCAGACGCAGCCGCTGTATATAGAGGGCTATCACAAACCTGACTATCGAGATCCCGACGACGCGGTGTACGACGCGATCCAGGATATTTTTTCGAACGGGCGCACATCGCGGCTCTATCGCAGCCTCGTGCGCGACCAGCAGATTGCGGCGCAGGCTGAAGGGTTCAGCGGCTTTCCGGGCAACAAGTATCCCGGTCTGTTTGCCTTCTTCGCGGTACCGAATCCGGGACACACACCTCAGGAGATGCGGACGGCAATCCATAAGGAGATCGACAAGCTGAAGACGACCGATGTCTCCGATGACGAATTGTCGATGTTTAAGACGCGGGCACGCGCAGACCTGCTGCGCGGGCTTGGCGACAATCAGGGGCTGGCCGAGCAGTTGGCCATCTATCAGCTCCGGTTTGGAGACTGGCGAGAGTTGTTCAATCAATTAAAGAGGATCGACGCGGTATCAAAAGAAGATATTCGCCGCGTGGCAAGTAAAACATTTGTGGACACAAACCGGACATACGCCATGGTTGAGTTTCAAGCGCCGAAAGATGGCGCTGCGCAACAGTCGCAGGGAGGCGCGCAATGAACGAATATCGCGCCTTCTCAAATGCTTGCCACCTCACCGAGGCGAAAACCATACCTCAGGGGCTAAAGCCCCATCGATTCGCGCGGATTATTACGAGGGCTAAAGCCCTCGTCTACCCGGTGTTTGTCTACGTGTTTCCGATCGTTCTTTTGGGCGCGGCTATTGCGTCCGCCCAGACAACAACCGCACCGGCGCAACAGACTCAGCAGGCACAACCGTGGAAGCAGATTCCGATTCCGCCGCTCCGTCCTTTTGTCCCGGCGCAACCGAGGCGCATAGAGCTAAAGAACGGACTGGTCATCCTGCTTGAGGAAGATCATGAGCTGCCGCTCATCAGCGGTTTCATTGAAATACGCGGCGGCTCACGCGATGAGCCTGCGAACAAAGCAGGCCTTGTCGATCTATACAGCGATGCCTGGCGTACCAGCGGCACAGCCAGCAAGGACGGCGACCAGCTGGACGATCTGCTCGAAGCCAGGGCCGCAAAGGTGGAAACAGGCGGTGATCTGGATTCCACTTCCGTCTCATGGTCTTGCCTCGCGAAGGATGAGAATCAGGTCTTCGGAATCGCCATCGATCTGCTGGAGCATCCTGCATTCAAGGATGAAAAGCTGACTCTGGCCAAGCAACAGGCGGCTGCCGGAATCGTCCGTCGCAATGACGATGCCAGCGAGATTGCCGAGCGTGAGGCGGCCAGACTTGTGTACGGTGCCGATAGTCCTTACGCGCGTGAACCGGAACTCGCGACGATCAAAGCCGTCACGCTCGATGATCTGAAGCACTGGCACGACAAGACCATCGTGCCGAACAACATGATTATCGGCGTCGAAGGCGACTTCGATCCCGCCACGATGGAAAAGACGCTGCGCGACACCTTTGAAAATCTGCCGCGGGGCGCGGCGTGGCCAAAGCCCACAGGAGAATTTCCCGGGCCGAAACCGGGAGCCTACATCGTCGACAAGAGCGATGTAAATCAGAGCAACGTGTACATCGTTGGTTTGGGAACGCTCCGCAGCAACCCGGATTATTTTGCTTTGTCGATCATGAATGAAATTTTCGGCGGCGGGTTCGGATCGCGGCTCTTTCAGAATGTGCGTACAAAGCAGGGACTGGCCTATGAGGTGGGTGGCGGCTTTGGCGCCTCCTACGATCATCCTGGCATGTTCCGCGTGCTGGCTGCCACCAAGAGTGAAAGCACTGTCCAAGCGGCGCAGGCCATGCAGACGGAAATTGCCGATCTCAAGACGAAACCTTTTACCGAGGAGGAGTTGAAGCGAGCAAAAGACCAGGTGCTCAATTCCTTCATCTTCAATTACGACACCCGGGAAAAAGTGCTTGCGGCGGCGGCACGGCTGGAATTTTATGGCTATCCGGCGGATTTTCATGAGAAATATCGCGAGGGCGTGGAGCGTGTGACCATTGCCGACCTGGAACGCGTGGCGAAAAAATATATCGACACATCCAAGCTGGCTGTTCTTGTCGTCGGCAACCAGCAGGAGTTCGGAACATCGCTCACCACACTTGGCCTGGGCGCTCCGCATCCTATCGATATCACCATCCCCGGAATGCCGGCGCAAGGTCCCGGCGGCAACGAAGGAGAGCAGTAAATGCGTTTTGCCATTGTGATCATGGCCGCGGGTAAAGGCACGCGGCTCAAATCAAAACGTGCCAAGGTGCTGCATCAGATCGGCGGCAAGACGCTGCTCGAACATGTCATTGCCGCAGCCACACAGATCGTCCCGCCGGAAGACGTGTATGTCGTGGTTGGCCATCAGGCAGGAGCGGTACAGGCAGCGGTGGCGCAGACCGGCGTAAAGTTTGTCACCCAGGCAGAACAGCGCGGGACGGGCCATGCAGTCCAGACCGCGCGGCAGGCCGTCGGCAGTTATGAACACATCCTCGTCCTTTCGGGTGATGTTCCCCTACTGCAGCCGGAGACGATTGCGCGGATGCGCGACTTCCATTTATCGGAACGCGCAGCGATGACAATTCTTACCGCCGCGCCCGACAATCCGCACGGTTATGGCCGGGTGCTGCGCAAGTCGCCTGACTCGGCGGAGGTGGTCGCGATTGTCGAGCAGAAGGCACTGACACCGGAACAGCAGGGAGTCCGCGAAATCAATTCCGGCATCTATGCCTTTGCAACCGAGCCGCTCTTCAACAATATTAACGAGCTGACAACCGCCAACGCTCACGGCGAATACTACCTGACGGACATGGCTGGGCTATTGGTGAACGAAGGGCACCGCGTCACAGCCATTCAGGCAGCATCGGCGACGGAGGTCCTGGGTGCGAACACGATTGCCGAGATGGCAGAATTGGACGCAGCCATGCGCCTGAACACGGCTCACAAGCTGATGGCGCAGGGCGTGACCATCTACCGCCCGGAGACGACCGTTATCGATTCTGAGGTGAAAGTAGGCGCTGATTCGATCATTGAGCCGTTTGTGCAACTGCTGGGCGATACGCACATCGGGGAAGATTGCCGGATCCGTTCGTATTCGGTCATCGAAAATGCGACGCTTGAGAATCACGTGCTGGTACGGCAGGGCTGCATTATCAGCGAATCGCATGTGCAGGCAGGGGCCTTGCTTGGGCCATATGCGCATCTCCGTACAGGCAGCGAGATTGGCGAAGAGGCGCATGTCGGCAATTTTGTCGAAACGAAAAAAGTGCGCATGGGTAAAGGATCGAAGGCCAATCATCTGAGCTATCTGGGCGATGCAGAGATCGGCAAAGGTGTAAATGTCGGCGCTGGCGTCATCACCTGCAACTATGATGGCGTCAACAAACACCGCACGTTGATCGAAGACGGCGTTTTCGTCGGCAGCGACACAACGCTCGTAGCGCCCCTTGTGATTGGGAAAGGAGCCTATGTTGCAGCCGGCTCCTGCATTACCGAGGATGTTCCTGCGGACGCTCTGGCGCTGGGACGCGCAAGGCAGACTACCAAGACAGGATGGGCCAAGAGCCGCCGCTCACAGATACAAGCCGCTAAAGAAGTGGAAAAGAGCCGCTAGACGAAAGTACCGCGCTCAGGCGGCACGACTTGCTTCCATCTCGGCCAGGATACTGCGCAGGCGGATTTTGGCCGAGAATAGCGTTCGGTTCACCTGCTGCTGGGTCATACCCACGAGTTGGGAAATCGCCTCCGTTGTATAGCCTTCCACGTCCCGCAGAAGAAAAAAAAGCCGCTCGCAGGGGGGCAAGCCCTGAATCGCCTCCTCGAGATCCGTACGGCGGATGTTTCGACCGCTTATTTCCGCGGATACGGATAACGGGGCAGGGTCAGAGGGTGTCAGCGGAAAATAACGGCGAAGCTCAGAAATTAGGGAACCATCAATGAGGGCGCAATCCGGCTTTGGATCGGAAGCGAAAGCTTGCACAAAGCTTTGTATAAGTACCTGTTCCGCCTCGAGCTCGTTGCCGGTCATGTGATAAGCGAGGGAAAAGATCCGATGGCGGTGACTGTCATAGATATCGCGTTGCCGGTGCTCGATGGAACGTTCCTCCGACTTCACGGCGGCGATACGAGCGGTAGTTTCTTCAAACAATCCACGTACGTGTCTAGCCAAGAGCACCCTTCCCAACCCATCGTCGAAAGCGGGAACCCTTATTATCTTAGAAACCAGGAACCCACTATTATCTTAAACGATTCCAAAATCGACATTTGAGAGAGTCGATTTCATGTTTTCAATACTTTGATGCTATTTTTTATGCTGAAGATCATCAAAACAAAATCAAAGCATCCAAAGCTTATACCTGTTATCAGTTGCACTTATCGGGAAAACGACGGCCATATTGGGAATAAAACGACAGATGCTTCCTGGAACGCAGCCATTCTGCGCTCAAGTGGCATACATTGTATTTGTAGCAGGCGGTGAGCAGGCACACCACCTTAGCGATTGCCTCCGTTGAGGCCGTTATCGAAGTTGAGAAGGACACATGGCTTCTGAACGTATTCTGGTCGTCGATGATGAGCCTTATGTAAGAACTGTCATCGCCGCCATGCTGGAAAAAGCTCATTATCATCCAGTACTGGCCAGCAATGGGCTGGAAGCGATTGAGCGCCTTCAGAATGACTCGCCGTATGATCTGGTCCTTTCAGACATCATGATGACTGGCATGGATGGGATGACGCTGCTTGAACGCCTGCGGGAGATGCAGCCTGAAACACCGATGGTAATGGTGACTGCGATCCATGATGTGGGCGTTGCCATTTCTGCCATACGCAAGGGTGCTTACGATTATCTCTTAAAGCCTTTCGAAAAAGAACAGCTGCTGGTCACGGTCCGACGGGCCCTGGATCATCGGCGACTGGCGCAGCAAAACTCGATGTACCAGTCGAATCTCGAGCAGTTGATCGCCGCGCGAACGGATATGCTACGGCAAGCCGTTTCGGATCTCGAACGCTCCTACGATATAACCCTTGAAGCCCTGGGCGATGCCCTGGACCTGAAAGATGCAGAAACGGAAGGCCATTCCAAGCGCGTAACCGGATACACAGTTGCGCTGGCAAGAGCGATGGGGCTTTTGGCGAACGATATCCGGACCATTGCCCGGGGCGCTTTTCTGCACGATATCGGAAAAATGGCCATCCCCGATGCCATCCTGCTCAAACCCGGCAGACTGGACGTGGAGGAGCAGGTGGTCATGCGTGACCATTGCGCGCGCGGCTATCAGATTCTATGCAAAATCCCCTACCTGCGCGAAGCGGCGGAGATTGTATATACGCACCAGGAACACTTTGACGGCAGTGGATATCCACGTGGCTTGCGCGGTGAACAGATTCCCTTAGGCGCAAGAATTTTTGCTGTGGCTGACACGCTCGACGCAATTACTTCTGACCGCCCTTATCGCCGAGCCAATACCTTTACGGCGGCCAGAAATGAAATTCAACGGTGCGCGGGAACCCAGTTCGATCCCCAGGTAGTTGACGTTTACCTCAGCATGCCCGACCGGTTATGGCTCGACTTGCGCGCCGAGATCGGCCAACATGCACGCTTTTCTCCCTTTTCTCTGAGCGGGACAGAAGCCAAGGTTTAAGGGCTCAGAGCAGTGAGGACACTTCATGCCATTACTTAGCCCGGATGCCGTACAGGAAAAGTTAAAAAAGCTGCAAGGGTGGAAGCTGGTAGACAAAGAAATTGTCCGCGAATTCAAATTTGCCAACTTTGTCGACGCATTACGGTTCGTGAATGCCGTTGCCGACAAAGCTGAAGCTGCCGGACACCATCCCGATATTGATATTCGCTACAACAAAGTAAAGCTGGCGCTGGTTTCGCATGACGCGGGCGGGCTCACCGAACGCGATTTTGAGCTTGCTCAGGCGGCCGATGCCCTTTCTACAAAAAACTGAAGCCTGTATTCAATAAATAGCGTCATCGTCCACTGGAGAGGGTGGATTGGTCTTTTCCAGCGGCTGATTTTGCATATTCGCTAAGGTCCGGCGATTCCACAGCACCACCGCGATTCCACCAAATAAAGCAGATCCCAGCACCAGCAAACCCGTTCGGAGACGGTTAGAACGCGGTTCTTTTTCGACCTCTCGTGATTTGTAATCAACAGCTTGCATAGGATCGCTCATACTTGTCGGCTACCCTTCATCGACTGCTTATCTTTGATGCGTTGTGTAAACCGGATCGCAACTTTTATTCAAACCCGTGTTTTTATTTACAAGGTGCTTGTATTGCTCGCCGATATCGCGTAAGCTACATGAAATAGAAGAAAAGGTACACGATCTCATAGAAGTTAAAAAATTCTGGAGCGCAGCGGCAAAAAGAAGCATCTATGTAAGTGTAAGACAATTGCTGATGATCGAGCGGGGCTCTCTCAGCGATGACAAGAGTTTATAAGTTGCGTCACTGGCCTCCCGGCACGGACAAAGTACCGTTCGTGCCGTCCTTTTTTTGATTTCCTAATTACGGCCTACCTTCCGAATCTTCCCTTCTGACTCATTCCCATTCCAGTCGCCCTTAAAGCTATGTCCTTGCGTTAATCTAGTGTGCAGGAGCAGTGCATGAAACGGATTTTCCTTGGGATGGCCCTCGGATTCGCCACGATCGCCAGTTACGCGCAATGGTCTAACCCCGCTGATGATATTCCGGCTTATCACCCGGCGCCGCCTGTGAAAACTGAGAAATTGCCGCCTGTCCTCGCTGGCGACCAGTTGCAGGGCGATTACTTCCGCTATCCCTGGCAAAAGGAAGTGTACCTGGAGGCAGCCCAGGTGCCGAAAGTGCTCTACCAGCTTCCCTGCTACTGCCGCTGCGACAAGGCTCTGGGCCACACCAGTTTGCATAGCTGTTTTGAAGGCACGCATGGCGCCATTTGCTCGACCTGTGCAAAAGAAGGCGCGTACGCCTACAAGATGACCAAGCTCGGCAAAACCCCGAAAGAGATTCGCGCGGGCATTGAGAGCAAAGACTACGAGTCCATCGACCTGAATCAACTGGGCGGCATGTAAGGTACAAGCAAAAAGCCCTTACAAAATGACGCTGATAGCCTCTGCTACACTCGCGCCATGGGCCGTGGTTTTTTTCTTACGTTTGAAGGACTGGATGGTTCCGGCAAGACCACGCAGATGCGCAAGCTGGCCGCATGGCTGGAAGTACGCAACCAGCAGATCACGGTTACGCGGCAGCCCGGGGGTACGCGCATCGGCGACCGCATCCGCAAGTTGCTGCTGGATTCGCGCACAGAAAATCTCGCTGCGCGGGCTGAACTCGGGCTGATGTTTTCCGACCGGGCGCAGGCGATTGCAGAAGTCATTTTGCCCGCGCTCGAAAATGGCCATGTAGTTCTTTGCGATCGCTACACCGATTCGACGGAAGCGTATCAGGGCGGCGGGCGTCAGCTGGGCAGCGATGTTGTTTTGCAGTTGCATGAAGTGATGTGCGGAGGGCTACAGCCGGACCTGACAATCCTTCTGCTGCCTGACTTCGAGGCTTCCCTTGCACGCGCGCGACGCAGGAACGATCGCCTGAAGAAGACAGGTACGGACGAAAATCGTTTTGAACGCGAAGATGAGACCTTCTACCGCCGCGTCTATGAGAAATATCGAGAGATCGCCGAACGCGACGTTTTGCGTGTGGTCGCAATCGAAAGCGATGCGGCTATTGAAGAAATCCATCGGCGCATCGTAATGGTGGTTGAGGAGCGTCTGGCGCTCTGATGAATTTCAATGGCCACTGTATCCCAAGTCGACAATCGCTGGCCCATTGAAGAGCGCGGTCGCTATCGCTTTCCACCGGGACTGAAGCGCAACCTGCCGTTCTATTTATTCAGCCGCTTCTTCAAGCCCGGCAATCCGATCCGACTCTTTGAATACCTTGCTGCCACCTTCGGGCGCGTATCGTGCTATCGCATCGGTCCCAGCGATGTGGTCGTGATGAACGACCCTGAGTTGATTCGCGATGTGCTGATTGTGCAGCCGCAGAACTTCATCAAGGAGCGCACACAGCGGCGCATGAAGATCCTGTTGGGCGAAGGGCTGATCACCAGCGACGGCGAGATCCATAAGCGGCAGCGGCGCATCGCCGCGCCTGCCTTTCATCGCCAGCGGATTCAGGCCTATGCTTCTACGATGGTGGAGCGCTCTGCTGCTATGCGGAATGCCTGGCAAGCGGGAGTGGAGCTCGATGCTTCGGCGGAGATGATGCAGCTTACATTGCAGATCGTTGCGCGCACGCTTTTTAACTCCGACGTGACCAGGGATGTGCAGCGCATCAATGATGAGGTAAACGCCATCATGCGCCTCTACAACTTTCTCGTTGCACTGCCTCGCGCGGAAGACCTGCTGCATCTGCCGATTCCAGGTCTGATGCGGTTCAAGCGCGCTCGCAAACGTCTGGATACGGTGGTCTACCGGATGATTGAGGAACACCGCGCGACCGGTATCGACAGTGGCGATCTGCTTTCCATGCTGCTGGCATCGCGCGACGAGGAAGAGGATCACTCCGGTATGACGGATGAACAGCTGCGCGATGAGGTGCTCACCATTTTTCTTGCCGGATATGAGACTGTCGCCAATGCCCTCGCCTGGACATGGCTGCTGCTGGCGCAGAATCCGGATGCGGAGGCGAAGCTGCATGTCGAAAT
>DATHQH010000047.1:0-5242 GCA_035482895.1 Alloacidobacterium sp. | reverse complement strand
GGATGGGGCTCACATCGGTGGCCTTCACGTCCAAGGAGATTCTCATGCTCTTTTCGAATGAAATTCCGGCGGCGCTGTCGCGCCTTCAACAGGTGGTGGACGGCGTGCGCGATCGCAGCACGGCTTATAAGATCAGGACGTCGTCGCGATCGCTTCACCCGTCGGAATAAGGAATCTAGCTGGATGTCAGCCAAGATGCTGGAGCGGTATTCACACACCAGAGATCAAGCGAAGCGCGAAGCCGTCGGAAAGCTTCCCAGACGCCGGTTCCCGCGGTCAGGGTCCCCACAAAATCCCCCCACAGTCTCGACCTACAACGGAGCCGAAATCTCCTAAATTATTGAATCTAATGGTGGGCGAGGCGGGAATCGAACCCACAACCCCCGGCTTAGAAGGCCGGTGCTCTATCCAATTGAGCTACTCGCCCGTTGTGACTGCTTTCACCATTGTAATGGTGATCGCGGTCTCCAACACGGCGCGAAATACGCTTTGGGCGTCGGCTTCTGTCGCAGCGCAGGCTGCCGTATAAAGTGTCACCGCGAATCCCTCAAGATCATTCACATACGACTGGCGTACAACAAGCTCGGCATGAGCCTGGGGTAATAGCGTGTCGCGTAATTCCGCCGTTGCGGCTCGCACCCATGCTTCATGCTCAACGAAAGAGGCGAAAAGTCCCGCACTGCGACCGACAATGTCGATATAACATGCAATTCCCTGTTGTGCCTCTTCTCTGCCTGCCTCAAATTCCAAGGGATCAATTTCATCCGGACCGAGCAGCCACAGATCGCACTTGGAAGTAAACACTGGCGAAGATGCCGAGTTGAGAGTGATAAGGGCTTGCGCCAACGCGGGTGTGGCAACCGTTTCCTCAAGGCTATTGGCGAGCGACGGCGTATGACGCAGATCCACAAAGCCTTCCCATGGAACCGTGATGACAGGAAGATCGGGACCGATTTCAACCGACCAGTCAGCCTCCATACCCGCTAACCCTGTACCGTGTTGAGCAAAAAACCCAGCAGCGTCTTCTCTGCCCAATAACCGTCGTAACCCGCGGCCGGAGCCAGGAACGCGCAGTGCCCGCCGTGCTGCGTCTCGAAGAAATTGACATGTGGATTATCGATAAGTACCTGCCGGGTCTCCGGCAGCATGCGAATAAACGGGTCGTCAAGCGCATGGAGGATGAGCGTAGGCACGCTTAGTTGCGACGCGACGCGCGAACTGGCGACTGAATAATAATAGTCATCGGCGTCGGCGAATCCGCCAAACCGGGCAACAACATGCTCGTCAAAATCGCGCATACTGCGCAGCTTGCTGAGTATCCCACTGGCATAAAACTGTAGGTAGATTTCCGGAAAAAGTTCTGCCTTGCGGCGTACGCGATCGACCATGGCACGCAGAAAATATCTTTCGTACAAGCGATTCTGCGGCTCATGCAGCGCGGCGGAAGATGCGGCGAGATCCATGAGCGGTGAGATACCGACCGCGGCTTTGAGCACAGATGGTGCGTTTGGGCCAAGCTCGCCCGTATACTTCAGCACAAGATTACCGCCCATGGAGTATCCAATAAGGGCGACTGACTGTAGATGATGCTGGGCCACAATCTGCTCAACGACGCGCGCGACATCGTTCGAGCATCCGGAGTGATAAATGGCAGGTGAAAATTTATCCGTACCACCGCAGCTGCGCATATTCATGCGGACAACGTTACAACCGGCAGCCCAGGCGCGCGTAGAATTGCCGAGCACATACTGGGAATTGGATGAGCCTTCGAGCCCGTGGACAAGAATGATCGTAAGCCGCTGACTGCGAACATCAGCAGGCTGCCAGTGACAATGGCAAAGCACACGTGTTGGCCCATATGATGCATGGCCTTCAACTGGCGCTTCTACTTCCACCAACAGATTTTCGGCTTCGGGCAACGACCACGGACGCGGCAGAAAATTACCTGCCAGGGTCATTAAATGCCCGTTGTTGAGGAAACGGCGAGGCGTGAAGTCACTATGCCAGCCATTCACAAGAGCCGCCGCCGCGAATTTCGTAAATGTCTTCATGCTCATATGTTGCGAAGGCCTTCCAGCAAGGCAGCGGCGTGCAAGGCACCGGTTGGCTCTTCTTCATGTTTGAAATAAGCAAACACATCGCCCGATTGGGCACGCTGCTGCAAACGGGTATGCACGGCTTCGAGGGCGCGCGTGTCATAATCGCTCTTTCGAAAACGGTAGCAGGCAAAGGCTGCTGTTTCTATATCGGGTGTAACTAGCTCATCGCTTTCGGCCATACAAAGCGCTGACCCATGGTTGCGCAAAACGGCGTAAACCTCGTCGGCAAACCAGGAAGCGTGGCGAAACTCGAATGCAAAACGCAGGCCAGTCGATTTTGACTCGGCAAGAAACTCGTCGAGACGCGAGACATCGGCCTTGAAGTTAGGGGGCAACTGAAAGAGGATGATGCCGAGGCGTCTCGCGTCGGCAGCGGCTTGGATCGATGCGGCAAAGCTTGCGAGCGCTTCGCCGCAACTCTTCAATCGCAGAAAGTGTGTGATTCGCTGCGGCGCCTTGAAGGAAAACCGAAAGCCTTCTCCCACTGTCCCAAGCCACGATGCCATAGTGTTTGCGCTCGGCAGGCTGCGAAAAGTGTAGTTAACCTCTACAGAGTTGAGCCGGGAGCCATAGTACTCGAGGAACTTTTTCGACGATAGCTTCGCAGGATAGAAACCGGGCTTCCAGGTCGCATAAGCCCACCCTGAGCAACCTACGAAGATGGCCCCTGGTGTGACCTGCGAATTGGTTGGCAGAGCTGGCGTCAAGTGTATATGGGCGTTAGCTAAGCTAGATGCCTGTCTAAAGATTAACCCAGGACGATGGTCGGCATCCATCCCTTCAGACGTAACTCACATGTCTGGAAGAATCGTATTCCCTTGATAGGATGGAATCATTCCTTACCCTCATTCTGCGACACAATTGACGAGATAAATGGCATCCAGATCCCTGAACACACTCCAAGCTGGACGAGCACTCGCTGCTGTAACGGTGCTTTTGTATCACGTAACCGTCACCACCATGTTGCCGAAATACCTGCATGCAAACACTTTCTTGGCATTTCGCAGCGGCAACTCAGGAGTCCAATTTTTTTTCGTGCTCAGCGGCTTCGTGATCTGGCTGGCGCACCGAAAAGATATTGGCCACGCTGCGGTGCTCAAGGAATATCTCTGGAAACGATTTCGCCGCCTTTACCCACCATTGTGGGGGGTTTTGATTGTCTCCACGGCAATTTTTTTAATCGTGCCCTCGTTTGGATGGGGCGGCGAAACGCATCCGTCGACGATTCTTTCCGCATTCCTGGTCGGACCCGCGAAACAGGATCTGATCCTGCACCCGGAGTGGACACTGCGCCGCGAAGTACTCTTCTACCTGGTCTTTTCAATTTCAATCGTAAACAAGAGACTGGGCAAGGCTACGATGATTGCATGGCTCGCTCTCTCCGCGATCCTGCCGTGCTTCAACATCGGATATCCTCTCAATTTTTTCTTTTCGACTTTCAATCTTCTCTTCGGGTTGGGGATACTGACCTGCTGGCTTTTCCTGCGCGGCGGGATCAAGAGGCCGGCGATCATCTTTGCGGCGGGATTCACGCTGTTTGCCGCAGCCTGGATCCTGCATGACGTGAACGCCATGCAGGATGGAAATGGGCTCAACCTGTTCTACGGACTAGGGGCAGCGTTGATGATGCTGGGCCTTGTAGTGATCGAAACAGCAGGATACCTGCAGGTGCCAGGATGGCTCGTCTTCTTGGGAGAGGCGTCCTATTCCATTTATCTCGTGAATTTCCCAGCGATTTCCGGCGCGTTGAAGGTGATGCTCAAACTGCAGCACAAGTATCACCTGTCGAATTATTCTGTTTACATCGCCACGTCGCTGGCTGCACTTGCAGTTTCTGTCATCTTTCACTTGATCGTGGAAAAGCCGTTGATTAAAAGCCTCTCCAAGATCACCTTCGATGATCGCAAGCGGCGTCTCGTCGAACCAACCACAGTCGCGTAAATCGACATCATGGCTGAGCGCACAAAGTTTCGCCCTTAGTTCTCGTGCCAATCGCGAAATGTAAACGGGGACATACGGAACATCTGTCGTACAGGGTGGGGCGGCTAGTGGGGATCGAACCCACGACATCCTGAGCCACAGTCAGGCGTTCTGCCGCTGAACTATAGCCGCCGTACAAAGATCCATTGTAGCATTTGGACCACCGTAGTGTGCTGGCTACACGATACTGTGGGCTGGCTCCTTCAAAGGCAGCATCGAATCCATAGAGCTACATAAACCCGTCATGAAGCCAGATATCCTTTCGCCAGTCACCCAGAGCCTTCCGCCGCGTACGCGGCGGGGCGGCAGCCTCTTCGCCAATGAGAATCTTGACTGGCTGGCGCATCTTCTCGACGACCGGTTTCTTATTCCCGGCACATCCATTCGCTTTGGACTGGACGGCATCATCGGCCTTCTGCCCTGGGTCGGCGATGTGGTCGCAGGACTTGCATCGTGCATCTTTATCGTGGCTGCGTGGTTTCGCGGCGTTCCATATATTACGCTGACGCGCATGGTCGTCAATCTGGGCATCGATGTCGTGATTGGCTCTATACCGCTTCTCGGCGATATGTTCGACATTGCCTGGAAAGCTAACCGCCGCAACTATGCATTGATGACGCGCCACCTGCAGCAACCTCATCGGCACACATGGAAAGACTGGATATTTCTATTATTTCTGGCCCTCTGCTTAGCCGCTATTTTCGTTGTGCCGCTGATCATGCTCATTTGGCTTGCAGAATGGCTGGCGCATCGCATATAGAAGCCCGCCCTCACGCGTTTTGCCCTGAGTGCTAATCTCCAGCTACCTGGTAAGCATAATGTTTCCTGTACAATGGAGTAAGTCGGGGCGTAGCGCAGTCTGGTAGCGCATCTGCTTTGGGAGCAGAGGGTCGGGGGTTCGAATCCCTCCGCCCCGACCAATAGAATCAATTACTTAACCCTGTCGGCCGCTGGCCCGCAACCCCACAGAACCCCACTTTAGCGTATTCAAGCAGTTTAGTATGTGCTTCTAGCTTACTGTCCATCATTGCTTTTCCGTATACATTCATGGTCGTCGTAACACCGGCATGACGCATTAACTTCTGTTGAACGCCTACCGCCGTTCCTACTGAATCTAACCAACTGCGAAACGTGTGGCGAAAAGTATGCCACCCGAGCCGCGA
>DATHQH010000046.1:0-10873 GCA_035482895.1 Alloacidobacterium sp. | reverse complement strand
AAGCCATAATTGCTATGCAGAGAACGCACCAGCCCCCGCACCGCAACCAGAGAAGCCGTAACCAGCATGGCGCAGACGGCCACCTGTACGACAAGCAACAGGTCTCGCATCGTAAACCGCCGGCCGCCTACACCGATTGATCCAGATTTTACGATCTCCCAAGGATTGGATCGGAGAACCTGTCGCACCGGCACCATGCCAAAGAGAAATCCGCTGACCAACGCCAGCAGTAATGAAACTACATATACATGTCCGTCTGGAGCCACCGGCAAATGGACCGGGAAATTAGGTACCGGCTGCCACGCATCCAGCCAGCGGAGCAACAGGATGCCGCCAAGCAGCCCTGCAATGCCTCCGATGACCGAGACGATCAACGCCTCGGTCATGAGTTGACGCAGAATCCGTTTGCGGCTTGATCCGAGTGCCAGGCGCAGTGCAACTTCTTTGGCTCGGTCGGCTGCGCGGGCGGCGAACAGGCTTCCCAGGTTGGCGCAGGCAGCCAGCAGAATCAACCCTGCCAGCAGCATCAACCCGGAAACAAAGGCTCGTACCGGACGCCCAAGCGTATCGCCGATCAGACCAGGGCGCGCCAGGGAAAAGCTGATCTGCTGGTCATCCTTCGGATAGCTCTTCGACAGATATGCTCCGATGGCATTCAAATCGGAAACAGCCTGCGCTGGAGTTACTCCCTTTTTCAGGCGTCCGATCAACCAAATACTGCGCGATCCACGGGCGTTCAGATCATTCCATCCCCCCGACTGTTCCCCGTTAACAATAGGGACCCAGAAATTGGGGATGAAATACAGTTCAGTGCCGTGAAACTCCGGCGGTGCAACTCCGAGGATTGTGAACGGATGTTTGTCCACCTGGACGGTGCGGCCCACGACTCCGGGATCGCCCTGAAAATGATTTTTCCAGTATGGATAGCTCAGCACCAGATAAGGGGCACTGTTCTGGCCGTGCTCATCGGAACCGTGGAAGAAACGGCCAAGATATGGCTGAATGCCTAATACGTCGAAGTAGTTCCCGCTCGCCTCGTAAAGCCACGTCGGAGAGGCTTTACCGCCCGTATCCAGACCGGCCCGGGTGACGCTGTATGCCGCGATGCCGTCAAAGCTCCGGTTCCGATCGCGCAGATCGCGATAATCCGGATATGACTGCGATGGATCGTTTTCCCTCCCGTGCTCAATCGTGTAAAGATTCTGAGCTTGCGACACATTGAGCGGGCGCAGAATCAACGCATTCATCAGGCTGAAGGCGACCGCATTTGCGCCGATTGCGAACGCCAACGTCAGCACAGCAACGACTGTGAAGCCAGGTGACTTCCACAACACGCGAAGACAGAAACGCAAATCCTGCATGAAGGTCTCGATGAAGTGCCCGGCGAGCGCCTCGTGGCATTCCTCCCTGAAGCGCTCATAACCACCGAATTCGATACGTGCACGCCGCTCGGCTTCTTTCCGCAAGAGTCCGGAACGCTCAAGATCGTCAGCCCGGTGCTGGATGTGCGAGAGAAGCTCATCTTCCATCTCGCCATCTATTTGAGAAGATTTAAAAAGCTTGTCTGCAAACGAACGAAGATATGCAAAGAGTCTCATATCTCCTCCGGTTGCGCGGCGAGGGCAGAAGCAATGGCTGTGGCAAGACGATTCCAGCCTTCGGTTTCTTCGCGCAAACGCTTACGGCCCGCAGCCGTGAGTTCGTAGAACTTGGCCCGGCGATTGTTTTCAGAGGTGCCCCAACTTGCCGTTAACAGCCCCTGGCGCGCAAGGCGAAATAAGCCAGGATAGAGCGCTCCCTGTTCGATCAGCAGAGCGTTGTCGGAAATCTGTCCGATGCGCAGAAGAATGCCGTATCCGTGCAGCGGACCGAGAGAGACCGCTCTCAGAATAAGGAGATCAAGAGTTCCCGGAAGAAGTTGAGCCTGGTCTTTCACGCGCCCTCCTAAGATGATTAGGAAGCTAACGCGATCTCTCCTAAATTGTCAAGGAGAGTTATCCCGGGTAGTGATTTATCTGCCTTTATATTCCTGAAAAAGATCGGGAAATTGCTGTTTAAGAGCCTCGATCTTTGGGCGGTCGCATACCTGGATATATGGATTGTTCGGGTTGTGGAGGGCGTAGTCCTGGTGGTACGCCTCGGCGTCATAGAAGCCTCTGAATGGCGTAACCTGTGTGACAATCGGCTTCGGAAAGATTTTCGCGGCGTCAAGTTGCGCGATGTAAGCCGTGCTGATCTTCCGCTGCTCCTCGTTGGTGTAGAAGATGGCGGAGCGGTACGATGTGCCAACATCTGGTCCCTGGCGATTGAGCTGCGTCGGATCATGCACGACTGAGAAGAATATCTGGAGCAGCCTTCCATAGGTGATCTTCGAGGGGTCGAACACTACTTTGACGGATTCCGCATGACCCGTCGTTTCCGTGGTGACCTGGTCATAGGTAGCGGTCGCGGCGGATCCGCCTGCATATCCCGCAGTCGTTGCAATCACTCCTTTGACACGCTCAAAAACAGACTGTGTGCCCCAAAAGCAGCCGCCAGCAAAGATTGCCGTCTGTTTGCCCGGCTTTGGGGCAAGCGCGGCGTCGTTCGCGGGAGCGGGTATCGGCGATTTGATATCGGCTCTGCATCCCATAAAAGCCGCGGCAAACAGGACACAAAGGACGGTGCTGCGCATGACGAATAAAGCACGCATTCGAATCTCCGGGAGCGTTTTGTGATAACAACTCTTAGTCTTGAGACGCATCTGAACACGCCGTGGTTACAACCGGATGAGAAACCTGCACCGCAACGAGGATAGCGCCTTATTGCGCAGCTTGAAGCCAACCGCCGGGAGTGGAGCGCGCAATCCCCACTTCTTCTTCCGTCATATCTATGGAAATATCGGCGAAGAGTGGAGTGCTCAGATATCGTTCTCCGGTATCAGGCAGCATGCATAGAATCGTCGATCCCTCCGGGGCATCGGCAGCCACTTGCAACGCTGCGGCGAACGTTGCACCGGATGTGATGCCGACAAAAATTCCTTCCTTGCGCGCGAGTTCTCGACTCCAGCGCATAGCCTCTGCATTTTGGATTCGCAAGACCTGGCTGATGACCTTTGTATCGACGACATCTGCGACCAGCTTTGCGATGAAGTCCGGGCTCCAGCCCTGCAGCGGATGAGGATGCCACACCGGATGGCTTGCCAGTGCCGATCCATCCGGGTTCCGTTGCTGCTCGATCCCGCTTGAAAGCATGGCCGCATCGTCCGGCTCGGAGACGACGATCTTCGTGTCGGGTCGCTCCTTTGCGAGCACTCGCGCTACGCCTTTCAGAGTACCCCCAGTGCCAAATCCCGTCACCCAGTAGTCCAGCCGCTCGTCTTTGAAGTCCTCCAATATCTCTTTGGCCGTTGTTCGTGAGTGCATGTCGGCGTTGGCTTCATTCTCGAACTGGCGTGTAAGAAACCAGCCATGAGTTTCGGCCAGTTCGACGGCTTTGGCCACCATACCCATGCCTCTCGCCGCCGCTGGGGTAAGTACAACTTTTGCTCCCAGGAAGCGCATCAGCTTGCGTCGCTCGACGCTGAAGGTCTCCGCCATCGTGACAACAAGCGGATACCCTTTCTGTGCGCATACCATGGCCAGCCCAATTCCCGTATTCCCGCTTGTAGCTTCAATCACCGTCTGACCTGGCTTGAGTTGTCCCGTCTTCTCTGCATCATCGATCACCCCCAGAGCCAGACGATCTTTCACAGAACCGAGTGGATTGAATGCTTCGATTTTGACAAAGAGATTGACATGCGGAGGCGCCAACCTGTTGATCCTGACAACTGGGGTGTTGCCGATTGTTTCCAGGATGTTGGCATATCTTTGTCTCATTCATTCCTCCTCCGGATTCAAGCAATTGTACTTGTGGAATTGCTGGTCCAGTTCCAATATGATCTTTTAATTACGGAATAGCATCAGGCAGTACCCAGGCAATGATTGCATAGTTCATCATTTTGATTCAGAAAGGCCACGAAGAAACAAGGATCGTGAAGTGCAAATAATTGAAGCAGATTTTGGCCGATATGGCAGAATTTGTGCCACATGTTGGTAACTCGTGTTGATTCGGTTATCGAAATGAATACTAAATTGCTTGACAACCCTCTTATGAGCCTAAATCTGCATCTTTTCTAGAATGCGTGAATTTGAAAACTCGCACGACCTTCGATTCGGATTTATCCAATCCGTCGAGCGCTTCCCGAATCGACCGGCCTTAGGTATTGGACACCGTGTCTATACTTATGCGGAATCTTCAGACATCGCTCGTCGCTGGGCAGCCGGACTTATGGATGCGGTCGAAGGGCGTTCGCCCCAGCGCGTAGGTATCTTTGCCTCTCGAAGTGAAACCTCATACTTAGGCGTTATGGCGTGCCTTTTTGCCGGAGCCGCATTCGTACCGCTTAATCCTCAGTTTCCGATCGAGCGCACGCAGACAATGTGCGAACAGGCTGATCTGGACGCTCTTATCGTGGATGACCGGTCGGCGGTACAGTTACCTTCACTCCTCGCAGGGCTGAGTCGTATTCCAGCCATTCTTCTGCCGGAGACCAACTCCCTGATGGCGCTCAATTTGCCAACGGATTGCTGTGCATTCACACGAGAAGATCTCGCAAAAACCAAGCCTTTAATTCAACTCCCTGAAATCTCTCCAGATGATTTAGCCTATCTGCTTTTTACCTCCGGCAGCACGGGCAAACCGAAGGGAGTTCCAATTGCGCATGCGAATGTTCGAGCTTTTTTAAATTTCAGTTTAGCGCGCTATTCGCTTACCCCCGAGGATCGTCTTACGCAAACCTTTGATCAAACTTTCGATCTTTCAATCTTCGACCTTTTTATGGCTTGGGAGAGCGGCGCATCTTTCCATTCAATGCATCCGTTCGAGCTTCTCGCTCCAATTAAATTCGTTAACCGCCGTCGAATTACGGTGTGGTTCTCGGTTCCTTCAGTCGCAGGCCTTCTTCTGAAGCAGGACGCACTCAAAGCCGGCAGCATGCCCGATCTGCGCTGGAGCCTCTTCTGCGGTGAAGGACTGCCAAGGGTGATTGCCGAAGCATGGCAGGCTGCAGCGCCACAATCTACGGTTGAGAATCTTTATGGACCTACGGAACTCACTGTTGCCTGCGCGGCCTACAGATGGGATCCTGTCAAATCGCCATCGGAGTGCGTTAACGACCTGGTTCCTATCGGCGAGGTATTTCCTAGTCTCTCCTCCATTGTCATTAACGACTATCTCAGTGATGTTCCCGTGGGCGAAGTGGGCGAACTCTGCATTACCGGCCCACAAATGTTCCAAGGATACTGGCGCGCGCCTGAACTATCCGCCGGATGCTTTTTGGAGCGCGAGGAGCCAGGAGGAACAAAAGTCAAATACTATCGTACCGGTGACCTGGTGTCGCGTCACGACGAACGGTATGCCTATCTCGGCCGGGAAGACACCCGGATCAAGATGTGTGGTTATCGCATTGAATTGGGCGAGATCGAAGCGATTCTGCGTAGAAGAGGCTGTGTCGACGCAGTTGTGGTTCCCTGCCCGGAAAGACGTCCTGAGTATCTGACAGCTTTCGTATCGGGAAATGTAGAAATCGCCGATCTTTTTGCTGCCTTGCGTCGATCTCTTCCGGGCTACATGGTGCCAAGAACAATCGTTTCGCTGGAAACGCTGCCTCTTAACAAAAACAGCAAAATAGATCGCGGAGCATTACGCCAGATGGCTTGCAGCGCTGCCGGTATATAGAGCCATCGAACTGGCACTAGACAGTTGGATATGGAATCGGCCGTCTTCTTTGTAACATCCGCAAAATCCAGTATCCGGCAAGGGAGGCTGCCAGATGCTTTAAGGTGTGGCCGCTTACAACGTGTCCAAGGCTGAAAATCTGCTTGTCAAGCACCTCCAGAATTTTCGCAAGGATATAGAAGCCCGCCACAAACACCAAACCTGATCCGCAGGTGTAACGTGGCGGGAAAAGAAGTGCCATCAACAGAAATAGAACGGAATATGTCTGCACTGTCGCGTAAAAGCGCAAATCGCCAACTCCATGCAGCTCGCTCATATACCATTGCAACACGCTTCCCATGCCTATCAGCAGAAGGATTGGCAGCAACCAGAGTCCAATGCGTAAATTGATGCGCTCAGCGATGAGGGCTGACACCAGCGACATGAATACGATCGTCATTGGCAGTCTGTCCCACACTAGCCGCGCGTTACTTGGCTTCAAATGGTAGTAGGAGGAGCCGAATGCCGTAAGAAACAGGCCGAAAAAAATAATCAGGTAGAACCAGCGCTCTCGCTTATCGATAAAGTGTTCTGAAATCGCTTCAGAATTGGGCCGAAGCAAAAATACGAGGCCCCATAATCCAAAGATCGCAAAAGGTACGTTAGAAACTACATCGCCAAAATTGGGAATGCCTAGAAAACTACGCTGGTCGGCGAACATGTGGTATGCCTGCGGTTGCGGAATCCGCGGTAACAGGAGATCGACCACAGCGATAACAGCTGTGATAACAAACAGTAATGTCAAACCAGCTTTTCGTGAAATCAATTCACTCTCCTATGTCTCTCGCATATTCGGTACTCCCATGTATCGCCCTCATTGCCTGAGACGATTATCCGTGATCGTCACGAATTCACCATCTCCGACTTGATGATTCGATCCACACACGGTTGAGGACCGGCAGATGCTGCATTGCAAAGGAAGCATCTGTCCGTGACACATTGCGCACGCCCTCCTTATGAAGGTGGCCTCAATATTTTCACAAAACTGCCGTCATTCTCCAGGTGTTTCGACGGTCTTGCTTGCCATAGTGATGAGGAGCTAAACGGTGATCCGGAGTACCATCAACCGCGCATGCTGGTAAGCTGGCTTAACTCGAGGTATGATTCTGCGTGCATTTACCTGTCAATCCGCCTGTTCTCCCCATGCTTGCCAAAAGGGTGAGTGAACTGCCCGAAGGGGATCAGTGGATTTTTGAGCCGAAGTGGGACGGATTTCGAGCTCTCGTTTTTCGCGACGAAGACGAAATCATGCTGCAGAGCCGTGACCAGAAATCGCTAAACCGCTATTTCCCTGAATTGCTGGAGCCATTGCTTCTTCAACTACCAACGCGCTGCGCGCTGGATGGCGAAATAGTTATAGCAAAGAATGGCGCGCTGGACTTTGAAGCCCTTCAGCTTCGCATTCATCCAGCGGCATCGCGCGTGAAAATGCTTTCTCAACAAATGCCTGCATCGATGGTTTTCTTTGATCTGCTTTGCGAAGGGAATGAGGACCTTCTGCAAAAGCCGTTTCACGAGCGCCGTCAACGATTAGAAGAGCTTCTGGCTGCATCCTCTCCCCCGCTTCACCTTACTCCAGCCACGCATGAAAGGACTATCGCCTCGGATTGGTTTCGCCGCTTTGAAGGTGCCGGTCTCGATGGTGTTGTGGCCAAAGGTGATTCAGATATCTATGAACCTGACAAACGTGTGATGTTCAAAGTCAAGCACGAACGCGATTGCGATTGTGTTGTCGCTGGCTTTCGCTGGTATAAGGAATGCGAAGGTGTGGCTATTGGTTCATTACTTCTTGGACTTTTCGACGATGCCGGAGATTTGCAGCATGTAGGTGTGTGCGCGAGTTTCTCGAAGGAGAAGCGACGTGAGCTTTTGGATTTTCTCACACCGTATCGCGAGAATGCTCTTGCCGATCACCCATGGAGATCATGGGCAGAACACGCCGCCGCCGCGGCTGAAACCGGACAACGCATGCCGGGCGGTCAAAGTCGGTGGAGTCAAGACAAGGATTTGTCATGGGAACCATTAAGGCCGGAATTGGTCGTTGAGGTGGCCTATGAGCACATGCAGGGAAGGCGCTTCCGTCATATGGCGCATTTTCGTAGATGGCGCCCGGATAAAAAACCCAGCGATTGCACTTACGCTCAGTTAGAAATCGTTCCCGCGCAGGAACTGATGGATATTTTCTCAACCTCCCGCTGACCCCATGTTGATGTTCACTCGATCGCGCGCCTATGCCATGTGCGAGTGGGATCATCGTCGGGGTCGGGTGTTTCTTGGGGTGGCCGCAATGTTTCCGGAACATGACGCAAATTCACGCGGATGCGCGTCCAGAGAGACGAACGGCCTCGCATACGGTCTACCAGAACGTCGTCTACCGCTAATAGTTTTGCTACTTCCGTATATTTATTTTTCCAGCGCTCAAGACCTGCAAGCGCCGCCTCTTCACTTGGTGAATTCGCGATAGTGAGAAGGGGCGCCTTGATTCGAGACGCTCTCGCCGGTGATTTCTTTGGGATTGAATTCGCAGTATCAGATTTGGCTCGTGATGGAGCAACTCGGCTTCCCTCACCTTCCATTTTGCGAAAATGCGGCGGCCAGGGTGCGTCAGCCAGACCCGAGGCCTCGTCTCTTGCGGCAAGTTCGAGTAACTTTTGCAATGAACCTTTGGCCATTTCAATTTCTGCATGAGGATCGCCAATCTCAGCGAAACGCTTCGGCATCGTCAGAACAGTAAAATCCGCCGGGTCGCATTCGAGCACCTCATTCCAGTAGAGCGGCGCTGAAACACGGGCATCCGAGAGAGGGCGCACCGAATAGGCCGATGCTGTGGTCCGGTCCTTTGCGTTCTGGTTGTAATCAAGAAATACCCCGTGACGCTCTTCTTTCCACCATTTCGAGCTCGCAATGTCAGGTAAACGACGCTCTACTTCGCGAGCGAGTGCCAGTGCTGCTTTCCGGACTTCTGTGAAGGTCCAACTGGATTCAATTCGCGAGATTATATGCATTCCACGCGAACCACTGGTTTTGGGCCAGCCACGAAGGCCCAGTTCTTCAAGGACGTCCTTTACTTCTATCGCCACACGGCGCACGTCTCTCCAATCCACTCCAGGTCCAGGATCGAGGTCGATTCGTAATTCGTCCGGGTGATCCAGGTCAGCGGATCGGACAGGGTGTGGATGCAATTCAAGACAACCAAGGTTCACGATCCAGGCTAGTCCTGCCGCATCCTCTATTACCAGTTCTTCGGCGGTACGACCTGAGGGGAAAGAAAGTGTTACCGTCCTTAGCCACGGTGGCCGTTCGCCAGGTGCGCGTTTCTGATAGAAAGCCTCGCTTTCAGCGCCATTCACAAAGCGCTTCAGAACAATCGGGCGGTCGCGAATGCCGGCGACGGCGCCAGCAGCAACTGCAAGGTAATACTGCACGATCTCGAGTTTTGTCAGCTTTACTTGTCGTGAGAAATAGAGCTTGTCGGCGTGCGTTATCCGAACATCCTTTCCCTCGATCGAGAGTAGTTCTGAGCCTTGGTCTTGATTCGTCGACATAGCACATTCATTAGTAGCAGACTTCAGCGACCACCGGCGTGAAGCCAGTCATGTAGCTCAATTCGTGCGCGGCGCAGTCAGCTGATTTACGAATGGTTCGTCTTTCTGCTTTGTGAAGATCGTGCGCATTAGAAACTCCGCCTTGGCTTCCTGCTAGCGTTCCATGGAGCCGTAAAGACAATTAAAATAGAATGTGAATCGGAGCAGGACCGTGAAAACCAGACTCGGGCTTATCACATTGCTGCTATTCGGGCTCGCAGCCGCGCCATGCTATAGCCAATCGGGCGCTGACCAAAATAAAAAACCGGTACACACCGGGAAAAAAGGTCGCAGCGCTGGTGGCGATGTCGCGAGTGGAAGTGGAGACATCGGCAAAGGTGCGGCTAAAGGCGTCGGCAATCTTGCCTCGGGTACGGGCAAAGGCGCGGTAGACCTGGTTACGCTCCATCCAATTGATGCGGCAGCATCTGTTGGAAAGGGCGGCGTTTCAGCAGGCAAGGATGTCGCCGTCGGCACGACAAAAGGCACAGGGAAAATCGCCAAAGGTATTGGTAAGGGAATCAAACATATCTTTTAGTAATGTTTCACCTCATGCTTGTCTCCTTGTTGGCGCGAGGCGTGCCGCCTCGCGATTGTCAAAGTGCGCAGATGGCTCTGCTTACTTCTGCGTTTTCATGAACGCACGTACCAGCGAGGCCATCTCATCTGCCTTGGTATCAAGCGCGAAGTGTCCTGCGTCAAGTACGTAAACCTCCGCATTCGGTACGTCTTTGCGGTAGCGTTCCGGCTCGCCTAGATCGAACGAGAGATCGTGCTTGCCCCACAGAACCAACAGCTTTGGCTGCGTCTTCTGCATCCATGCCTGCCACTTTAGATAAGCATCGACATTCGTGCGGTAGTCATAGAAGAGATCGCTTTGAATCTGCGCCTGCCCTGGCGCGTTCAGAAATGCGTACTCATCGGTCCAAAGATCCGGGTCATACAGCTCAATGTTCGGATCGTCTCCGATATGTCGCGTTTTGGTGGTTGCAAGCGACAGGAGGTTCTTGCGCAACGCTTCTTCATAAGCAGGCCGGTCGGCCCAGAATGCCCGCCGTGTTGCCCAGTTCGCACCAAGCCCTTCGTTGTGAGCGACAGCATCCTGCACGATGAGAGCCTGCACCCGCTCCGGATGTGCCAGCGCCATGCGAAAACCAACGGGGCCGCCGTAGTCTTGCATATAGAGCGTGTAGTGAGACAAGCCCAGCGCTTGCGTGAAGTCGTCCATCACCAAAGCAATATGGTCGAAGGTGTAATCGAATTGCTTCGGGTCGGGCCAGTCGCTATGACCAAAAGCCGGATAGTCAGGGGCAACGAGATGGTAGCTGTCTGCAAGCCGTGCCAGCAGCGGCTCAAACATGCGCGACGACGACGGAAGGCCGTGCAGCAAGAGAATAGTGGGAGCGTCTTTTGGTCCTGCTTCCCGGTAGAAGATAGAGAGTCCATCGACCTTCACTGTGCGATAAAAAGTCGGGTGCTTCATTGGGCCTTCC
>DATHQH010000045.1:0-15782 GCA_035482895.1 Alloacidobacterium sp. | reverse complement strand
GTGATCTTCGGCAAGAGAATCAGCCAGCATCTGCATCCTTGTGCGGGAAAATGCTGATTATAAGGGACACCGAAAATCGTTGTCGCACCGAACGTTGGCGATTCCCTTAAATGACTGATTACATGACATTTATTTTAATTTCCGCCTAAGAGTCGCAGCGCATTCTCACGATAAACCTTACGCAGCACATCATCCGGCAAGTGCAATCCATAAATATTCCAGCGCCCCTGCCGTGAAGCGTGGGACGGATATTCAAAATACTCATCCGCCGTTTCCAGAAAACGAAAATAAAGCCGGTACATCAATTCTTCCGGCAGGAGATCGGCTCCAAAGAGAATGCGGCCTGGAAATTTTAGAAACAGCTCACGCGCTGAATAGGGCTGGCGCCCCAACTCTGAAGCGCGGGCACTGATATCGATATAGACGTTTGGATAGGTTTCAAGCAGCTGGCTAACTCGCGCGAGGTTCTCTCCACTCTCCGCTACATGCGCCGCAACAAACGTGGTCTTTGGATGCCGTGCAATAACTCTGTTGCGTTGTTCGAGCAGCTCCTGTTTTGCATACCGGGCCCCATAAAATCCCCAGTCCGGATGCGCCGCCAGTTCTTCGTATCGCTCGTTCTGGGCATCGATCGGCAGAAAAAAAGCATCCGGGTCTGCCGTATGAAACATAACGGGAATGCCCAGCGCCGCCGCTTTGTCAAAAATCGGAGCCAGCCGCTCATCGTCAACACGCAGCAATTTGCCGTTTGCCTCGCGTACGCTCAACCCAAGATCTTTCCAAAACTTAATACCGACAGCACCACACTCGACCAGCCTCTCAATTCGCTGCAAAGTCAGCGTAATAAAATCCGGCCTCGTCACATCGGACCAGTCCATCCAGCCAATCGTGGCAAAACGTTTTGGATCAGCCGCGTGAAACTTATCGATCATCCGAAGGGCCTCATCGCCCGTCTTCATCGTGATGTTCACGATCTTCTCAATGCCACAGGCGTCCATCACACGCCAGACTTCGCGTGGCTCTAGCGAATCCAGGTGATTGTGATAGTCGATTACCGGAAACCGGGCACGCTCCAAGTGATGTTCTTTCGCGACGAGCGTTGACTTCGGCTGAAAATCGCCGAGCGGAAGACTTACCACCGCCTTCGCCGAAACCATCGCGACAAACTTATCCTGATCGCTCATTTTACTCGACCTTTTTCTTTTCTCTTAAACCCGCGAACATGGCGCGTAGATCATGGAAACCCTTTATCGCCACAATCAGCGTAATACCAGTGAAAGCGACCCCGGAAATCACAAGCCATGCCGCCCAGAAATTCATCCACCCATTCATAGCGCATCTCCAGTCTGCACAGCCAACTCGGCAACAGGTGTGTTGGCACTTTTCTTACCCAGGAACGACCCAATCAGAAGCCCCGCAGCAGACAGCCCGAACGCGGCAAACCCGGCAAAGCTCTCGCTTTTGTGCAAAAAAAAGAAAGGAATAATCGCGCCGCCAGCGCCCATCAACATCGCACAATAGCCACCGCTAATGTTGGCGCGCTTCCAGTAGAGGCCACCGATCACGCAGACAAATGCGCCCGCAAGAAAAATAGTCCCTGTAATGTTCAGGTAAAGATACACCGCTCCAGGCGGCGTGTAGAGCAATCCCCAGAAAATAAGAAATACTCCGACGGCAAAGTTGCAAATTCGATTGATCAGCAATTGCGTCGCATCGCGTACCGGGGGTCGGCCGAGCTGTTTGCGAACCGGAGCGATAATATCCTGCGAGATGACCGCGCTCCAGCCCAATAGATACGAACTATTCACCGACATCGTCGCAGCCAGCATACCCGCCACAACAATCCCACGAATACCGGGCCCTAACAACATGGCAAGCATCGCCGGCATGGCATTAATAGGAGTAAGCGTGTGACCATTCACGACCGGCTGCGGTATACCGCTGAGCACTGCTCCGTGACCAAGCAGCGTAAGCGCCGCAATTCCCCAAAGCATCGGAAGCATGCCGCGCCCAAGAAATATGAAGCCGGTCCACGTCATGACGCGTTTTGAAACTTCAGGGCTTTTAGTCGAGAACATGCGCATGGCCGTTGTCTGCCAGCAGGTGTGGATCGCCAGCCACAACAGCAATTGCCAAATCAAAAAGCTGAAACCGAACTTCGGCGCGGTGATGGGATTGAACCCGCTCGGCCCCATCACGCTCGTGACTTTCGCCACCATCGCATGCCATCCGGCAAAATGCACGGCATAAATCGTAATAATGATAGTTGCAATTGAGAGCAGCACATACTGCAAATAATCCGTGATGACAATCGAGATCATCCCGCCGACCGTCGTGTAAATCAACTCCAGAAGGAGGATCGCAATCATCGTGGCAACCAGATATTTCTGGTTTAGCCCGGTGATCACCGTCAGAAACTGTCCCTCCACTTTGAGGAATACTCCCATGTTCAGAATGCCGCCCAGGGCGACAAGAATACCTGTAACGATGCGCAACCCGCGGCTGTATTTCACTTCAAAGTATTCGGGAACCGTCATCAGCCGGAGCGCACGCAGCCTGCTGATCACAAAACCGGTGCGCCCTACAAAGATCATCGCAACGCCAGAGATGAGCGCAGCGGAAAAAGCGGCAAAGCCGTAACGATAGCCCAGCTCGCTGTTGTACATGAAGGTGATAGTGCCAATCTCAGTCGCCGCCAGTGTCGCGATCCCGATGTATGTCCCGAGCTCCCTGCCTGCCACCAGAAAATGTGCGGTGTTGCCGACATACTTGCGCCCAAGCAAACCAACCAGCATGGACGCTGCGAGATAGACCGCGACAATGATCCAGTCAATGGCTGCGAAATTCATTCCGAATACATCTTCATCGTGTCACAGGAAAATTGTGCTGCTTGAGAAAGTTCTCTGTAAATTCGCGATCTCGGAAAGCTTCCGTTCCTCCGGCGCGCTGCGTCGACAATGCTCCGGCAATATTGCCCGCCCTGGCGCAGTCTTCCAAAGGAAGGCCGCGAAGCCATGCAAAAAGAAATCCGGCGTTGAAGCTATCGCCTGCTCCGATCGTATCTACGGCTGAGACTGCAACAGGAACGGCTGTGAACCTTTTCTCACCGACCTGCACCAGCGAACCGCGCGAGCCGAGTTTCACCGCAATGCACGGAACACGCCGCGAAAGCAGCGCGACCGCCTCCTCCAGCGTGCCGCATCGCGCAATCCGACAAATCTCTGCTTCGTTGGGAAGCAATACGTCGATCAGATCGAGCAGTTCATCCAGCACGCCACCCCATTTGTCTTCCGGATCGTCATTTGTATCGAGCGAAATTGTCAGTCCTGTCTGTTTCAACTCGCGAAAAAGCTCTGGCAAATCAGGCGCAAGTGACCGCTGCAAAAAGAGCGAAGACACATGGAAATGCCGTGAAGATTTGAGATAGGGAAGGTCCAGATCGCCAAGGCCCATATCACTCATCGTGCCCGGATACGTCAGGATATGCCGCTCTCTGCCGTGAGGTAGCAACACGGTTAAGCCCGTTGGTTTTCCCATCTTGTCGAAGACCACGCGACTCAAATCCGTGCCGCTTTCCCCCAGTCGCGTCAACGCAACTTTGCCGAACTCGTCTTTCCCCGCGCGCGTAATGAATCCAACCTTCGTCCCTAAAACGGCCAGGTTGTGAGCAAGAATGGCGGAAGAACTCCCGAGCGTCATCTGAAAATCTGTGGCCAGCAGCTCTCTTTCCATCGGCATGCTCTGCGGAAGGCCGTAAAGAATCAGATCCAGATTGATTTCGCCCGCAATAGTGATATCAAACATAGAGAAAACGTCCATTTGAGAAAGTTTTACATGCATTTCCGCATAGAACGAAACGAAAAGTCAATAAAACGTTAAAAACGAAATATATAAACTAATCGTCCCCGCACAAGCAAACTCAGACCAGGATCAACTCGATGTCCTGCCCGCGCAATGTCTCCGCATCTGCCTCTGACAATCCGCGATCAGTAATCACGCAATCGATACTTGCCGGAAGAACGATCCGCGAAAGGCTGCGACGATGGAATTTTGTCGAATCGCAAACCACCACAACCTTCTTGGCAGCCTTTACCATTGCACGGTTTACGCGTGACTCCAGGACGTTCGGGGTTGTCAGACCAATCTCTAGATCGAACCCATCCACTCCGAGAAAAAGCAAGTCGGCATGGATTTCTTCGAGCACGTCTTCCGCCAGCGGACCTACCAGCGAAAATGAATTCTTGCGCAAGATGCCGCCAGTCAGGATCACATCGAAATCCGTACCCGCAAGATCAGCTGCAATGTTGACCGCATTCGTAATCACAGTAAGGCGTGAAAAGCGACGCAGAGCATGGGCAACAGCCGTTGTCGTTGTGCCTGAGTCCAGCATTACGCATTGCCCTTCTTGCACGATGCTGGCAGCTGCCTCTGCAATCCGTTGCTTTTCATGGGAGTGTTGCTTTTGTTTTTCCTGCAGCGACGGATCAAATAATGACCCCGCCGCAATTGGAAGTGCGCCGCCGTGGGTTCTCTGGACAAAGCCCTTTGCCTGCAGATGATCCAGATCTTTGCGGATCGTGATCTGCGAGATGCCGAGTGTACCAGACAATTCATCGACCAGCACACGTCCATGGCTTTGAACAAGTCCAAGAATGTGTTGACGCCGCTCGTCTATTAACATCGGGCGGTTTTTTACCTTTTTTGTAGACGTACGTGCCACCGTCATCCCCCTGCTTTCCAAACAGATTGTATGCGAATGAAAAAGTGACTTCGACCTGGACACTAATTAAGAAATCTAAATTATTTCCTTTTGTTATTTTTGATTACGTATTATCTCGCTTTACAGGCTACAATCAAATCCCGAACAGATTAAATATAGATAAGGAGATCGCCATTTGCCGGACTCACTTTCTGCACTACTTCTTCTAACCGAGAAGGAAAAGGAAGTCAGGGGCCTCATGGATACGCCGCGCGAGATCCACCAGCAGCCGGAAAGCTGGCTCGGCACGCTGCATCATCTTTCATCTATGCATGATGCCATTCAGAGTTTCCTGCACCACTGCGGCCTGACACGCGGTTCACAAAATCCTCCCTTAGTGATTCTGGCGGGAGCCGGAACTTCTGACTACATTGGGCGCGCAGTAAGCCTCGTCTTGCACCAGCAATGGGAATGCGAGGTCGTGGCAATCTCAAGTACCGAATTGCTGACGAACATGCCCGATCACATTCTGCCTGGTAAAAAGTATTTGCTGATCTCATTTTCCCGTTCGGGCGAGAGTTCCGAAGGAGTTGCAGTCCTCAAGCAGGCGCACGACAGCTATCAATCTCAGATTCGCCATCTCGTGGTCACGTGCAATGCATCCAGCACTATGGCGCGCTTCCCAGGAGTCTTCCCTATCAAGCTGGACGATGCTGTGAACGATCGGGGCCTGGCGATGACAAGCTCCTTCTCGAATATGGTAATAGCTGCCCAATATCTGGCTCACATCCGCGTGCCGGACCGTTATAGGCAGCTACTGCAAAGCATGGCAGAAATGGGAATCAGACTCTTACATGAAGCCGCTGACATTGCCGCGCTTTTAGCAAAGAAGAAATTCATGCGTGTCTGCTTTCTCGGCACAGGCGCGCTGCAAGCTGTGGCGCAGGAGAGCGCGCTCAAGGTGCTGGAACTGAATGCCGGCAAGGTGGCTACGCTCGCGGAATCGCCGCTCGGGTTGCGGCATGGTCCAATGTCTTTCCTGAATAAAGAAACATTAGTGGTTACATATTTATCGGGTGACGACAGCCGCCTGCAATATGAAATGGACCTGCTTGAGGAAATTTGTAAAAAGGACCTGAGCGGAGACATTCTCGTCGTCGCTCCGCACGCAATAGACCGTATTCAAAACTTGACAGACCACGTGCTATCGCTTGATGCGCCTTCGGCTTTTCCGGACATATGCCGTCCCCCCATCGATGTGATCGCTGGCCAGCTCCTCGCCCTGTTTTTCGCGATAGAGAACGGGATCACTCCAGACACGCCCAGCGAAGGAGCAATCAGTCGTGTCGTATCTCATGTAACTATTTATTCTCCGGCCGGAGTGAGCAAGGAAAAATGAAGAATTTGAAGATTGCTTGCCAGCCCTATTTCTTGAGTATTTATGCAGTCCTGCTTCTGCTGGCTGCCACGGCCAAAGCGCAGGCCCCCGGCAAAGCGATCGCTGTGAATCGCGGAAATAACTATATCCTATCGAACCAGATCATTGAAGCCACATGGGCACTCTCAGGCAATCAATTAGCCAATGTCGCAGTTACAGATAAGTTACACAAGACAACGCTCCACCTCTCCAACCCTTTTTCCCTGCTTCTGAAAGATGGGACCATCTATCGGACAGATAATCTGCGGGTGGATGGCGCGCCACAGATGCTCGCAATCGCGCCAAAGCCCGATGCGTCACGCTACTCTGATCGCGTGGCTGGAGAGCAATTTGATTTGCCGCTTGCCACCCGCGATGGCAATCTGCGTGTAACCTGGTCTATCGTGTTGCGCGATGGATCTCATTATGTGCGCCAGTTCGTCACACTAAAAGCAGGTCGGCAAGACGTGCCTATCAGCCGCGTTGAACTATTTGATCTGCAGCTGCCCGGTGCGCATGTCCTCGGCTCGGTAAAAGGATCACCCATCGTAGCCGGCAATCTCTTTCTCGGCTTCGAACACCCGCTATCTGACAGCAAAGTGCTGAACGACCGTGCTACTGCCACAATCGATCGTGAATTGCCGCTCAAAGCCGGGCAATCTGTAACCTATTCTTCCGTCATCGGAGTGACACAAAGCGGGCAGCTACGCCGTGATTTTCTGAATTACATCGAACGGGAACGCGCGCATCCATATCGCACCTTCCTGCATTACAACTCCTGGTACGATCTCGGCTACTTCAACGCTTATGACGAGGCAGGCGCGCTGGACCGCATCGACACCTTCGGCCGCGAGCTGCATGAGAAGCGCGGCGTTACACTCAGTTCCTTTATGTTCGACGACGGCTGGGACGACCACGCTTCACTTTGGAGCTTCAATAAAGGCTTCCCCAAGGGCTTTACTCCTGTGCGCGATGCGGCCAATAAATATGAGGCCTCGCCAGGTATCTGGATGTCACCCTGGGGCGGATACGACATCCCGAAAAAAGAACGCATCCAGTACGGGAAGGCCGCGGGATTTGAAATTGTCGACAATGGCTTTGCTCTTTCCGGACCGAAGTATTACGCACACTTTCGTGACGTATGTTTAGAAATGATCCGCAAGTATGGCGTCAATCAATTCAAGTTTGATGGAACTGGAAATGCCGACAGCGTCTTCCCCGGCAGCAGCTTCGACAGCGACTTTTCTGCCGCAATTCATCTGATTGGTGAGCTGCGCGAAGTCAAGCCGGACATCTATATCAACCTCACTACAGGCACCTATCCGTCACCGTTCTGGTTACTCTATGCCGATTCCATATGGCGCGGCGGCGAAGATGACAGCGTCGCCGGCGTCGGTCCCTACCGCGAGCGCTGGATTACGTATCGCGATGCTGACACTTATGATGAGGTGGTAAAGCGCGGCCCCCTCTATCCCCTCAACTCTCTCATGCTGCATGGCATCATCTATGCTCAGCATCACAAACAACTCAGCAAAGATCCCAGCAACAGTTTTCGCAATGAAGTACACGATTATTTCGGCAATGGCACGCAACTGCAGGAGATGTACATCACACCGTCTTTGCTCAGCTCTACAAACTGGGATGATCTGGCAGAGGCAGCAAACTGGTCGCGCTCGAATGCGGATGTACTAAAAGACACACACTGGATCGGTGGCGATCCCGCATGGCTTGAGGTGTACGGCTGGGCCTCGTGGACGCCGAAAAAAGGCATTCTTGTGTTGCGCAATCCCAGCGATCATCCACAGAGCATGCGCGTAGATATTCAGGATGCCTTTGAGCTTCCGACAGGCGCGGCGCAAAAATATTCTGCGAAGAGCCCGTGGAAAGACGATGCCGGAAAGTCCTCCACCGAACTTCAAGCGCGTGTTCCCCACGAATTTCAACTCGCGCCGTTCGAAGTGCTGACTCTCGACGTAACTCCGCGATAATTTTGGCTTCACATCAACAAGAGCGCCCCGACCTTGGTCGGGGCGCTCTTGCTTTATGCTAAGCGACTATGGCGCTACACAAACGGAATCGCCATGCAGCTTCTGCTCCAGCAACCGCGGCATTAGGAACTGAAAAAATCGATCAGAATCAGAGTTGAGGCAGACATGTACATTAGCATCGCCTGGCCTTTCGCGGGTGTTCCCTGCATCATCTACCTCGATGTGCAGGGGCGTTGCCGGACACAGCTCAGGATTCACGGCATACGCCACAGCAACCACATCGAACATGGTTGGCGTTGTCTGGTGCGTCATCCGCTGCCACTCAGCTGTAAGCACCTGCAAGGAATCGGTAAGAGGAGTGCTCACTGTGCTCAACATGGCTCGCCGCACCTCATCCAGCTTCAACTGTGTCGAGTCGAGCGGCATCATATAGACCGGCACTCCGGATCCAAAAAGTTTCTGTGCCGCCGCAGGGTCCATGGCCATGTTGTATTCCGCCTCCGGTGGGCGTGCTACGGCAAGACCAAATTCGTCATATCCACGCCGGACAGAGCCTCCCATCAGCACAACGCGCTTCAGTTTTTTGAAAGTCCCAGGATCGCGATCAACCGCCGCGCCAATATTCGTCAGCGGGGCAATCGCAATCAGCGTAATCTCACCTGGATTTTTTCGAATCTGTTCGAGCAGGAAGCCTACCGCATCTCCGTGCGAGCGCAGCTTGCCTGCTCTCGCCCATGCTTCCTGCGAAAACGTCGCCTTGCTGGCTGTCTTTATTCCTGTTTTAACGGGGATATCGCTTCTTCCCGTCTCACACAACAAGCGGTCTACCATACGACTCCGCAGTTCCGTATCTCCCCATGCTGACGTGATGCCAAGAATCTTTAGCTCTGGGCTCGACAGCGCAAGCCCAACGGCAAAGGCATCATCAATATCGTCTCCTATATCTGTATCGATGATGACTTTCTGCCGTGCGGAAGGCTGCGCGAGTGCACGCGCTGCTCCTGTGCTGAGGAACCAAATCCCGAAGCAGGCCAGTAACACTGGTTTCATACACGCTCTCTCTTTGGTTACTGGTTGACGTATTTATCCAGCCATTTCAATTCTTCGCGCACCTTGATGTAGCCGTGCCACGGATTCTTGTCCAACCCATGACCTTCACCTGGGAATGCAAGAAACGCGTGCGGCACATGGATCTGCTGAAACGCCCGCTCCATCAACACATCTTCAAGAAAACTGACGCGTACATCGGCGTTGCCTCCCACAAGATGCGTCGGCGTTTTTACTTTGTTGAATTGAAAAAGTGCTGCCTCTGACTGATACAGCTCCGGCTTCTCCCACGGCGTTCCGCTCAGATACCACGCGTCATCATACGTTTCGTCGTCGTTTCCCCAGTTCGCAGCGTGTTCCACTGCGCCCGCACCCGTCACCGCCGCTTTGAAACGTGGAGTCTGAGTAATGAGCCAGTTCGTCATATAGCCGCCATAGCTATATCCGCCAATGGTCAAATGATCAGGATCAGCGATACCATCCTTCACCAGCGCATCGACGCCAGCCAGAATATCCTTGCCCGGAACCGATACCAGATGCGGTGCTATCTGTAGCATGAAGTCGTCGCCATATCCGCTAGACCCGCGATAGTTTGGGCGGAATACAAGCCATCCATTTGCCGCCGCTAGTGTGGCCCAGTCATACCAGTCCGCGCCAAAACGGTTGCCATCCGCATCCGCGGGCCCTCCATGAATCAATGTCAGCATGCGTAAATGCTTCGCGTCTTTCTTTCCTGGCGGATAGATCAGTACACCTTCCACTTCGGTGCCGTCATCTGACTTCCAGCGATAGGTCGTCCACTCAGGTTGTGCGCGGTTGTGGAATAACGTGTTGAAGTTCGTAACTGCCCTGGCTTGCTCCAGATGACTCGGCTCATCGGCGACGAACGCCTGCGTTGGATCGGTAATCGTCGAATGCAGGACAATAAATTTGTGCGCCTGCTTGGCAGCATCGATTCCCGAGTAAGTGCCAGCAGTACCTTTCAACTCCTCCGCTTTGCTTCCATCAATTTTGTAGAGTTGCTGCTGTGTTCCCGTCAGGCCGGCTGCGATCACGCTTCCATCCTCGCCAACCGTATATTCTTCAAAGGATCCCTTAAAATCCGCACCCAGCCGATCGATCTTCCCGCTCACAGGATCGATGACATACAAGCGTCCCTGCACATCCTGATACTTGCCTTCAAGCGACCCCGCGTCAGCGCGCACATTGAAGTAAAGCCGCTTTCCATCCGGGCTCCAACGGAGACCACTCTCGACAGCCTCATTGTGCGTAAGCTGCTTCGCATCGCCACCAGACGTGCTCACGAGATAGATTTCGGCCGCCTCCGGGCCTTCCATGCGATGCGAAACCGTTTCGGTTTCAAATGCAATTTGCCGAGGCGTAACCGCGACTTCGGTAATCTCGCGATCGTTCTTTGCAATTACCTGCGCCAGCTTTGGCAGAGGCGATTCCTCATCCTGTTTCTTCGCAGAAGTCTTCGGCGCTGGAGTCTTCTGGATTTCAGCGACTGCGGCCTGCACTGGAATCGCCAGCAATACATCGCCGCGTTCCTGCTCGCGCCAGCGAATCACGTCTTTCCATTCTTCTTGATGCGCATCTTCCTGCGCTTTCGTCAGTGGCTGCTCAACAGAAAAGAAGATCTTCGTCCCGTCCGCAGACCAGGCAAATGCATGCACATCCAGCTTTTCCGTATAGAGCGGGAACGCCTCTCCGCCCGCGGCAGGGATCAACCACACACGCTCTGTACTGTCCTTGTCGTCATCTTTGTTCTCTTCATCCGCTAACGCCCGCGACGAAATGAATGCAATATATTTCCCGTCCGGTGACCACGCCGGCGACGAGTCATACCCTGACTGCGTAATCTGCGCCGTCACTCCCGTCTTCTGCTGCCACAGCCACAAATCATCGCGGAAGCGATCATGAGCCCAGTCAGGCGCGTTCGTCCAGATCACCGCTGCCTGACCATCCGGAGCCAACCTGGCTGATCGAACTTCGGTCGCGTTCATGAATTCATCCAATGTAATGAGGGGTTTCGATTCCTGCGCGTGGATGAAAGACAACGATCCGCAGAAACAAAGTAGGGCGCCGGCGATCTTGTTCACTCTCTTCTACCTTCTTGCTGAAACTGGTTTTGTGGTTGACGATATCATCCGCATCGATGCGCCTCCAAGCATTACTTGCATGCGCTTTCTTCCCCCATTGCTTGCGGAATCTGTTACTTTTTGACTTTACTGGAAAGGGGAACTTCATGCGTTGTTCCACTGCGCTCAGCCTGTTTGCGCTCTGCGCCTTTACATCTGCCGTCACTCCCAACCACTGCCTTGCTCAGGTTGATCCGCAAACCCGGCAACTCTCACATGACATCTTCCAACAACTCGTTGAAATCAACACCACCGATTCCGTCGGCAGTGTCACTGCTGCATCCGAAGCCATGCGGCAGCGATTTCTCGACGCCGGCTTCCCGAAAGAAGACATCTTCATCGGCGGTCCGAACGACCGCAAAGAGAACCTGGTCGTCCGCCTGCGCGGTACAGGCGCGAAGAAGCCGATTCTGTTCATCGGTCATCTCGATGTGGTCGAAGCCCGTCGCGAAGACTGGACCACCGATCCATTCAAATTTGTCGAAAAAGACGGCTACTACTATGGCCGCGGCACACAGGACATGAAAGAGAGCGACGCCATCCTCGCCACCACCTTCATCCGTCTCAAGAAAGAAGGTTATAGGCCGGACCGCGATCTCATCCTGGCACTTACCGCCGATGAAGAAGGTGGCAAATCCAACGGTGTCAACTGGCTTATTCAGAATCACCGCGATCTGATCGACGCAGAGTACGTCATCAACCCTGATGGCGGCGGCGTCGATATGGAGCAGGGTAAAGCAATCGCGATGGATGTAGACGCGACGGAGAAGCTCTACGCCGATTTTCAGCTCATCGCCACCAACCCGGGCGGTCACAGCTCGCTGCCTGTGCCAGATAATGCCATCTATCACATTGCAAATGCTCTACAGCGTCTGGAGAACTACACGTTTCCTTTCGAACTGAACGCGATCACCAGCGCCTACTTTGAGCGCATGAGTACGCTTGAGTCCGGTCAGACCGCCGCAGAAATGAAGGCCGTCGCCGCGGCGCAGCCCAACAAAGCGGCCATCGATCGGCTGTCCAGGAACGCCGAATACAATTCCACGATGCGCACGACCTGCGTTGCCACGCGCCTCGCTGGAGGCCACGCCAACAATGCTCTGCCGCAGATGGCGCAAGCCAATGTCAATTGCCGTATCCTGCCCGGACATTCGCTTGAAGAAGTGCGCCTGGACCTCGTCCGCATCATCGACGATCCCAAGGTCACGGTGCGCTACGTCGATAGCGCAGGCGAAATTTCCGACACGGCTCCGGACAGAAAAGCCTTGCCACCCGCTGCGCTGAAACCTGAAGTCATGCAGCCCTTAGACAAACTAGTAAACGAGATGTGGCCCGGGACTCCTGTCATCCCAACGATGGCAACCGGAGCATCCGACGGCGTCTTCACCAACGCCGCAGGCATGCCGACGTATGGAATCTCCGGCATCGCGCTGGAGACAAATGATGTTCGCGCCCACGGTAAAGACGAACGCGTCCCCATTGAGTCCTACTACCGAGGCGTTGATTTTTACTACCATTTCGTGAAAACACTCGGCGCGGAGTAATGGCTTAAATCATTCCTGGCCGCGTGTTGAGGCCAGGAATTTCAACGAATCTGCGTCAGTAACCTGTCCAATCTGTCAGAAAACAAACGCCCCATCCATGGATTCGTGGATGGGGCATTTGTTTTACTTCACTCAGGCTAGAAGGTATACCGAAGCGAGAACTGCATCCTTCTCGGCAACGACAAGGTTGAACTGTAAACGCCTAGCGTTCCGCTCGTAAGCCCGCCATTTAAGCCCGCTGGATTCGTATCGAAACGCACTGTATTCGTGACATTGAATACATCCCAACCAAACTTCAGGTTCTGTCCTTCGGTAATCTTCCACGACTTCGCCAGCGACGAATCGATATTGAAGATACCATCGCCGCGGAAATTGTTGCGTTCGCCCGCCTCGCCCGGATACGCAAGACGGACAGGAGAGCCGCCACTAGCCACACCGCTGTTAATCGCGTCAGGATCATCGAATACCTGTGGTGCTCCATTTGCATCGAGATGCTTACGAAGCTTTACGTTGCCTGTTACGACTCCAGCGCTTTCTTCCTGCCAGTTTGTTGCCCAGCCCGGAGAAAAAATACTGAAGGGCAAGCCGGTAGTCCAGCGATTCAAACCAGACCATTGCCAGCCGCCCACAAATGCGTCCATTAAGCGGCTCATGCCACCGCCGAATCGTTTCCCCTGGCCGACGGGAACCTCATAGACCCAGTCGACCGTAATCAGGTGTGTCGTATCGAAGTCCGATACACCGCGATTCAAATAAGGTCTCCAGGTATTCAAGATCGTACCGAACGATGCAGTGCCGCTTCCCGCTCCTTCCCCGCCTGCATACAGTTCGCTGGCCCGTTCTGTATCAGAGCCCATATCAATCGAGCGCGAATAGGTATAGCTGAAATCAACTTGCAGGCCGTGGCTGGCCGGATGCCGCAGCACAATCTGGCCGGCGTTGTAATAGCTCATGCCAATGGAAGACCAGGCATACAGGGAGGAGAACTGGTTCTGCCAGAACTTTGGCTGTTGACCAGCCGGGCATGGATAGATTGGGTCATTAGTCGTGCAACTGAAGAAATCGAGATCGGCCAGCGAAGTGGTCTCGCCCGCGCCGTATCGATATGGCGCCCACTCATTGTTATAAATCGCCTGCGTCGCGCTCTCTCCTGGGTAGTCGAAGCCAGCCATGTATGGAAAGACATTTTCAAAATAAGGAATCGCCTGTACATTGACATTCGTGCCATTGCCACTGTTCACACTATTCCCATGGTTCGCGTCCACAATGCGCGAGAGTTGCGAGCCTGCCGAAAAATAGTCTGCCCCGCTCTTGGTATCCACAAAATTTACAGGTTCCGCAAGGTCAAGTTGCTGCAGCAGGTGGCGGCCTAAACGGCCTACATATGCCACGTCGACGGTAAATCCGCCAGGCAGTTCGCGCTGAACAGAAAAGTCGATCGTCTGCGAATAGGGCGTCTTCAACTTACTATCCACTCCCCATGTAATGAGGAAGGAGCCGTCCGGAACCGTATATGGGTAGGATATGGGATTCGGAGATACCGGCAACGAAATCGACGGTAAAGTATGACGATCCGTAAAGCGGGGAGATGAGCTGGTCGTTTGCACATTCGCCGGGTTGGTCAGACTCGTCGTTAAACCAAAGGAACCCAGTTGATCGAAGGAGTTGACGATTGCCTGGCCATAGTGGTCATAAAAAAGCCCGTATCCTCCGCGAATCGATGTTTTACTGTCTGGCGCGTAAGCAAATGCAAGCCGCGGCGCGAAGTTGTCCTTGGATTTCGGCCAGTAGCCGGGCCGATTATAGACGGGTCCATTCGGAGCAAAGCTTAGATCCGGCTGATAGACCTGTCCCGCCGCTGCTGCCAGACCGCGTTGCATGAACCAGTTGTGCGTATCAACCGTCGGAGCAATTTGCTGCCCCTTCGTTTCAAAGGGCGTCTGCAGGATGGTGTGTCTCAGGCCAAAGCTCAATGTGAAGTTGGGCCGGATCCGCCATGCATCCTGGAGGTAATATTCGAACTCGTTGGCTCTAAAGTGCCGGTTGATAAATGTTCCATCGTCAAGCAAATTGCCGTTTGCCCCCCCGTTCGTGACCGCATAGTTCGACTGCAGGGTCAGAGACGGCACAGCGCCAATCAAATTGTCGTATGCAATTTCATAAGAATTGGAAAAACTGCCATCGACGCCGGGCAGACCAATCGCGTCAGGAGTGGGAGGAAAGTTCTGCAGCCAGTATGGATTCGTGCTTGCATTATTGAATGAATTCGAATCTGTGCCACGATTGTTCTGGATCAGGCGCCAGTTCACACCGGCTTGAATGGTATGGCTCCCTTTGGTCCAGCTCAAATTGTCCACAATATTGTTGACCGGGACATTCACAATCGTTGTGCGCGTTTCGGCAGTCAAGGTGGCCATGAAGCGAAAATCGACATAATCGCCTTGCCCCACGCCCCGATTGCTGAATCCCTGACGTATGTAGCCATAGCGAAGGTCGTTCACCATGTTGGGCGAAATCGTCCAAGTATCGCCGACCCCGAAACCTTTTGTATTGTCAACGGTGAAACTCTGTGCTGGCTGCCCAGGGAAGTACTGGGTTCCCGCAGTTGTGTCCTTCTGCAAATTTCCGCGGAAAAAGATGTGTTGTCTATCATTCGGCGTCCAGTCGAGCTTTGCGATGGAGGTATTCAACGTAGCCGGGGCGGGTGACGAAAATGTAAAGGAACCAAGGTTGAAGCCGTCACCTGTTGCAAACCCATTATTGAGTGGGTACTGCTGAAATAACTGCGTCACGTTCGGGTTAGGACCAGGCCCCCACGGACATACGCTCGGCCCCGCACAGTCGTCAATCTGTGCAAGTTGTGCCTGAGTCAGCGTCTGCGTAACCGTGGGGTTAGTGCTTGAGACATAGGTCAGATTCCCTGCGCGGTAGCTGGCGGTCGGCACA
>DATHQH010000044.1:0-5568 GCA_035482895.1 Alloacidobacterium sp. | reverse complement strand
AGTCGAGGATGATGGTGCGTTCGCCCAGTTCCTTCATATCGACAACCGCACGCAGGGAGCGCCCGATGAGACGTTGAATCTCGTGGGTGCGGCCCCCGATCTTACCGCGTTCCGATTCGCGAGCGGTGCGAGTGAGCGTGGCGCGGGGAAGCATGCCGTACTCGGCGGTGACCCAGCCGCGGCCACTGTTGCGTAGCCACGAAGGCACGCCCGATTCGATGGTGGCGTTGCAGAGCACCCGGGTATTTCCGAGTTCAATAAGGACGGAACCTTCCGCGACGGCGACATAGTGAGGAGTCAGGCGCACGGTGCGCAGGGCGTCGGCCGCACGGTCGGCGGAGCGAAAGAAAGTTTTCGACGAATTTGGCATCGCTTCATTGTATGCAAGCTGAAACGGCCGGGCATTCTCTCGCTGAAATGAACTTGGAAATGAATCTGGATTGCTGTGAGGACCAATTTGGGAATTGATTGAAATGAGTTCCAAATCGGTATCTGGCGTAAACAGCAGAAACTAAAGCACATTCGTCACCTTCTGCAGTTGATTGTTCGGTTTCGGAAAAGAAGCATTCCACCGTGTATGGATGATCGGCTGATATGCTCCAAGGTTAACTATCATCGAATCAATGGTTTCCCATCTTTATGACACTTTGGCATGCAACGTGTATTAGGAACAGGCAACAACATTTTGTTGCAATGAGGAATTTCACATGTCGACACTCGCGAAAGCTCCGCTCCGCCGTTCGCCTGCGCGCTTTATTCCTTTTGTGCAGAAAACATTCGGGAAGGGGAAGCGGGGAGCGGGAAAAAATTCTCAGAATCAGGAGCCGCTTGCCGCAATTGCGCATGATGCCCGCAATGTCGTTGCCGCTTTGCGGCTTTATTGTGATCTGCTCGCCGAGCCGGGAGTGCTTTCCGAAGGGCATGAGCACTTCGCCGCAGAGTTGCAGGCAGTTGCAGCCGCAAGCTCTGGACTTGTAGAACACCTGGCCGCGCTTAGCATGGAGCTGCGTGTGGAAGCTCAAGCGTCTTCTCTGAAAGCGATCTCGCCGGAGAAGACATACGGACCTATACCTCAGATTGACGATCTGGCTGCGGCAGTGCGTCGGCTGGAAGGACCGCTGGCGACGATGGCTGGAGCGAAAATCGACCTTCACGTGGAAGCTCTGCCGTGTCCGGGACGTGTCCGGTTGTCGGAGGAAGACCTTACTCGCATCCTCATCAACCTTACGCGCAATGCCGCCGAAGCCATGCCGCAGGGTGGGCGTATCCGCATCACCCTGCAGCAGGGCGACGGCGGCAATTTTCTTGAGCGCCGCAGATCATCCTTGCAATTCTCTCGCACCGTGCTTCTTTGCGTGCAGGACTCCGGCCCGGGCATTCCGGATGACCAGATGGAGCATCTTTTTGAAGCTGGGTTTACGACGAGAGGACCGGGTGCGGGCGATTTATCGGGTACGCATCGCGGTCTTGGATTGAGCATCGTGCATCGGCTGGCCGAGGCTGCGGGGGGCTGCGTACGCGCTATTTCCGCACCCGGTAGAGGGGCGCGTTTCGAGGTGGAGTTACCTCTGATTTATCGCACACGTGCCAAAAGCGGCTTTTGTGCTGACTTTCCGGAAAGGGCGAACATAAAATGCTAACCACTGCTCCACTTATGAATATTTCTGCCTACCCGCAAACGGGAGAACACGCGGCCCGTATGAGTGTTCTTGTTGTGGACGAAGACGCTGCGGTGCGTGACGCCTGCTGCGAAATCGCCCGGAAGCACGGCTTTCTCCCGCACGGCGTTCCCGGTGTAATCGCGGCCCGAGAACTGCTGCGCGGCAACAGCATCGATATCGTGCTGCTTGACTTGAAGGGACCGGGCACACCGGGCCTCGAACTGCTCGACGAAGTGAAGACGCTCCATCCTGAGACCGCGATTGTTGTGATGACGGCGTATGCAACCGTCACCTCAGCGGTCGAAGCAATGCGTACAGGTGCGACCGACTATCTAACCAAGCCCTTTGCGCTTGACGAGTTGGCAACCGTGCTGGAGCGCGCATCTGAGCGGCGTACGCTCGACCTGGCCAGCCGCCGGTTGCGCGAGAAGTTGCGCACGCAGCAGGGGCTGGGCAACATCATCGGGCGCAGCGCGGAGATGGACAAGATCTACCGCATTCTGTCGAAGGTTGCATTCACGGCACACCCTGTACTGATATTGGGCGAGAGCGGTACGGGTAAGGAGTTAATCGCGCGTTCGATTCATGTCAATGGTTCGAACGCTGCCAAGCCATTCATTCCGGTCGATTGCAGTTCGCTGGTGCCGACTCTGGTAGAAAGCGAGCTTTTCGGTTACGTCAAAGGTGCCTTCACAGGCGCGAACCGCTCGAAGGATGGGCTGCTGGTGTCAGCCGAAGGTGGGACCGTCTTCCTCGATGAAATCGGCGAGTTGCCGCTCGATCTGCAGGCCAAGTTGCTGCGGGCGCTCCAGGAGAAAGAGGTGCGACCCGTGGGCGCTACACATCGCGTGCCGATTCATGTGCGCGTTCTTGCGGCCACCAATCGCAATTTAACCGAAATGGTCGAACAGGGTCGCTTCCGTAAAGATCTCTACTATCGTTTGAATGTCGTCAATTTGCGGCTGCCCGCGCTGCGCCAGCGTCGAGAAGATATTCCGCTGCTGATCGCGCATTTTCTTGAGCGCAAGAACCGCGAATATAGCAAGAACTTTCGTGTGAGTGACGAAATGCTGCGTGTACTGATGGATTATGAGTGGCCGGGCAATGTGCGCGAACTGGAGCATACACTCGACCGAGCCTGCGCCTATTGCTCAGGTACGGTTTTGCAGTTGGGTGATTCCTCGTCCCCGATCATTGAATACTACTCAAACACCCGGCCAAAGATCGCTACGCCTTCGCTGCCAAATGACACGTCGCTTGCCGCGCCATCGATAACCTCGTTGGCGCAACTTGAGAAGCAGGCGATTCTCGCAGCCCTCAGCCATCTCCAGGGCGACAAGCTTGCTGCGGCAAAGCTGCTGGGCATCGGCAAGACCACAATGTACCGCAAGCTCAAAGAATATGGGCTGGGCGAGGCTTAGCCTTCTCCACAAATCCTATGTAATTTTTAGTGCCATCGCACATAACCGCAGTGAGGAGATTTCTATGCAAAGCCTGTTGATGATCACTTCGATTCTTGGTGTGGAGAATTGCGCGGCTGTTCTGGCCACCCAGCTTGGGTTTACGGTTGAAATAGTCGCGAGCCGCAAAGAAGGGCTGGCCCGGCTCCGGCGCCATGAATACACAATTGTTGTCGTGGATGATGCGTTGGTGGAGTCCGATCCAGAAGGTGCAGAACTGCTTTGGAAGCATGCAGGACTGGCCGTTCCCATGCAGATTAACTTCGCGATCTCCGGAACGGCTCGTCTGGTACGCGAGGTGCGCGCCGTGCTCGCCCGTCGTGAACAGGAACAGGCGCTTGCCATGCGCGCCGCTGCAGTTGCGGTCGAAAGCGAGCTGCGCGACACGGTCACCGGGCTGATTCTGCATTCGCAGCTGGCATTGTCCGAGCCTGCGCTTTCTCCGGAGCTGTCGGCGAAGCTGAAGACGGTGGCGGAATTGGCGGGAAGTCTGCGGCAGCGGCTGGGATATGGCACGCAAGCGGCGACCAATTAGGCAGCGCATTTCCATAGGGGAAAAGAATCTGCCTTTTACTTCCGGCAGCCCTCGATGTAGGCGAGGGCTGCCGGAAGTCGAGAACAAGTAGGTCCTTCGACTGGGCTCCCTTTGGTCGCTTCGCTCAGGATGACAAACTCATTTTTTGGAGATCGAACGCTGCCCAGGAAATAATTCTGGTTCTCTGGAATCCGTGAATCTGCGCCAGCTCCAGGTCGATGTCAGCTAGTGAATGGTCTTCATCTTCCGCTGCATGTAGTCCATCAGAAGGTATTCACCAAGGTTGTGCGGTGTAGTGAAGTAAGCCTTGCCGCGGCACATTTGCGTGACGCGCTGTACAAACTGAACGAGGCCGAAGTCCGACGCGAGCATGAAGGTGTTGATCATGATGCCCTTACGCTTGCAATGCGAGACTTCTTCGAGCGTCTCACTGACGACGAGCGGGTCAAGACCGAAGGCGTTCTTATAGATGCGCCCATCAGGAAGTGTGAGCGCCGAGGGTTTGCCGTCGGTGATCATCACAATCTGCTTCATGTCCTTCTTCTGCCGCTCGAGAACGCGCTGAGCCACGCGCAGGCCCTCGCGCGTGTTGGTGTAGTAGGGGCCGACTTTTACGCGCGCCAGCTGCGAGACAGGCATCTCTTCGGCTGAATCGTGGAAGAGCACCAGCGATAGGGAATCGCCTGGATACTGCGTGCGGATGAGATGCGACAGGGCCATGGCGACGCGTTTTGCTGGGGTGAAGCGGTCTTCACCATAGAGAATCATCGAATGCGAGCAGTCGAGCATGACGACGGTGGCACATGAGCTTTGGTATTCGCACTGATGTACATGCAGGTCGCTGTATTCCATGTTGAGTGGCAGCGAAATGCCTTCGCGCGCGATGGCGGAGCTTAACGTCGCCACAGTGTCGAGATTGAGCGTGTCGCCGAACACATAGGGTCGCGATGCTCCACTGGCTTCAATGCCAGTGGCCCAGTGGCGCGTATCATGGCGTCCATAGCTTGATTTGCCGAGCGAGCCGAGAAGGTCGCGCAGGGTCTTAAAGCCGAGGAAGTCGAGGCTCTTGTCGGTGACTTCGAAGCGTACCTGGGAATCGTTTTGCGGACCTTCGTTCTCGCCGACCTTTCCTGAGGTCAGCGAGGTTTGCGAGGTGTCCTGCGGACGGTCGATCGAGATGTAATTCTCCTGCTCCATGCGCTGGATCAGTTGTTCGATCAATTCATCCATCTTGCCTTCTGTAGTCATCTCGTCGAGTTGCTGCTGCATGCGTTCGTCGAACAGCTCACCGGATTCGAGCGCTCGCTTGAGGGCGTCACGCAGGGCGTCCATGGTGTGGTCGAGGTCGCTGAACTCCATCCAGGGATTCTGGAAACCGGAGTCGAGCAGGTAATCGGAGAGCGCATTGAGAAGATCTTCCATGCTCATCTCGCCGGCCAGACCACCCTCATACTTGGTGTAACGCACACGCTTCATGGAGTTAGTGTGCGCTTGTTTGCCATGCGGGGCAAACGGACAGGAAAGGACACTGGCAGATGGCTACGATGCATGCGGCATCTGCTTGATGAGGGACCATGTTCGGCATTGTGTAATTGGGTACCCTCCCCCTCCTTTTTTCTGAGTCCCTTTATTTTTCAATAGTTTAGCGGGGGATCCTCCCCTGCTAAACTATTGATTTGATTAGGGTTAGGTTGGTTCTAGTGTTTTCAATCACTTAGCGGGGGATCTGGTTGGCTCTTTCGGAAATTCCGCGCACGAAAGAATGGGATGCCTATGGCAGAGTTCGTGCCAAACAAGGAAAAGCCCGCGGTTGGGCGGGCTTGTTTTTCTCTCTATTTAGTTTAACAATTCTGGTGGTAATACTGTGCCAAAGTCTCTTCGTTTTTTCCTCTTTTGAATGTGTGGGTTATAG
>DATHQH010000043.1:0-3132 GCA_035482895.1 Alloacidobacterium sp. | reverse complement strand
CGGTTCAGTTTCGTGCTGACCTGGATGGTAAGATCGCAGTTTCGCAGGGCGGGAAAAGTGTAGTTCGGATCCGGCGCGGCCAGCGCAAAGTTCCCGCCCATCCCGACAAAGATTTTTACGTCGCCGCGTGCCATTGCGGGTATGACGCGAACCGTGTCAAGTCCCTCCTTCCGAGGTGATGCGATTCCACATGCTTTCTCCATCCTTGCGAGCCAGACCTCGCTAGGCCGGTGGTCAATTCCGCAGGTGCGATTGCCCTGAACGTTCGAGTGGCCCCGGATTGGACATGGTCCGGCGCCTTCCCGGCCGATATTACCGCGCAACAAGAGCACGTTCACAATCTCCCGAATTGTGTCGACGGCATGCTCCTGCTGGGTAACACCGAGGCACCAGGAGATTATCGCGGATTGCGATTGCCGGTAGACTTCTCCCAATGCTCGAATCTGCGCCTGTTGCACACCTGATTGCTTCTCTAATTCGTTCCAGGACACAGCCTCAACGAGCGCCCGATACGCTTCAAATCCGCTTGTGTAACCCTCAATGAAGTGTCGGTCAATTGCGGTAGGATCCGTTCGCGCCGCTTCGAGCAGATGTTTTGAGACGCCTCGCATGAGTGCTAGGTCACCCGCGATTCGTGGCTGGATATTCAATGTTCCGATCCTTGTCGAATGAAAGGTCGCCATGCTGAGAATTTCGTGAGGGACGATCGTGCGAGTGGACGCAGCCTCGATTAACGGATTGACGTGAACAACTTGTGCTCCGCGGCGATATGCCTCCGCCAATGAGGTGAGCATTCGCGGGGCGTTCGACGCGGCGTTTACACCCATCACAATGAGACACTCTGTCTTCTCCCAATCAGTCAAATCCACCGTGCCTTTGCCCGTACCGAGCGCTGCGGTAAGCGCTCTTCCACTGGCTTCGTGACACATATTCGAGCAATCCGGAAGATTGTTCGTGCCGAATTCGCGCGCGAACAGCTGATAAAGAAAGGTCGCCTCGTTACTCAGGCGGCCCGATGTGTAGAAGGCTGCACCATCCGGACTGTCAAGTTTTTGAAAATGGCGCCCCGCCAGCGCAAAGGCTTCGTCCCAAGCGACGGGCACATATTTGTCGCTGGGTAGATCGTAGCGCATCGGCTCGGTAAGCCGGCCTTCATCCTCAAGTGCAAAGTCGGACCACCTCATCAGATCGGTGACCGTGTGCGCCGCAAAGAAATCGGGAGTCACTCGCTTTCGAGTCATCTCCCATGTGGAATGCTTAATGCCGTTTTCACAAATATCGAGCCGCAGTCCTTTCCGGTCATCAGGCCATGCGCATCCAGGGCAATCGAAGCCTCCGTTCTCGTGATTCATCTTTAGAACTGCGCGCGTGCCATCCAGGATTTCGCCCTGCTTAAGCAGGACCTCCGTCACGCTCATCGCGGCTCCCCAACCAGCAGCAGGATGGTGATAATTTTCCTGAGAAAACGCCCCGGCGGCATTTGGACCAAATCCAACGGCCGCCGCTAGCGATTCATCCGATGATTCTGCTTCAGCCATAATGTTGAAGGTCTACTTTGAAGATTTCCAGGTCTAGTGCATCGTCTCATAAGTAGGAGGCATACCGCCGTCGGCGATTTTGCCGATTTTCAAGACGCGAGCGACGTGCATACTTAAACCCGTACGTGAGGAGCGAGCAACGCAGAAAATCGGCCAAATCGCCATCGGCCCTCCGGGTTGGCTTGAAAAGGTATACGGCTTGGCAGAACTTATCGGGGCCCAAGGCATGTTGAAAAACTTGCAGGCTGGAGTCGGGTATTCTTGACGGACAGCTCGAAGCGCCTTTACTTAAAGAGGCTCAAAATTCAGGTACCTTACCAGTCGCTCCGACGGACTAATTATTTGTCCCGTTTCTCCTCCCAGATGTTCTTTGGCAAAGGGCAGTCAGCAACGCGTTTAAACCTAATAGATCAAAATATAGGAGGCAGCCTGAATCCCGGTGTTCTAAAATAGCAAAAGCGAGCTGCTTCGGTGATAACTCAACTCGCGAATGAAGGATTTGTGGCTCACTCCATTGCCAGCCGCCGACCGGTCGATATTGCTCCGAGCGTCCGCGTCAAAGGAACACATTGATTATGACAGCTTTAGCGAAATGCACAGCAAAGAAATAGGCGTGATCGGCGGTACGTTCGGAAAAATGACATGCAGATATGCCAGGACGGCAATTACGGAGAAAACCCCATGTCTAGAGAAAAAGTATGCGAAGTAAAAACTGAGCCGGAAGACCCCCCCTCTTTTCGGCACTTAAGCCGGCGCACGTTTTTGTCACGGCTTGGAGCTACTGGAGCTGCTGCTGCAGCCGCGAGTCCGTTGCTCGGTCTCGCACAAACCCAGCTCAAGCAAGAGCAGCCAGAGACGCCTGTTACGGTGTCTGGAGGTGTTCCTCTCACATTGCGGGTGAATGGACGGGAACACCAGGTGCAAATTGATTCGCGCACAACCTTGTTAGACTGTCTGCGTGAAAGCCTGTACCTCACAGGAACGAAGAAGGGCTGTGACCACGGTCAGTGTGGAGCTTGCACGGTGCATATCAATGGCCGCCGAATTAATTCTTGTCTCACCTTTGCGGCGATGCACCAAGGGGAAGAAATCACCACGATCGAAGGCGTCGGTCAGCCGGGCGATCTTCATCCGGTTCAGGTTGCATTTGTTAAACATGATGCTTACCAATGCGGTTACTGCACCTCTGGACAGATCATGTCTGCCGTAGCCCTGCTCAAGGAGCCTTGTGGTTCCGCGGATGCTGACGTGCAGGAGCTGATGAGCGGAAATATCTGCAGGTGCGGCGCTTATCGCAATATTATTGCTGCCATTCGAGAGGTTCGCCAAGGCAAACAGGGAGGACCAAATGCATCCATTTGAATTGATCCGAGCCACCGATGTCGCCCAGGCCATTCAGAGCGCCTCCAAGAGCCCGACAGCGCAACAGGGAGCCCAAGTTCGCTTTGTTGCGGGGGGTACGACCCTGATCGACTTGATGAAGCTCAATGTCGAACAACCGGAAACGGTGATCGACATCAATAGGCTGCCGCTGAATCAAGTGGAAACTCTGCCGGATGGGGGCCTCAAGATTGGCGCTGTCGTCCGCAACTCC
>DATHQH010000042.1:0-6134 GCA_035482895.1 Alloacidobacterium sp. | reverse complement strand
TTCCCTTTACACGTTCAGAATGATTCTGCTGGCCTTCTACGGTCCACAGCAGCTGCACGTAAAAGCGAAGAGTGGCCTCGCTGTTCGCATCTCTTTGATCGTACTTTGCTTTTTGTCGCTCGTGGGTGGATATGTCGATACGCCTCCGGATTTTGGCGGCGTACCTGCCTTGTCCAATTTTTTGAACAGCGTGTTGCCGCCGCTTGAAGAAGTGCACATCGGCCCTATTACGGAGATCATCACCGCACTCTCCGCAAGCACCGTGTTCGCGCTTGGCCTTGGATTGGCGTATCTGGTCTTCGGGCCCAAGCGTTCGCGACTGCCTGCGCGCAACGTTTTGGAGCGGCTGTGGTTGGCCGGTTGGGGCTTCGACTGGCTGTATGACATGCTGCTCGTTCGCCCATTCCAATGGCTTACCCGCAAGAGCGCGAGGGATATTGTAGATGTGCCGATCCACGGCCTGGCACAAGTGACCGTGCTGAGCTACCGCGTGTTGCGTCTGACGCAGACTGGGCGGGTGCGTTGGTATGCCACAGGCATGGTTATGGGCACGGTGGCGATCCTCGTCATCGCATTGTTTGCGCGTTGAGGTGCTGGCATGATTCTTCCGTGTCTCATCCTGATTTTGATTATCGGCGGCGTCGCATCCTGGATCGTTGCACGTCGCAACGCAGTGGTTGCGCGTTGGATTGCTCTTGTGAGTGTGCTGGCAAATCTTGTCGTGTGCGTTGGAATATGGATCGCCCACCTTGGACAGTCGCAATCCACTCCGGAGCGCTGGTTCGTGGAATGCAATTTCAATTGGATTCCGCAGTTTGGCATCCACATCCACTTGGCAATCGATGGGCTAAGCCTCGCATTGCTGCTGCTGACCTATTTTCTAGGTATTATGGCCGTCCTTTCCTCGTGGACTGAGATCCGGGAGCGAGTTGGTTTCTTCCACTTCAACCTGCTTTGGGTGTTGGCTGGCATTACTGGCGTCTTTCTGGCTGTAGATTTGTTCGTCTTCTATCTGTTTTGGGAGTTGATGCTGGTGCCGATGTACTTCCTGATCGGAATATGGGGACATGAGCGGCGCATCTATGCAGCGACCAAATTTTTCCTTTTCACGCAATTGAGCGGCCTGCTGATGTTGATTGCGATCATTGCGCTCGCCGTTTTCCATCATCAGTCAACCGGGATCTTTACTTTTGACTATCAGCAATTGCTGGAGACTGCGCTGTCACCTCGTGTGTCGCGCCTGCTGATGCTCGGATTCCTTGTTGCGTTCCTCGTGAAGCTGCCCGCATTCCCCTTCCACACCTGGCTTCCGGACGCGCACACCGAAGCTCCTACCGCAGGGAGCGTCATCCTGGCGGGGCTACTGCTGAAGACAGGCGCATATGGGTTGATTCGTTTCGTGCTACCGCTTTTTCCAGGCCCTTCGCACGAGCTGGCTCCTATCATGATGACGATTGGGGTCATCGGCATTCTTTATGGTGCCGTGCTCGCTATCGGACAGACTGACCTCAAGCGTCTCGTCGCCTATACCAGTGTGAGCCATATGGGATTCGTGCTGCTTGGCGTTTTCGCCGGAAATCAAATCGCGCTTGAAGGCGCGGTAGTCCAGATGATCAGTCACGGGATCAGCACAGGCGCGCTGTTCATCCTTGCGGGTCTGTTGCAGGAAAGAATGCACACGCGCGAGATTTCTGCGATGGGGGGCCTGTGGGAGACCATGCCTGCGCTGAGTGGAGCGGGCCTTGTTTTTGCCATGGCTTCACTCGGACTTCCGGGACTGGGAGATTTTGTGGGTGAATTTCTCGTCCTGCTCGGGGCCTACCGGGCGAATGTTTCTCTCACCGTTGTCGCCACGCTTGGTCTTCTCGCTGCCACTCTTTATGGATTGAGGTTTGCGCAAAGCGCGTTTCAAGGACCCAACCCGCAGCATTGGAAATTGCCGGATATGCGCGTGCGCGAATGGGCAATGCTTGGCCTGATGATGATCGGCCTTGTCTGGATCGGTCTCTATCCGCAACCAGTCTTGAACACAGTGCGTCCGAGCCTGGCTGCCGCGCAGCAGAGTGCATCCCCGCAGGAAATTGTCAGGAGATAAAGAAATGAGCCATGCCGATGTTGCCGCATTGCTGCCGTTGATGATCGTCTCGGCGACTGCGGTCTTTTTGATGATCGCAATTGCCATAAGGCGCAATCACAAAGTTGCCGTTACCATTTCGCTGATTGGGCTGGTGGCAGCGCTCGGCAGTCTTGACCTGGCGGCATCCGTTCTGCCGCGACAAGTCACTTCTTTCTTCATTCTCGATTCCTACTCCTTTCTCTACATGGCGATTCTGCTTAGTGCTGCGGCATTTGTGCTTTTATTCGCTTACGACTACCTAAACTGCCGTGAGGAACACCCGGAGGAGCTTTACATCCTCGTATTGCTGGCGACCACAGGCGCAATGGTGCTTGTGGCGAGTCGCAACTTTGCGTCGTTCTTCCTTGGCCTCGAGCTGTTGAGCGTTGCGCTCTATGCTGTGATCGCTTATGTTCGCACCGAGAGCATCTCGATCGAGGCGGGGATCAAGTATCTGGTTCTGGCTGCATCGTCATCGTCGATCTTGCTGTTCGGTCTCGCGCTGATCTATTTCGAATCAGGGTCCATGGAGCTTTCCCAATTCACGGCTGCAGGGACTCACACAACCGGGCACGCGAACTCATCACTTCTTGTGACCGGGCTGATGCTCGTGCTTACGGGTGTCGGGTTCAAGCTGGCAGTTGTTCCCTTTCATCTCTGGACGCCGGATGTCTATGAAGGCGCGCCATTGCCAGTCACTGCTTTCATTGCGACCGTATCGAAGGGTGGAATGTTTGCATTGCTTCTGCGGTGGTTTTACGTAAGCAGCGGGCATATAGCAGGAGCAGCGGGCCTGGTCCTCTCGATCATCGCCATTGCTTCCATGCTGACGGGCAATCTTCTCGCACTGCGGCAAACCAATGTTAAGCGCATCCTTGCGTATTCATCGATTGCGCACATGGGCTATCTGCTCGTTGCACTGCTTGCTGGAGGGCCGCTCGGGGCAGCGGCAGCTACCTATTACCTCGCTGCTTATCTGGTGACTATTCTCGGGGCTTTTGGTGTCATGACGGTCCTCTCTGGACCGCGCTTGGAGGCCGCCTCGCTCGACGGCTACCGGGGCCTCTTCTGGCGAAAACCGCTTGTCGCAGCTGCGTTCACGACCATGTTGCTGTCGCTCGCGGGAATTCCGCTCACAGCAGGATTCCTCGGCAAGTTCTATGTTCTGACCGCGGGTGCCGCAGAATCCCGCTGGGTGCTGCTCTTCACCCTCATCGCGAGCAGCACTATCGGCCTGTTCTACTATTTGCGCATCGTGGTCGTTATGTATGCACAACCGGCCGATCTCGGCACAATAAGAGACGTAAGCCTTCTGGCCTTGCCGCTCCCGACAACTATAGCGCTCGCCGCTCTCACCGGCCTTGTCTTCCTGTTGGGTGTCTACCCAGCACTGTTCTGGGGCACAATCGTAGAGGTGACACGCAACCTTGGCTGATTCTTGGAAGGGCAGCCTAACAAGGGTATTTCCCTTCGATATAGTGCTCAAGTTGTTCGATCGTCTGATCCTGCGCAAAGGAGATCCATTGCACCAGGTCTCCGATGGAGATCATGCCATGTACCTTACCATCGCGGACTACTGGAAGATGGCGAATCCGGTGTGTCGTGATGAGGCGCATGGCTTCGTCGACCGAGCATTCCGGGGGAATGGTAGTCATCGTCTCCGTTGCGATCTCGCGCACCGGCGTTTCCTTTGACGAACGGCCCTGAAGAATGACTTTGCGTGCGTAGTCCCGCTCCGAGACAACACCCACGAGCTGGCTTCCGTCCATGATCAGCAGCGCACCCACATCCTTGTCTGCCATCATTTGCATGGCATCATAAACGGTCGCATCGGACGGCACGGACCATATGTCTGTGCCTTTCTTACATAAAATGAACGATACGGGATCAAAGACTCTCATAGCGACTCCTTAGAAGACGCAGTTGCAGCTAGAGTGGCATTCAGAAGTGTGGAGCGGGGCGGACGCCGGACAGCGGTAGCTGTGTGTCAGGCTCTGGGACACGGCGCGCTCTCTGCAGGAGGAGGAAACGGAAACCTTTGCAGTTCTCGCTTCCACAACCCTTTGAAGAAGACCGTCACTCGGTGAAACATCATACGCCTGAAACGCCAAAACTGCTAGCGGCATCTCGCAGAGTAAACGCGATGGCTTTATTGATGTCGGCCATAGCAGACCCATCTGTTTCGCAGAGACATTCGGCATAGCGGCAAGACGACGCTGAAGGATGCCCATTCTCATGGGAGCCGGTCATAGGGGGAACTATTGCACGTCTAAAGTTCTGAGATGCCTAGTTAATTTCCTGAAAACTACAGGTAGGCTATGCTCTAGTTGCAATCGAAACCACCACAGGAGCACATATGCCCACGATTACTACGAATGACGGCACAGAGATATTTTACAAAGACTGGGGCTCGGGACAGCCGATCGTATTCAGTCATGGCTGGCCGCTGTCGGCCGATGATTGGGATGTACAGATGCTTTTCTTTCTTAATCAAGGCTATCGCGTGATCGCTCATGACCGTCGCGGACACGGTCGTTCAACTCAGACCTCGGATGGCCACGATATGGACCATTATGCCGACGATTTGGCGGCCCTTACCGCGCATCTCGACCTCAAAGATGCTATTCATGTCGGTCATTCCACCGGCGGCGGCGAGGTAGCACGCTATCTGGGCAAGCACGGCGAAAGCCGAGTCGTTAAGGCAGCTCTGATCAGCGCTGTTCCGCCGCTGATGGTGAAGACGGAATCCAATCCGCTTGGTCTTCCCAAGAGTGTATTCGATGACTTTCAGACACAGCTTGCCGTCAATCGTTCGCAATTCTATCGCGACGTAGCATCCGGTCCGTTCTACGGCTACAACCGACCGGGCGTAAAACCGTCGGAGGCCGTTATCGAAAATTGGTGGCGTCAGGGCATGATGGGTGGTGCCAAGGCACATTACGACGGCATTGTGGCGTTTTCCCAAACCGATTTCACGGAAGACCTGAAGAAAATCACTGTTCCGGTGTTGGTCATGCATAGTGAAGACGACCAAATCGTGCCCTATGTCGCCGCCGGGCCGCTGTCCGCAAAACTGCTGAAGAACGGCACTCTGAAAACGTACAAGGACTTTCCGCACGGCATGCCAACTACGCAAGCTGAAACGATCAATAAGGATCTGCTCGCATTTATCAAGAGCTAAACCTCATCCCTGTGCGCTGGCCGGGCTTTACCTTATTCACCACGTAACGTGGTCGGCGCACACTTCAACGCTTCCACTCGTTGGGCACGTGGGGCTAATCGGAAGGTGCAAGCACGACCGATGCCTCGCTTGTCAGGACGCGAAACGTGAACGTCTCCTGAAGATAAAGCCGCACGGCAGTGTCGGTGTGACTGAGATAGCCAATGGAGACGTCCTGCCCTATGTTGAGCTCAAAATCGCCTCCTCGCGTGCTCAGGACAAATGCACCCTCGATAGCCGGAGCCCAGATGATATTGCCATCGACGATCCGCTTGACATGCTCAAGGACCGGATAGCCGTGATCGCGGGTCTCCGCGAGCTCTGTATATGCTTTGGCCCCGAGTAAGACCGAATAGGGTCCGTTCACGCCGACGAGACGCAGTTGGCTCAGCGCATGCGCAACCGCATCCGGATAATCCCGCACGTCAGCGGGAAGCTTCATGAGCGGATTGCTGCTTCCGTCGCGGATACCCTGGATCTTCGCCGCAGAATAACCGCTGAAAATGGCCCGGTCCTCAACAAAAGCGATCGTCCTGGCTGCGTCTTTGGCAGGTTGCCAATCGGAGTCGTCCGAACCACGCTCGACATCATCAATGTCCTGACGCTTCAGTTCAAAGGGAACTCGCAACTCCACAAAAGCCTTCACTTCGCGCTGTCTCGCGATGGCGCCCTCTGCGGGCGGATCAATGTCAAGAAGATGGCCGGTGGCGACAGCTGGCAAACCAACGCCACCGGGTGTTGGCACATCGACAACCCGCCGGCCGGCGAGATACCGCTTGAGTGTCCGGGTAGTTTCTT
>DATHQH010000041.1:0-2349 GCA_035482895.1 Alloacidobacterium sp. | reverse complement strand
CCAGAGAACCGACGGCGCAACGGGCGACGTTTTATCGGCATTTCGAAAGCAAGAATGCCCTCGTGCTCGCGTACTTCGAAAACCGCGATCAAGCTCTTTGGCACTATCTCTCTCATCCCACTCCCCCAAAAAATCTGCGTGAGGCTCTGACCAAATTCGAACAAATGGCGAACTGGCCCGAAATAATCGGCTGCCCGTTCCTTCGTATCGCATCCGAATACCCGGATACTGCCCACCCGTACCATCGCCTGGCGATCGAACACCAAAACAAGATTCTTGACTATCTAACCGATCTGCTAAAGCGCTGCGCAATCGACAAAAGGGCGGCAGCGGCGATACTTAGCGTCATCGATGGTGCCTTCTCCATTTCGAATGCTCTATGGGCATTCGAAGGTGGTTCCGATTCTCTCGCCCGCCGAGGCAGTACTCAAAAGCTTTCAGAGCGCGCGGGTTCAACGCAGATGCTTGGCTGTCACTATGGAAGCCTCATCCCCTCACCGTCATTCAACCCCGGGCATGGCTCAATGGCGCCTTCCGCGAAGTTCAAAGCACTCAGGGACAATCCTCTGTGGAATCTGCTCTGAACATGGTCTGGGAATGTTGAACTACAGCGAGCCCCGCTCTCAAGGCTTTACATAGATGGCGAGCACGCAAGCATTTGGAAATCACTATGGTGATGCGCGATAGCTCCTGCTCACACGGGATCGCAGCCATTTTTCAGCAGCACTTCGAACCCTCCATGGCATCTGGTCAAGCCGGGCTGTCAGAGAAATAGACGTTAGTTCGCCGAGACCCTGAGATCAAGAGTATGGCCACTCCTTCCACCAGATCAAACGCTCATTGGGTCTTGCACTATGAAGAAACGATCAGCTCCCGGGTTGCCGTTTGCCTCACAAACTATTCGGTGAATGCCGCGCATGCCGATAACTCGTCAGCGTGAAGATCTGTATATTTCGTCATGCCGACCATGGTAAAAACCTTCCTAAAATGATCGGATAGGCCGAAAGTGTGGACCGACTGCCCGGTGTTGCGTGCCTGCATCAGCACCTGAATGATCAGCGCGATCCCACTCGAATTCATGTACTCCACCTTCGAGAGATCCAACAGGATACGCTTCACCTCGGGCGGTAGACCCTGATAGGTGCCAAGCACCGTCTCTTTCGACGTGCTGGTAATATCTCCTGAAAAGCGCAAAACCGTTATCGGTTTTCCGGAAGGTCCTGCTGCCTCGCTCACTCTGACGCTGGTTGTCCTGTTCTGCATTTACTCCCCCTCCGGCTTCTCCAAATGGATCAGCAAGCGCGCGCAACTGCCAGTCGGCAGAGAGTTGATCCACTCCACTTCATCCATCAACGCCTGGATCAGAAACTTTCCCATGCCGCGAGGGTTCTCCTCACCACCCATCTTTGAATCAATATCCGGGGTGGGAGTCTTCGCACCCAGGCCGCTCCCCTGATCGCAGACCCTGATTTCAAGCGTCGTCGCAGTCATCGAAAGGATTATTCCCACTTTCAGAGACTCATCCATCCGGTTACCGTGCTCGATCGAGTTAATGCAGGCCTCCGCGACCGCGGTCTTCAAATCCTCAATGCGGTCCTCAGAGAATCCCATTAGCTTGGCTACGCTCGCTGCCGTGCTCATAGCCACCTTTTCGTGACCGAGCTTCGACGGCAGGCTCAACACGAATACCTCGAGCGCGTCTTTATCCATACGGTCGTCTCATCCATTCCGCAAAAGCACCAGCGCAGTCATATCGTCTCTCTGCTCGGGCTCTGTCGTGAATGCTTCAAGTGTAGTCCAGATGTGGTCGAGTGCGGCTTCCGCGTCCAACGGACCCGCACGAAATGTATCGATCAAGCGGTCTAAGCCAAACTCCTCGTCACCCCGGAACACTTCTGTCAGCCCGTCTGTGTAGGCAAGCAGCCGGGCTCCTTCTTCTAGTTCATATTTTTCGCTCGCGTACTGAGCCGAAGGCTGCACACCGATTGGAGTCCCGCTGGCTCCTAGCAATAGCGGACCGCGCGCCGGTGTCGTCCATAGCAAGGCTGGATTGTGACCAGCATTCACAACTTCTAGCGAGTTGGCTTCTGGGTCCAGACGAAAAAGTACCGCGGTCACATACCGGCTCCGTGCTTCCGGTCCTTCCGCATAAGACAACGCGTTCAGTTGCTGGGCGACTTCGACAAGCGGTAGACCTGCCATAATCATCGCTCGAAAGGCCGCCCGGAATGAACTCGCAATCATCGCGGACGTCAGCCCTTTGCCAGCCACATCGGCCACAATCATAATCTGCTCACCCGACGGGGCCCGCAACGAATCAAGGTAATCTCCACCGACCTCGTGGGATGA
>DATHQH010000040.1:0-36614 GCA_035482895.1 Alloacidobacterium sp. | reverse complement strand
CCGCCTGCGTGGGGAATGGAGCAGGTAAGTTCGGTAAAACTGAAAATGAAGGTGGTATACATAGCTGCGACGAGCAGCGAGGTAACGAGAAACCCACGGGTGCCAGCCGTAGCCCATCCGTAGCTCCAGCCAAAGTATTCGCCAGAGATGACGAGCCCGACGGCGATGCCCCAGAGCTGCCAGGTGCCGAGGGTCTGCTTAAGGTGATGGTGAGTCGTGAAGGGCGGCGAATCGATAGCTTGCGACACGCTGGCTGGTTCCACCTTTGAGTGGATTTTTATGGGACGCTTCGCGCCAACTAGAGTGATGCTACACGTCCTCGACGCCGGCTTCCTTTCAGAAAGCCGGCGCTCAGGATGACAACTTTATTTCCAGATAAGTATTTTGAGGGTCAGTCTCTGAGCGTGAGCGTGATCTTGCGCGAATCGCCGCCTGTAGTCTTCATCACGATTTCACCATTGCTGCGCTTCGCTACACTGGGAAATTTGTCTCCCCATTCGACGAGCACGATGCTGTCTGGCGCGGCAATTTCATCCAGGCCAAGCGAATCCAGTTGTCGCTCCTGCTCAATGCGATACAGGTCAAGGTGGTAGAGCATGACTGGCTTCTCTTCGCCGTCTTCGTGCCGCGTACCTTCATATTCATGAATCAGTGTGAAGGTTGGGCTCGTGACCTCGTCCGGGTCGGCAGCGTCGAGCGCCTCGGCGATGCCTTTGACGAGTGTGGTTTTGCCTGCGCCAAGATCGCCCTTCATAATCAGAAATTTCGGAGGCGTGAGCAGCTTCGCGATCTCGTGGCCCACGCGAGTCGTTTCAGCGGCGCTGTTGGTCTCGAACTCATGAACTTTCGTGCCTGTGGCCTGTGTCATCGCGGCATCCCCTGTATCCAAACATACCCGTCTTTGTCGTTTGAGCGAAAGCGAAAAGCTGTTGAAAGATGCGCAATCGTGTCAGTGGCAAGCAAAGTATGCTCATCCTGCTCACGAACAGCGAAGTCGGCGGCCAGCCCATGCAGGTAAACGGCAGCGTTCACCGCTTCGCCCGCAATAAGCGGATACTGAGCAAGCATTGCGGCCACGATGCCGGTTAGGATGTCTCCGCTGCCGCCCTTGGCCATGCCTGGATTTCCCGTGGTGTTGATGGCAATAGAGCCGTCGGGATGTGCAATCAATGTGCGCCAACCCTTGAGCACGAGCGTCACATGATAATTCATCGAAAATTCACGAGCCAGCGATTCGCGGTTAGCCTGTACTTCGCTCGTGCTGATTCCAGCGAGCCGCGCCATTTCGCCCGGATGCGGCGTCAACACCAGCAGACGATTGCGTCCATCGAGCTTGTCTTTATGTCTGGCAAGGATGTTCAAAGCGTCGGCATCGAGAACGGTCGGCAAGGTGGTCGCTTCGAGCAGTCCCAGCACGAATTTTTCGGTTTCTGCCGATTGTCCCAACCCTGGACCGATCGCCAGCACTGTCTTTTTATCTAAAAGCTCTTTCAGCGTTTCTTGGTCAAGATTGCTGCTGCTGATTTCGCCCTGGCTGCCTGCCCGAAGCGGAATGGTCATCAGTTCGGGCGTGATTCTCGCCACCGCATCGAGAAGCGGTTGAGCCACAGCTGCGGTGACCAGCCCTGCACCAGTACGCAGAGCCGCGAGTGCGGCCATTGAGGGCGCGCCAGCCTTTCCGTAGGAACCTCCAATCACCAGCACATGGCCAAATTTGCCTTTATTGCTCTCCGCGGGACGCGGAGTTTCTGCAATCTTTTTCGAGGCTCCCGCCCAGGTGAGATTCAGGTCAGATTGAACGGCCTCATCAGGCGATCCAATAGGCGCGACGACAATTGGATTGCCGGCGCTGTTGGTCAGGTTGCCGCTGACGTGGGCCAGCTTTGGCGAGGTGAACGTGACAACGGCATCGGCTCGATAGGCTCCGTCCACGAGATATTCGCGAGAATCCGCGTCCCATCCGGAGGGAAGATCGACCGCAATCACAGGTGTTGCAAGGCCGTTGATCTGATTACGCAGCGCCAAAGCCACTCCCTTGAGCGGCGGCTTGAAACCAGTTCCGACCACGGCATCGAGGAACAGGTCGGATTCATTCAGCAGATCAATCACCTGGGCCGATTGGAGCGATGCCTCATCCGGAGCGAGCATGGGAGCCATTTCCATGCGCTCAAACATCGTTTTGGCGTCGCCCTTCATATCGGCCGGATATCCGAGCAGCAGCACTTTCACTTTGCGCCCTGCCTCGGCCAATACACGAGCAGCTACAAAGCCATCGCCGCCATTGTTGCCCTTGCCGCACAGGACGGTCACGCGCTGAGCATCAGAAAATTCACGCAGCACAAAGCGGGCGACAGCGTGGCCTGCGTGCTCCATGAGTTCGAGTGAGGCGACACCGTAGCGATCTACGGTGAGCCGGTCGGTCGTACGCATCTCGTCAGCAGTGAGAATTCTCATCACGTTGGAATCGTACCTGAAACAGAAACGGCCTCCCTGTGGAGGCCGTCCTGTTCGTAAATCAGGATGCGTTATTCGCTGACGCCGGTGGTGGTTTTCGTGGCCGTCTCCGATGCCTGTTTGGCTGCGAAGTAGCTCTTGTCCCACAGATTGCGATAGAAAATGCCCGTTAACTCAGCAGCCTTGGGACCGAAGGTCGGTCGCCCGCCTTCAAGAAAAAATACAGTCACAATGCGGCCATACTGCGTATCGGCATAAGAAGCAAACCAGCCGAAGCGTGTACCGTTGTCGGAGCAGGTGCCGGTCTTGCCCATCACCGGGAACTGGTTGAAGTTGGCGCGCAGCGAACGAGCGGTGCCGTATTCGACAGCAGCATGCATGCCATCCTGAATTTCAGGGATGATTCTGGCAATATCGAGCGTGCGCTTGATGCGTGGCTGGAAGTTGACGACTTCTTCTGGAGTGGTGGGGTGTTGTAGGTAGAAGAGCGTTCCGCCGTTCGCAATCGAGGCGACCAGCGCGCCGAGCTGAAGCGGCGTCATTGAAACGCTCTCGCCAAACGAGCACATGCGGCCTACGCCGCCTTGGCTCTCCGGCAACTCCTGATCGGGATAGACGCCAAGCTGCTCATTCGGAATGTTATAACCCGCCAGTTCTCCGAGCCCAAACTGGTTGGCATAGTGACGGACGCGCTCAAAGCCGAGCCGGCGGCCCAGCGTCTCGAAGTAAAGATTGTTCGAATGCGCGAGGGCCTCGGTCAGGTTCATATGGTATGAGCCACCAAGGTTGACCGGCGTGTCCTTGGTGATGACGCCTTCTTCAAGGGCCGCGAGCGCGACGGAAACCTTGATGGTCGAGCATGGTTCGGCGCCACTGGAGAGTGCGAGCTTCTGGTTCACCATGGCCAGAATGCGGCCATTGCTCGGATCGATGGCAACGACGGTGCCATTCATGTTGCCGAGAGCATCCAGCGCTGCCTGACGCACAACCGGATCTTCTCCACCAACCGAATCCCCATTAGTGAGATCGACAGCAGCAAAGGAGTTGCCGGTAAAACGCTCGTACGTCCGGTGACGATGTGCAGTCAGGCTGGCGTGGCGCGCACTGCTATGCCTTGTTGCGGTAGTCGCCAGCGAAACTGTACTAATGTGGGCCGCGCGATGGCTATGCTGCATATGCGCAATGTGCTGTTGGGCGTTGGCAGATTCCTGGACGTGGGTGCGCGAGTGGCGGGTCGTGTGATGCGTTGTCGTGTCGGCCGCAAGCGGCAGCGACATCAGTCCTAACAGGAAGGCGAGGTGTGCTATGCGTTTCATCAATATTTCATCCTGAACCCAGCTACTCTATAGGGCATGTTCAACAGGCCCTCGTTGCATCGTACGCACAGAAACAGCCTGAAAAATCAAATAAATGTCTTTTAAATATCTTTCTTGCGTTACCACAAATCCAAAATGGCACCCTTTATGTCCTCTACGGGACTTAGCCTGATCCTCTCCTGAGAACATAAACCCGCATTACCTAAGAAAGACGGTATGTCATAAAGGTGCTTCTTTACAAAGGGATGGACAGTGGATGCCTCCACTATACCCATCCCTCTCTATTTTACAAACCTCCGCGGCGCATAAACGCCGGGATGTCCAAATTTTCGCCAGGCTCCTCTTCGTGCGCGTGTCCAAAAATATCGGTTTGCGGAACCGGTTCCGCGATGGCTACAGCCACTGGCTCCGGCTCGGCAACCAGTTCAGGCTCCGGAGCATATACCGGTTCCGGGACTTGTGCAGAGACCGCAGACTGAGACGTAATTGGAATTGAGGATTTTGCAGTGGATACGGGAATGTACGTGCGCGGTTCCTCGTCCTCTGCCTCGCTCATGAATCGTGGCGTTTCTACGCGAGTCTCGATGTGCACGCGATGCGTAGCCGGTTCACGCAGCGCGGCGTTCAATAGCCGTTCGCGGCGCTCGGGCATGTCCTGACGGAAACCAGTGGCGATGACCGTAATTTTCACCTCGTCGCCCATGTTCTCGTCGAGCACAGCACCAAAGATAATGTTCGCATCTTCGTGCGCCGCATTCTGAATCAGCGTCGATGCCTCGTTCACCTCATTCAACTTAAGCGAGCTGGAGCCGCTGATATTAATGAGGATACCTTTCGCTCCATCGATTGCGCCGTCTTCAAGAAGCGGAGAGGCCATGGCTGCTCGCGCTGCCTCAATCGCGCGATTTGCCCCGCTGCGGAGGGCTGTGCCCATCACGGCATATCCCATGCCTGCCATGGTCGTTTTTACGTCAGCAAAATCGCGGTTGATGATACCCGGAATGGTAATGATGTCCGAAATGCCCTGCACCCCCTGGCGCAGCACATCGTCGGCAATACGGAAGGATTCAAAGAACCCTGCATCTTTGGCCACGTCCAGCAGGCGCTCATTGGGAATGACAATCATCGTATCCACACTGTCGAGCAGCTCCTGCATGCCGCGTTCGGCCTGTGCCATGCGGCGCTTGCCCTCAAATCCAAAGGGCCGAGTGACCACGGCGACCGTGAGCGCGCCCATTTCGCTGGCCAGGGACGCGATGACCGGAGCAGCGCCCGTACCTGTGCCGCCACCCAGACCAGCCGTGACGAAGACCATGTCCGCTCCTTCAAGCGCTTCAATGATCTTTTCGGAGTCTTCAAGCGCGGCGCGGCGGCCCACGTCGGGGTTTGCACCGGCGCCCAGACCGCTGGTCAGCTTCATTCCCAGCTGCAACTTCACCGGAGCCATCGACAACTGCAACGCCTGGGCGTCGGTGTTGGCGGTGATGAATTCCACGCCTTCCACGCGCGCGGCAATCATGCGGTTGACTGCGTTGCCGCCGCCACCACCTACGCCAATGACTTTAATCCTCGCTCCAGTCGGGAGCTGTTCGTGATATTGAATGCGGATTTCTTCTGACGGATTCATGGGCAATGGCTCCTACAAGCTTCCTGCGAAGATGGCGCGCAGTTTCGCGCGCAGTCCCTGGTCTTCCGCCGCACGGGTCACGCTAGTGCGGTGGGCATATAAAAGCGTTCCAACTAATGTGGCATTTTCCGGCGCCACCAGTTCTTCCGGCATCCGTGAGAGCGGCACCGGTGTCCCAATGCGGGCGGGCACACGCAACAAGCTCTCAGCGGTATCGAGCAGACCGGGCAGGCGAGCGCCGCCGCCTGTGAGCACACAGCCTGCGCCCAGGGCCTCAAGCACGCCGCCCTGGCGAAGGTTGTCCCGCAGCAAATGGAAAAGCTCGCGTGCGCGCGGCTCCAGGATTTCACTCACGTACCGCTGGCGCACCGTTCGTGGCGCGTGGCCGGGCATCCCTTGCAATTCAATTTCGTTCGATGACGAAACGCTGGTGACCACCGCATGCCCATATTCACACTTGATCCATTCGGCTTCCGGCACGGAGACATGCAGCCCGACAGCAAGATCGTTGGTGAAGTGGTCGCCTCCGATCGGAACCACGGAAGTATGCGCCACCGAGCCTTCAAAAAAGACAACCAACTCGGTTGATCCGGCTCCGATGTCAATGAGGCAGACGCCAAGCTCGCGCTCGTCGGCGGAGACAGTCGCTTCCGCTGCGGCAATCGCCTCAAAAACAGACTCGGTGACTTCCAGGCCGGCTTTATTCGCGCAGGTCACCACGCTCTGCAGCGCGCTGGCTGAAGCCGTCGAAATATGCAGGTTCACTTCCAGCCGATTACCCACCATGCCTACTGGATCGTGAATCCCCGGCTGCTCATCGAGAATGAACTGCTGCGGCAGCAGATGGATGATCTCGCGATCAGAAGGCAGCGATACGGAGCGCGCGCGATCAACGGCGGCGCGAACATCCTCACGCGTGATCTCGCGCAGACGCGTTCCCAGGCTGACGCCGCCACGGCTGTTGACGCCACGGATATGCGGCCCCCCGATGCCGACCACGCAGCTGTCGATCGTGCCCTGCGCCATGGCCTCAGCGGCCGTTGCGGCCTTATTGATCGATTGCGTAGCCTGTTTCAGCTCGGCGATCAGCCCTTTTCGCACGCCTGTCGAGTCGGCGACGCCATGCCCACGGTAACGCAGCGCTCCATCGTGCAACTCGGCGACCAGCACACGCGTCTTCGCGCTTCCCACGTCGAGCACTGTCAGCAAATGTTCAGTCTTCTGGCTCATGCTCGCTTCCTGGAGGGATGGACCACCGGCCTCGCTTTAATAGCTTGCTGTTTTTGCGACGCGGAAGGTGATGGCGTTGCAGCGCTTGAGGTGCTTGACGCGCTGTCAGACGACGTCTTGTCGGCCATCTTCAGTACCACCTGCCGGTCATAGCGCAGGTCGACCGCTGCCAGATTGGGATATTGCTGTTTCCATTCGGCAAGGTGAGACTGATATTCGCGCCACCGATTAAGGAAATTGTCTTCGCCGAAGTGAAGCAGAATATCGGACTTGGCTGAAGAAACCAGTCCCTGCACATCTTCCGGATCGGAGATGTCGATCTCGCTTAATTGCTGCGAAAGTTTCTCGCCGCTGGAATCGATCTCATTCATGAATTTTTGATACATCCGCATGCGCGGCCTGCGGACCGAGAGAGGATCCTGCGGATTGATGCCCGTGACCACGGGAAACGAATAATGCTTGCCGGCCAGCGCAGCAGGCGGCATATCGAGGATGACGCCATCGGCATCGACCAGCTTGATTTTGTTGCCAACCCGGACAAAGGCGATCGGTGTGCGTTCCACAATGGCCACCCGAAGCTGGTTCGGCATAAGGCGCATGACTGTGGCGTGCGCCACCCAGGGTACCTGTTCCAGTTGCTTGCGGCGGTCGGTAAGCGGAACAAAGAATAGGTTGCGGCCGATATCGGAACCGAAGACTGTGAGCAGGTCAGCCCGGGTCAACTGACTGTTCCCGTCGATCTGGATCGACGAAGAGGAGTCGATGCGGAAGCGAGGATCGTGATCGAGAAAGTTTTTTACAGCCAACCCCGTAAGAACAAAAATTGCGATCACCACCAGCATCGACACTGCCAGCACAATACGCCCTGCTTGGGTCTTTGTGAGAAATGCCGGCACGATACCCTTGCGTACTGGCACACGCTTGCGTGAACGAAGAAAGACCTCATCGTCCTTCGGCTCATCCTCCTGCAGCCGAGGAACAGGGCGTCGCGATCGCGTGCCTTGAGGAGCTGCCGGACGAAGAAACTCGTCCACTAGCTCTTCTTCCGCAAGCCCAGAGCCGCTGCCAGTGTTATTTCTGTATGCGTCAGTCTTTGCCACGCCCGAGCAAGGTCGTGAGAGTCGCCAACCAAACTATAACGTGATCACTGCTGTGGATGCGCACAAATTCCACAGGGAATCTCAAAGGGTAATCCCGAAATAAATTGACGAAGCTACCGTGTTGGAACAAATGAGTACGAGAAGCAGTCTATGAGGAGGGAGGAATAGGGTCATGATTGTTTCTTTAGGCTGTGATAACGTTATCAACAGGTATCTGGACAGCATGGCATGAGTACTTTTTCGATCGGCATTGACTTGGGCGGCACCAACCTGCGTATTGCAGCTTTTACTTCTGAGTGGGAGCGCCGGGGAGCGATCACGACCCCTACACGCGTTCAGGATGGGCCGGGAGCGGTGCTCGACGACATGTGCGCAGCTGTGCACCAGCTGGTCTCTGAGTGTGGTGGACGTCAGCATCTGGTGGGCGTCGGCCTGGGAAGCCCGGGACCTCTCGAATTGCCGGCCGGCCGGTTATTGCAACCGCCTAATCTTCCCGGATTCGAAGGATTGGAGCTGAAGACGGAGCTGGAAAACCGCCTGCAGGTGCCGGTCATCGTGGAATGCGATGCAAATGCCGCGGCCCTGGCTGAGTGCCATGCCGGTTCAGGCAGGACATCCGGCTACCAATCCCTTTGCATGCTCACCCTGGGAACCGGCGTAGGCAGCGGGATTATTTTGAACGGCCGCGTCTGGCACGGTTTTGCCGGAATGGGCGGCGAAGCTGGGCATGTGCCTGTTTACCACGACGGTCTGCTCTGCGGTTGCGGAACGTATGGATGCCTGGAACAGTATGCATCCGCTACTGCCATTGCCCGCGCAGGAGAAAAAATGGTCCGTGCAAATTCGCGGAATGGTTTTCCTGCAGTCACCGCACGCAGTATCGCCGAGGCGGCAATCGCCGGAGATACCGGCTCGCAGCAGATTTACAATGGCGTCGGTGAGGCGCTTGGCATCGGGCTGGCGAGTCTGGTCAGTACGTTCAACCTTCCCCTTTACGTGATCGGAGGAGGAGTCGTTGCGGCATGGGATCTCTTTGCTCCGGCAATGTTCAAGGAACTGGAACGCGGCAGCTACATCTACCGCCTTACCAAGCCTGAAAATCCCTCTGTGCTGGAGAAGTCGAAAACGAATGTCTTGCCTGCCGAACTCGGTCCAGACTCCGGCTTGCTGGGAGCCGCGATGCTTCCCTTCTTCCAGTCTTGACGCCTGTGATGAACTTTAGGGCATACCAGGCTCTGGTTGACGCAACTTCCAACGGATGCGATGGTCGTAATGCGTTAGTGCTCTAACGCGTGCCTGGAACCGCATGGAACGCAAACCCACAATGAATGATGTCGCGCGGGTCGCTGGCGTGGGCACCATGACAGTTTCTCGTGTCCTCAACGGATCTGCGAATGTTACAGAAGAAACGGCCGAGCGAGTCTATCGTGCCATCGAGAAGCTCGGATATCGCCCAAACGAGATGGCCCGTGCGCTGCGCAGCCTCAAGTCTCGCACCATCGGATTGATCGTCCCCTATCTTTACGATCCGTTCTTTGCCACCTGCGCCCATGCGGTCAACACGGTCGCTCGTGAGCATGGATATTCCGTCATCCTGACCACCTCGAATGAAGACCCGGCAGCCGAGTACACAGAAGCTCAATCGATGCTGCAACGACATGTCGAAGGTTTGGTAATCATTCCGGCAGACACCCGAAAATCGCGCGTCAATCAGTCGGACTTCGCAGGTACGCACATTGTGACGCTCGACCGGCCGGTCCATGATGAGCGCATCGACTCCGTACAAGTGCAGAACCAGAGCGGCGCCAGGCGAGCAGTGCAACACCTTATTCAGCAGCATGGACATAAGCGGGTTTTATTTCTGGGATTCAACAAGAATTTATACACAGTACACGCCCGCTTCGAAGGCTATCGAAGGGCCATGCTGGAGAATCGTCTCGATCCTGAGTCCACCTTCGACTGCTCGTCAGAAGAAGTGACAGCAGAGCTGGTTTCCAACTATCTGCGGAGTAAGAATCCGCCGACAGCGTTTTTCACTGGCAACAATCTCACCACCCGCTATGTCCTGCGCGCGTTGCTGGAAAATGGTATTCGCGTGCCGGAAGAAATCGCACTTATTGGCTTCGACGACTTCGAGCTGGCCGAAATTCTGCACCCCACGCTAACCGTCGTGCGCCAGCCTGCATCGGAGTTGGGCCGCGTCGCCGCGAATCTGCTCTTCGACCGAATCAAGCGTGGCGAATTCCCCGAAGAAGGCACCAAGATCGTGCTTCCTGTAGAGCTGGTCATCCGGCGCTCCTGTGGTTGCAAAACGCGGCATGGAAGAACGATTGGCTGACTGAGCAGACGGTGAGCGGGAATACCTGTCACGCTACTTTATGCCATCGAGGAGCGAACCTACGATGCCGCCGACCACTCCGGCTTCGGTCGTCTGCCGTGCCTGTTCCTTTGGCATATATTGCATCAGCTGATGCGCCAGCTTTGAAATAGGCAGCGTTTGCAGCCAGACTCTTCCCGGGCCGGTGAGCGAGGCAAGAAAGATACCGTCGCCGCCGAAGATCATATTGCGAATGCCGGGGACGCGCGTGATCTGAAAAGAGACAGTACCCTGGAAAGCGCCGACATGGCCTGGGTGAACGCGAAGTGTCTCACCGGCGGCAAGATCCTTCACGATCAGCTCGCCCGAGAGCTCTAACCACGCCACCCCCTGTCCACTCACTTTTTGCAACAGGAATCCGTCTCCGCCGAAGATGCCCGCGCCCAGCGATTGCTGGAAGGCAACGCCGAGTTCAATCTGCGAAGTGGCGCAGAGGAAGCCGTGGCGATGAATGATGTATTGTTGGCCCGCTCCTACTTCGACAGGCACGATATGGCCGGGAACCCTGGTGGCAAAAGCCACCTCGCCGGTTGCGCCCGATGCGCGGTACTCCGTCATAAAAAGGCTTCCGCCGCCGGCGACGCGGCGTATCGCGCCGAAAAACCCTCCGCCACCGGCCATTTGCGTGTGCGTCATCATCTGGATCGAGCTGGTCATCCAGGAGAGCTCTCCTGCTTCCGAGATAACGGCCTCGTTCGGTTCGAGCAGCAACTCGAGAACAGGCATGGTGGTTCCGGTGATGCGGCTTTGCATGAAACAAACTCCTGATGGGCAGTCGTTGCCCTTGATTGCGCTTGCAATGGAATAGTACAGGAACGGTCCTGCCCGTTTCAGAGGTCGGCAACGGCCAATCCTAACCGCGGGAGTAGCCTTTGTGATATCCCCGCATATATGCATCACGATAGGCCGATTGATATTGCCAGAATGGGCCACCGCGCTGGGGATAGTATCCGGGAGCGTTGGCATACCTGTCGCCATTCGTCGGGCGATAGCTATGGCCTTCGATACGGTCGCGCTCGCCGATACGCAGCCCATCTGCGAAACCGTTCTGATGACCGGTCTGGATGAGCGGCGGTTCCGCATACGCTGCGGCTGGTGATGGCGGAGCCACATAATATGCTGGACGACTGGCGCATCCTGCTAGCAAAGCAAGGGCTGAGAGAGTGAGCAATCCTGCGGTTGTGTATCTCATTAATTTTCGACTCCTGTATTACGTTCGGATAAACGCGAACGCAGCGTATAGGTTGCCGAAGTCTTTTTTCTGAGAGCAGGGTTCAAGATGAGATTGCGCTGAAATAAGCTTCTATTGCTCGGCGTTCTTTCTCGTTCCATCCAATGTTGTGCGCATCATGGTTGCGTATTGACGATCCAGAAAGCCTACGCGAAAAAGATAGCGGCCAAACGCTCCCAAATAGCCGGGAAAGCGATCTTCTTTCAGCTTGAAGGAATATGTCCAGGTGATGTGCGTGCGTCCACCGCCTGCGTCTGTGTATCGAAAATCACCGACTCCGTACTCGATGGGGCGCGCCTGCGAACTTGTATAGTGCCAAACAACATAGCGAAAATGAAATGAATTGCCCGTTTGATCACGCGCCAGCACTTGCTCCTCAAGCGTGGAGCCGTCGGTGAGGCAGGTGATCCGGCGCGATCCCGGAGCCCCAAAAGAACCTTTGGTCAGCATATAGTCGCCGGAAACTCCGGGTAGCGCACTCGTTTTGTGAATTGTGTCCTTGAGCGGCCTGTCGGCGGCACTCAAGACCACGGCGAGAGAGCGGCCGATCGTGATCTCTTCGGTATGCGAAACGAGCTGCTCCACTGGCGCAAGGGCAGGAGCCGGAATATCGACGAACCCTCGTGGCGGAGCGCAGGCTTGAGCCTGGGCTTGGAGAGCAAGACTGACCGGGAAGAAGAAGGCAAGGAAGGCAAAGCGGGCGCCTCGCAAAGAACTCATATTCCACTCCTCGTATATTACGATAATCGGAATATACGACTACCGTTTTATTTCGTCAACACAACTGCGCATAAATCGAAGAACCGCAAGAAGCGTCATCTTCCGTCAGTGCAGTATCATGCCCAAAGTGAAACAAGTTTCCTCCCGCGCGAAGCCAGTCAGCGACGATCAAGCCCTTGCCATGGACCGCGGGGTGGCCGCAATTCTGCGTCGCTTTAAGCTTGAGCCCAGCGTGATAGCTGGAAGCCCTTATGCGGACCTGCATGCGAATGACGTGGGTTTGCTGGTGGTGCTTGCTGAGCCTGGCGAGTGGAATGTGCGCAAGATTGCCCAGGCTGTCGGGGCGCCGGTTTCAACCATCTCGTCTGCACTGGATCGATTGGAAAATCGAGGACTTGTCGGCAGGCGAAGACGCGGAGGAGACCGCCGGGTGGTCCACATTGAGCTTTTAGCTGCCGGACTGCGATTGGTAGCTAAGATTCGTGCAAATCAGATCGAAACATGTCGCACAATGCTGGCGGGACTAAGCGCTCGAGATCGGGACGAGTTAATTCGGCTTGTCGCGTTGCTCGCTTATAGCTGAATCGCAATCTGCTTGCTATATAGCTGACTTGAATTCAGCGATCGGCAGCTTCACGACAAACTCCGTTTTGCCCGGCTCGCTGGTGAAGCCGATCTGGCCTCCATAATGGCCAGTCACTACACGATGCGCGATATCAAGGCCTAAACCAGTTCCGATGCCAACGGGCTTCGTAGTAAAGAACGGCTCGAAAACCCTGGCGCGGTATTCAGGGGGAATGCCAGGACCCTGATCGGCAATGCCGACACAGACCCAGCTGTTCTCAATCCAGGTCCGAACCGTAATTTTCCCCGGCTCCGGAGAAGCGTCAATGGCGTTGTCAAGTATGTTCGTCCAGACCTGACTGATGCCGGTGCCGCAGGTGGTCAGCACTGGAATGTCCGGCGCGAAATGCTTTTCGATCGTGATCTGCTTTTGGCGGAATTTGTGACCGAGGATGGTAAGTGTGCTGTGGATGGTGTCGTGAACATCAAGCTTGTGTTGTTTGTTTTTGTCTTCGTAGGCGTATTTTTTAACCGCCATGACCAGTTCGGTAACTCGCGCGATGCTCTCTTCAATCATCCCGACCAATTGCATATTCGAGACGAGCGCTTCGAGCCAGTTCAGCGCATCGGAGAGAACATTCGCAGGAAACGCTTGCTGAGTGCATTCAATATCATTGCGCGACCAGCCCGCGGCCACCAGCGTGGGAGCCATTTTCCACGCATTCTCTACCCCGATGCTTTCCAGCCATTCGGTAAGCGCTTCCTCGGCATCGGATTGTTCCAGTGAACTCATTGCCTGATGTTTGGCAGGGGTAAATACTTCTTCCTGCAACTGTGCCAGGCATTCCAACTGCTTAGGTGAGAGCTGCGCGCGGGACATACGCAGGCTCAGTTCCTGCTGTTTCGTCATGTTCTCCCGCAGCTGCGAGGCGGCGCGCTTCGCTGCGGCGCCAGGATTATTAAGCTCGTGCATGAGTCCGGCGGCAAGCGTGCCGAGTGAGATAAGCTTTTCTCGATGCAGCGTGAGCGCGGTGAAAGACTCCAGTCTGCGCGACATGTTTTCGAGAACCACTTTTCGCACCACTGGGCAGGTCGACATGAGTTGCCAGAAAATCTCCGGGATAACACGTCCGACCGTGCAGTCCGTAACCGTCTCGCAGGTGGCTGTCGGGGTCGAGTGCCCAACAAGAATCGGGACTTCGCCGAATGTGTCGCCTTCCTGGACCGAGCTGAGATAAGTCTGTGAACCATCGCTGTCGGTCTTGTAAGCACGCAGTTCGCCGTGGAACACGATCCAGAAATAGAGCGGCCCTTCTCCAGTGCGATAAAGGACGCTGCCTGCCGGAACCTCAAGCAATTCAAGTTCGCCAAGACAATCCAGGTCCTGCTCCGATGTTTGAGCAAAAGCGGAAATTTTGCGCAGCTCCGGATATAGATCCCGGGCATGGACTTTTTTTGCGTCGACGGATACGAGTTGTTGGGCCATCTTCGTGTTGTTGCGTTCCTAAAAACGAGCGAGATACTGGTGCATAAACTGGACGGATATCGAGCCTTCACCGACGGCGGAGGCCACCCGCTTGATCGAACCGTGGCGCACATCGCCAGCGACAAAAATGCCCGGCGTGCTGGTTTCCAGCAGATACGGCGCTCGGTCTTCTTTCCACATCTTCGGCATCTTGCCTTCCATCTGTAGATCCGATCCCGACAGTACAAACCCGTTGGGGTCGCGCATAATACCCTCAGGCAGCCAGCTCGTTTGCGGCGCCGCTCCAATAAAAATAAACAGAGACGAAGCCATGCAAACACAATCCCCACTCGAATTGTGTACCTTGAGGCACTCCAAACGCCCGTTGCCCTGCACCTCCTGGACCTCGGCGCACGTCTGGACCTCAATATTGGATGTGGCAGCAATCTGATCGATTAAATATTTCGACATGCTCTTTTCAAGCGAGTCGCCACGTACCAGCATCGTAACCTTGTGAGCGTACTTCGAGAAATGCATTGCAGCCTGTCCGGCAGAATTGGCACCACCGATGATATAGACATCTTCGTTACGACAGGAAATAGCTTCCGCCATGGCGGCGCCGTAATAGACCCCCGCTCCGGCGAAGCGTTCGAGCCCGGGAATATTGAGCTTGCGGTAGTTGACACCCACCGCGACCAACGCTACATGACAGGAGATTTCCCGCCCATCGGCAAGCTGAATGAAATGATACGGCGCTTCCGTCCGGATGCCGGTAGCCCGCTGGGTTAGAAATTCAGCGCCAAACCTGGATGCCTGCACAAAGGCGCGGCGGGCAAGATCTGCCCCGCTCAAGCCGGATGGGAATCCAAGATAGTTCTCAATCCGCGAGCTGCTGCCGGCCTGCCCGCCCGGCGCTTCCGGCTCAATCACCAGAGCTTTCAGCCCCTCGGATGCGGCATAGACCGCAGCCGCGAGCCCCGCAAGTCCGGCGCCGATAATCGCCACATCATAAAAGTCCTTCTCAGCCTGCGTCCTCAGTCCAATACGCGAAGCCAGCTCGGTCTGGGTGGGCTGCACCAGCGAGGTACCGTCCGGAAACAGTACAGCTGGCAGCTTGCGGTCGTCGAGCTTATAGCGCTCCAGCATTTGGATCGCTTCATCGTTTTTTTCGGGATCGAGCCACACATAAGGAATTTGATTGCGTGAAAGGAAATCGCGCACCTGGTAGTCGTTCAGTGACCAGCGCGGGCCGACCACGCGGAGTCCTTCAAATGGAGGACGATAGCCTTCCTTCCAGTTTTCCAGAAGGTCATCGAGCACCGGATAAAGCCTTTCTTCCGGCGGATCCCAGGGCTTTGTGAGGTAGTAGTTGATCTTGGCCGTATTGATGGCCTTGATCGCCGCCTCGGTATCGGCATAGGCGGTCAGGAGCGCGCGTTTTGCCTCAGGATAAAGGGCTTGCGCCTTTTCCAGGAATTCAACCCCCGTCATGCCCGGCATGCGCTGGTCGGAAAGAAACAGCGCAACCGCGTCATTCCGCTGCTGAAGCTGCGTACAAACATCCAAAGCCGCCTGCCCGGAGCCTGCACGCAGGATGCGATAGTTTGCCCCATACTGGCGGCGCAGGTCCTGAATGATGGCTTCAAGGACGCTGATGTCGTCGTCTACTGCGAGAATAACCGGCTTAGGCATGCATCCTTAGTGTAAAGGGGAATGACACGGAAAGATAAGCGGCTCATAACCGCAGCTTTTGAAAATTGTCGAGGGGCGCTGTCAAATTTTTTTTATTTTCATTCCCAAAAACCATCCTTCTCATGTACGCTTACTTTCACAAAATCAAAAAGTTGTTGTATTAGGCTTCTTTCGTAAGAAAGATGCCCTTTCCGTACCCTGACGTCCGGAAACGAGACATTTAGGGAAGGGAAATTTCTGCCGAAGCCGATGAAGTATTGTGACCGGGGATAAATCCTTTAAGTTACATACAAGTCGTACGACAATAAACCCTGTGTCTTTCGTTGGACACAGCACATACGCATTCGTTAACGGGGGAACGGACGCACCCACATGAACAAAATTATTCTTGCGGATAATCAGGCAATTTTTCGCGCAGGCACGGCGAAAATTCTGGCCATGGAAGACGATTTTCGCATCATTGCTCAGTGCCCGGATTCAGAACGGTTGTATCAGGCCATTGATGCGTTTCGCGGTGTAGTGCTGATGTTTGCATCCACCTTAAAAACAGACCTGTCTTTATTAGTTGAGCGCGTTGCCCACGCCGGTAGCCGCTCAATCGCCATCCTGGAAAACAGCGATCAGCCTCAGCCATTTCTAACAGCTGGCGTGCAGGGGCTGGTATATCGCAACGTAAGCGGGCCGGCACTCCTTGACTGTGCGCGGCGCGTGGCTGGCGGCGAACGCTTCCAGCAACCTGCTTCCAGCAACTCTGAGTTGCCGGAAGAGGACGTAGTGGGTGCGCGCGTGCGCGACCGTCTGACCTCGAAAGAGATGAAGATTGTCGCCTTGATCGTACAGGGCTGCAAAAATAAGGAAATCGCGATACGCCTGGGAACGACCGAACAGGTCGTGAAAAACTACCTGCGCAGTATTTATGACAAAACAGGTGTCTCAGATCGGCTGGAACTGGCATTATTTACCATCCACCACAAAATGCTGGCAGCGGCGGCAGCAGCCGTAGGCGACCAGTTGATGCAGATGGTCTAGCCTCAGCCAGTGAGCGTCAGAGAGCAGTTTTTAGTTGCAGGGCCCTTAGTCATGGCCCTGCACTCTTTTTAGCGCAGCTTTTCTGCAACCGACTTGGCCTGCGTGAACAGGTATAAATAGTCGGGACCGCCCGCCTTTGAATCCGTTCCGGACATGTTGAAACCTCCGAACGGGTGCGCACCCACCATTGCGCCGGTGCACTTGCGATTAAAGTAGAGGTTGCCCACGTGAAAGGCGCGACGGGCATGGTTCAGCTTCTCGCGGTCATTTGTATAGACGGCGCCGGTCAGGCCATATTCGGTGTTATTCGCAATAGCCAGGGCATCGTCATAGTCCTTCGCCTTGATGATCGCGAGCACAGGGCCAAAAATCTCTTCCTGCGAGATACGCGCATCCGGGGCGACATCGGCAAAGACGGTCGGCTCAAGAAAATAGCCGCCCTCCGCGGTTTCCACCGCATTGCCTCCTGCAATCAGTCGGCCTTCCTTCTTGCCAGTTTCAATGTAGCCAAGAATGGTCTGCAGAGCGCCAGCGTTGACCACAGGGCCCATATTCGGATTTTTTGTTGGATCACCTACCGTCAGTTGCGCAACGCGCTCGCGGACACGGTCGACGAAGATGTCGTAAATCGGTTCTTCCACAATGGCACGGGAGCAGGCTGAACATTTCTGGCCGCTGAATCCAAAGGCAGACGCGACCACACCCGCAACGGCATCATCCAACTCGGCATCCGGGCTGACGATGATCGAATCCTTGCCGCCCATCTCCAGGATAGTGCGCTTGATCCACATCTGACCGGGCTGTGGTTTGGCTGCGCGCTCGTGTATATCCAGGCCCACTTCCTTCGAGCCGGTAAAGGCGATAAAGCGAGTCTTTGGATGCTGCACAATGGCATTTCCGAAAGTCGCCCCGGAGCCGGGACAGAAATTCACGACGCCCGGCGGCATGCCTGCCTCTTCCAGAACATCGATGAAACGCGCAGCGATGGTCGGGGAATCGCTCGACGGCTTGAGGATGACGGTGTTCCCGGTCACGATGGCCGCAGCTGTCATACCTGCCATGATGGCGAAGGGGAAGTTCCACGGCGGAATGACCGCTCCGACACCCAGCGGAATGTAGAGCAGCTGATTGCGTTCGCCGGGATACTGAATTGGTGTGGTGGCCTGCGCGAGACGCAGCGCTTCACGCGCATAAAACTCAAGAAAGTCGATGGTCTCGGCCACATCGGCATCGGCCTCCGCCCAGTTCTTGCCAACTTCGTATGTCAGCCATGCGCAGAATTCAAACTTGCGCGTGCGGATAATCTCCGCTGCGTTCAACAGCAGCGATGCCCGCTCTTCCACCGGGGCAACCTTCCATGTCTCAAAGGCCTTGAGCGCGGCCTGCATTGCCTTCTCCGCGTGCTCCGCGCCGGCCTTCTGGTGGATGCCGACAATCTGATCCGGCTTCGCAGGATTGTGCGATTCGATCTTGCCGGAAGTACGCAGACGCTCACTTCCAATCACAAGCTCGTATTCATGACCAAGCAAGTCGCCGATGCGCTCGAGAGCTTCCTTCATGGCATGCGCGTTCTCATGCTTTGAGAAATCGACAAAAGGCTCGTTGTGAAATTCGCCCTGAGGCGAACGCGGCAGGATAACGGTGGAGATTTCTGCGGTAGCCATAACGTATCAGTTTAGCGCAATTCTGCCGCTTCCTCAGGCCCGAACAGGAACCTTCCTACCAGCCGTCATCTGGATTGATCCAGTAGCAGACGGCGTCTGGATCGGACGCGTCGTATTCGATGTGATACCACTCGGAACGAAGGTGCGAGACGATCTTCTTGCTCTTCACATCCCTGAAAGGATGGCCTTCCTGAGTGAGCAGATTCTTGATCAGCCCGATTGGGTTTTCTTTGAAGGTTTTCTGCTGCTCATCCGTTGGCTCGATCGATATGCGGACGATTTCTTCGACTCTTACTTTGCCGTCTTTGTGTGTTACCCGGCTGCCAATTTTTTCTACGCTACCTTTGATTGGGGATTGACCCATACCACACCTCCATTTCTTTCGTTAGTACCAGGAGAACTTACTCACAAATCGCGTTTGTGAATGTGGATTGGCCCTTATGACTGGGAAAACCGAGATGATTCTACTACTATTTTCCGCTCCAGGAGCGGTCGGTTTCAGGCTTCTTTCTTAAAGCGAACGCGGCTAGGGATTTGCTATACCATGCTGCGAGGAAAGCTTCAGAAAAGGAATTTCACGATGATGGAATACCGCTTTGCCCGTTACCCCAGTCTCAGCGGCGGAGGAGTACTCATCACAGGCGGCGGCTCCGGGATTGGGGCCTCCATGGTCGAACATTTTGCACATCAGGGCGCAAGAGTGGCCTTCCTTGATATAGCAGAGGATGCTTCGAGAGAGCTGGCCGACAGGCTCGCCGGTAGTGTCGAGCACGCCCCTGTCTTCATTCCCTGCAATCTGACAGATATCCCCGCGCTGCGGTTGTCTATTCAACGAGCCGCAGCGATCCTTGGCTCCATTGATGTGCTTGTGAATAATGCAGCGAACGACGAGCGTCACGCATGGGAGGAAGCTACCCCGGAATACTGGGACAACATGATGGCAGTCAACCTGCGCCACCACTTCTTTGCGATTCAGTCTGTGGCACCGGGAATGAAGGCCCGCGGACAAGGCTCGATCATCAATATGAGCTCGATCTCGTGGATCATTCCCAGTACGGGGCTTCCCGCCTACATTACGGCAAAGGCCGGCATCGTTGGCCTCACGCGCACCATGGCTCGTGAACTGGGTCCCTCAGGAATCCGTGTGAATTGCGTGTTGCCTGGCGCCATCCTCACGGAACGGCAACGCCGCTTGTGGTGGAGCCCGGCATACGAGAAAGAGATTCTGGCCGCCCAAAGCATCAAGCGCACACTCTTGCCAGACGATGTTTCCCGCCTCGTTCTTTTCCTGGCGGCGGACGATTCCTCCGCGATTACAAACCAAAGCTACATCATCGACGGAGGCTGGGTCTGAACGCAGCGAGACAGGTTCCCGCGCGCTGGAGCATTCAACCGATGACCAGCGCAATGGCGAAACCGTCATAGCCCTTGCTGCCTACGGTTTGCATCGCGGTAGCAAGAATGCGCGGCTCGGCGGCCATCCATTCAAACAGGCTGCGAATACCTTGAATATCAGCGTCTGTACTCTCGGCTTCGATGACCCTGCCATCGCGCACAACATTGTCCACAATAATCAGGCTGCCTTTACGCGAGAGCCGGAGTGCCCATTCAAAGTATTTTGGATTGTTACACTTATCGGCGTCGATAAAGATCAGGTCAAAGGCCTCGAGCCCTTCCGCTGCCAGTTCCGGCAAGGTTTCCAGCGCATTTCCTTCGCGCAGCTCCACCATCTCAGTCAATCCTGCGCGGGCAATGTTCTGGATCGCGACCCGGAGATGTTTCGCGTCGACTTCAAGGGTGATGAGGCGACCGTTGGCGGGCAGCGCCCGCGCCAGCCAAATAGTGCTGTAACCACCCAGAGTGCCGATTTCAAGGATGTTTTTCGCCGCCTGAAGGCGAGCCAGTAAATGCAGCAATTTCCCCTGGCTTGGGGTTACGCTGATGGCCGGCAATCCCGCCGAGGTGCAGGCAGCCAAAGCGGCATCCAGCACAGGATCGGAAGACACAAGCTGAGTGTCGATGTATTCGTCGACGGCGTTCCACGCGGTCTGGTTCATAACCCCTCTCAGGTCAAAGCGGCAGGCGCAAAAAAGCTCCTCTGCGTTCAAAGGCTACGCCTGCCAGCGCAATAAGGATGGGAAAACATTCGAGCGTATAGCGTGGCTCCGGTGCCTCAATGGTTGCCAGCAATGCGCTGCGGAGCAGAATAAAGAGCAGCATCGCTCCGGCAAAACGCGGCCAGCGATAGAGGCCTATCAGGGCCAGAATGATATACGCGAGATTGATCGCGGCATAGGCCAGGGCAAACCTCGTCTCTGCACGATGCTTGGAATACTCCCACCAGCGCAGCTCGATCCAGAGCAGTTCCGTGCGCGGACGTAGCCACATATTCGCCACTCGCAGCAGCGGCATGCCCACGTAGTAGCGTAGCGGATTGGCCTCGACACGCTCCTTTGCGAGATCAGCGAAACGGTCGTCTATATCCCTGCTGAGTGTCGTCGTTTTGTTATAATCGTCAAAGAGTTCCTTTGTCTTTTCATGCTGAGCTGGCGAATCGAAGGCGCGAGACGGCAAATTTTCGAACGGCATCGGGTCGCTGTTCGCATTCCAGTAGATTTCCCATGTACAGGTGAGGTCGGCGCAGACAGTTTTCGTCCAACGGTTGAAGCCAGGGTTCGTATCTTCGCCCGGGTCCATGGCGTAGCGGGGAGCCAACGGCTGAATCACGTGAAAAGTATTCCAGTTGCGTATCGCCCATGGAATGAATGGCATAACTGAAAGCACCCCGCAGACAACGGCCATGCGCAACATCAGCCGTGTTCCCCAAAGTTTCGCCCCGTAAAAGACAATCGCCGGGCAGAATGCGATTGCCAGTAATGCGCCGTCGGGCCGCAGAATGGCCGCATAACTGAAAGCAAACGACAACAGCAACACCCAGCGCCATTCCGGGTTTTCTAATAGGCGGGCAAAACTAAAAAGCGCCAGGGCGATGGAGAAGATTTCCAGCGTTTCGGTAAGCGGGGTCGCGGTGTAATTCCCGGTAAATGGGCAGAGCACAGCCAGCCAGAGAGCGATCCATGCAGCGCGGGGTGATGCGATGCTGGCCGTAAAGCCGGCTATCAGCAGACAGGAGATCAAATCCACGACGATTTGCGCGTACATAACCGCGTGGTAGTGCTCCATGCCGAAAAGACGAAAAGAGAGAGCAAGAAAGAGCGGATAGCCGGGCAGGCGAATTAATGTAGGACGTATACCATCAGAACCCGAAAGCCCATAGATGCCATGCAGCATCCAGTTCTTGGCAATATCCCCGTAAATTAAAGGATCGCCCTGCACTTCGGGGTAGGCGTGGATGAACCAGAGCCGCAGTGCGGCTCCGGCAGCGAGCGCAAAAAGAGCAATCCACCATTTGCGAGGAAGCGCAGCCAGCATGCTCCTGAATCATACAAGGGCTTGAGGTCCTTACGAAGGGCCGACCCAATACAATAGATATCTAAGAAGACTGAGAGCAAATGAAACAGGTTTTTTATGATCCGCAGCGAAAGCGCTGGAAACGACTGCGACGCGTCTTTGACGTACTGGCTGTGGCACTCACAATCGTGCTGGCCGGCTTTTCTTTCAGCGTCATCAAGCGGCAATCGCTACCGGAGCTGTTGCTCCCATCGCAGAAGCGCAACTATAAGGCTCTCAAGCCGCAGCTGGATCTAAAGAAAGCAGCGCAGCACACTGCACACCGGCGGACGCATCGCAAGCCGTCGGAAATTCCGCTCAATTCAGACGAAGGTCTGCGCGCGGCATTTTACGTCAACGACGAGCCAAGCTACTCCTCGCTCAAGGCACATATTCACCAGATCGATCTGCTCTTTCCCGACTGGCTGCACGTAAGCTCTGCCGACGGCAAGCTGCGCGGCTCAACGTCGCTGTTTCCCGTTCAGGTATATGACGTGGTCGATGCAGCGGGCGTGCACAGCGTAGACCCGGAAAACCGCGTTGCCCGCACGATCGCAGCGGCCAAGGAAGACACCGAGGTCTTCCCCATGCTGAATGATTACGACACCATCGCCGGCCAGTGGAATGGCGACGTCATCGGACAGATGCTGGAAAACCCCACGGCTCGCGAAAGTCTGCACATCCAGCTCGACAAGTTTTTGGCGGCCAACCCCGGTTATCACGGCATCTGTCTGGATTTCGAGCAGGTTCCGGAGAAAGACGCGAAGCTATATGCCGCGTGGCTCGGCGAGATCTACAACGATCTACACGCCAAGAACCTGCGGCTCTATGTAAACGTGCAGGTCAGCACGCCGGACGAGGTTCTGAAGTCGATTTCGAAGAACAGCGACGGCATCATTCTAATGAACTATGACCAGCATGAGGAATCAAGCGGCCCAGGCCCCGTTGCGGCCCAGGACTGGTTTGAAGGCAACCTGACTCATGTGCTCAAGATCGTTCCAAAGCAGAAGGTCATCTGCGCGCTCGGAAACTACGGCTATGACTGGTCAACGCCACTGCCGGAAAAAGGTAAGAAACCAAACAGTAAAGTTCTGGACACCGAGGATTTGACCGTTCAGGAGGCTTGGCAGCGGGCTTCCGATGCCGACGCAGACGTGCATCTGGAAGGTGATGAGCTGAACCCTCACTTTGCCTATGACGATGAAGATGCGCATGTGCGCCACCAGGTCTGGTTCCTGGATGGCGTGACCACGCTGAACGAATTACGCGCCGCGCGGCAGATGGGCCTGAGAACCTTTGCCCTGTGGCGACTTGGTGAAGAAGACGGTTCCATGTGGGCAATCTGGGATCATCCCAGCGCCTCCGATGCACCACAATTGCTGCGGGATGTACCCCCAGGCCACGATGTCAGCACCGAAGGTGAAGGCGACATCCTGCGCATTGTGGCCCGCCCGGAGCGAGGCAGCCGGACGATCAGCATGGATGCTGACAACTTCACTGTCACCGACGAGCACATGGTATCGCTGCCGCACTCCTACACCATTGGGCAGTATGGATATCAGCCTAAAAAGCTCGCTTTGTCGTTTGACGATGGTCCGGATCCGACCTGGACGCCGAAGATCCTTGACATCCTGAAGCAGTACAACGTGAAGGGCACCTTCATGGTGATTGGAGAGCAGGCGCAGGAAAATACGGGCCTGCTGAAACGTTATGTACGCGAAGGCCACGAAATCGGCAACCATACCTTCACGCATCCCGACATCAGCGAAATTTCTCAGCGCCAGCTTGAGCTGGAACTGAACCTTACGGAACGCCTCTTCGCCGCAGAACTAGGCAGACAGCCGCTGTATTTCCGTCCGCCCTATTCCATCGACCAGGAACCCGACACGAACGATCAGGCCGCTCCCGCCGACAAAATTGAACAAATGGGCTACATCATTGTCGGGAACAAGATCGACACCGATGACTGGAATGAGCACCCACGCAAGACGCCGCAGGAGATCGTCGACAAGGTGCTTGCAGACATTGCGTCCATGAAAGACCGCCCTGATTTTCGCGGCAGCATTATCCTGATGCACGACGGCGGCGGCGATCGCTCCGTGACTGTCGCGGCACTGCCTTTGCTCATCACTACGTTGCGCGCCAAAGGCTATGAGTTCGTTCCGGTCTCCGAATTGATGGGCAAAACTACTGCAGAGGTGATGCCGCCTATTTCGCCGAAGTTGCGCTGGCAGGCACGCATCGATTCTGTTGCCTTCTTCATCTTCGGGTTCTTCAGCCACTTTGTCGTGATGGTCTTTTTCGTCGGCGATGTACTGATGAGTTCGCGCTTGATCCTCGTCGGCTTATTTGCACTCATCGACCGTCTCAGACACCGCAAAATCCCCGATGTGGGCGTCTTCGAGCCGATGGTTGCCGTGCTTATTCCCGCTTATAACGAGGAAAAAGTCATTGTGCGCACGGTGCGTTCGGTCATGCACTCCGACTATAAAAACATGCGCATTGTCGTGATCGATGATGGCTCAACAGACCGCACCTATGAAGTGGTGCGCCGGGCGTATCCGGAGGAAATCGCATCCGGACTACTGACTGTTCTGACCAAGCACAATGCCGGAAAAGCAGAGGCTCTGAACTTTGCGCTCCAGCAACTGGAGGAGGATATCTACGTCGGCATCGATGCTGATACGGTCATCGCTCCGGACGCGGTTTCCAGGCTGGTGAGCCACTTTGCGGATGAACACGTGGGAGCCGTTGCAGGCAACGCCAAGGTCGGCAACAAGGTGAATCTGTGGACACGCTGGCAGGCGCTCGAATACATCACCAGCCAGAATTTTGAGCGGCGCGCTCTCGATCTCTTCAACGTGGTCACCGTTGTCCCCGGAGCCATCGGCGCATGGCGCACAAGCGCGGCCATCAAAGGCGGCGGATACCCCATCAATACGGTGGCAGAAGACGCTGACCTGACGATGAACCTGCTCGAACAGGGTTACAAGGTCATCTATGAGGATCGCGCGCTCGCCTTCACCGAAGCACCGACGACAATGAACGGTCTTATGCGGCAGCGCTTCCGTTGGTCCTTCGGCATTCTGCAAGCTGTCTTCAAGCACAAGCAGGCCTTCCGGACAAATCGCGCGATGGGTTTGTTTGCCCTGCCCAATATTGCGATCTTCCAGATTCTGTTACCTCTGGTTTCGCCGTTTATTGACATCATGTTTGTCGCGGGATTGCTGCAGTACTGGTGGAACAAGCATTACCACCCCGAGGCAGCAAGCGCAGCCAGCTTCGAGAAGCTGCTCGTCTACTTCCTTACGTTTCTCCTCATCGATTTCGTCACATCCGTGCTGGCCTTCGCACTGGAGCGGCGTCATCCGGCAAACAAAGGCGACGGTTGGCTGCTCTTCCATATCTGGCTGCAGCGTTTCTCTTACCGCCAGATATTTTCACTCGTGCTCTTCAAAACTCTCAAGCGTGCCATCGACGGACGCCCATTCAACTGGGATAAGTTAGAGCGCACAGCAAAGATGTCGCAGCAAACGGAGAAGATTGCAGCAGGCGGATAGACCTGCTATGCGGTCCCGCTTCTGAGCCAGGCCGCCCAGTCCGGGCGGCCATTTCCTTCAGCGTATGTTGCGGCTGAGTCCCAGTCGTAGAAAACCGGTATATCATCCGCAGTCCAGCCATCACTGGTCCTGGTAAGAATCGCGTAGCGGGCATGCGGCGAACCGGATTGCATCGTATGGGGAAAAGGCGTTTCGTCCGCATAAGCAGGCATTCCTACACTGCCGACATTCACAATCAACCGCCCATCCAGCAGTTTGCGGGTTAATGGCGTATGCGAGTGCGCGCAAAGAATCACCGGATTTTCAATCAGCTGGAGAAGATGCCGCAGCTCATCTTCCGTTCGCAGAACCGCACCCGAAGTCGCTGGTTTCCAGAGCAGATATTCATCGTCGCGCCACGGCGTGCCGTGACAGAGCAAAATATCCTCAAAGAAGGCCGTCTTCGGCGCTCCCGCCAACCATTGGCGCTCATCGGCAGCAAGCGTGGCCCGATTGCGCGCGAGTGTGCTGGACGAATCAATCTCGTCCGTCTCCACCAACCTACGATCACAGTTGCCCTGCACACGCTGACCGGAAATCTTACTGATCAGCGCAGCCGTCTCATGCAGATCGAGTGGGCCGTAGAGATCGTCTCCCAGGTTGACGATGGTGGTAATGGATCGCGAGCGAATATCGGCCAGGACCGCTTCCAGCGCCCAGCGATTGCCATGGACATCGGCAATCGCCGCAAAGCAGCGCTGATGGCCCACTTATTTATGGACCGTTTGCGTGCCCGGCGCGATTTTGATGGCAAAAGCGGAAGCAGGGACATTGTTCATCTGAATATTTGAGTAGATGGCGGTGCGTGTATCGCCGCTGTCCTGGAAGAACAGCTGCTTAAGCGAAATGGCACGCGCCGGATCGATCCAGATGGTGATGTGCGCGAACATATTGTTGCCGCCCGCTTGCTTCGGCGTTAGATCGAGCTTCGCCGTCTGGACGCCGTTGATCGCTTCCATGCCCTGGAAGTTAATGTTCCAGTTTGCAGCCAGATCTTTGCCGCTACCGCCAAAGCCGAGCGTCAAAAACCCCTCGTACTGCTGGCGATTTGCCCCGGCGGTGAAGATCGTCTGCTGCTTGATCGTCGGCTGATAAAACGCCAGCTCGCCGCCTTTATACAGAATCTCTTTTGGCGCAGGCTGACCATTGTCCGTTTTCACATGCGCAATCATCTCTGTGCTGTTGCCCACGCGGCGGAAGGCGATGCTTCCTTCGGTAATTTCGTGGCTCTGCACCACGGCCGTGTACTGGTCCCATTTGAAGTCGGCCTGAGCGCTCTGGAACTTCTGCGACGCGGCGTCTATCTGGCTGAGAACCTTCTGCAGGTCGGCATTCTGTGCGCGGCCAGGAATCGCGAGGAATACAAAGAAAACCGCGAGAATGGCAAAACAGCTGGTCTTGATTCGATTCATAGTGAATTTAATATGCCCGCAACAGTTTGGATGCACCTGTAAGACTAGCGATGTGCCCAAACTTTATAAGCTGTCACTTTGCCGCTGGCATCTCTCAACGTGTCGTAGCGGACGATAGTCATTGGCCCGGAGATGTGCTCGATGCGCTGCTCCAGACGGTCTTGAAATGAAGTCGAGGCTGTGCCGCCTACCTGCTCGGCAGGAATCTGGTAAGTAAACCCATCTGGCCCATCGGCGCGTACTACCACTTCATTCGGAGCGAAATTACCCGCGGCAGGGTGATCGCCAAAGTTCCACACATGGGGCGTGATAAAGATGAACGCAAGGATGAGCGTCACCATCACGTCGTAATGGAAGCTGCCGCGCTCATACGTCCAGAAAAAATAACTCTTAAGAATACGACCCATGGGGGACTCTCTTTTCTATTCTACTTGGGCGCGATTATCGCCGGGGCTCGATGACCGTCTGCCCGCCCATATATGGCACCAGAACTTCCGGCACACGCACGGAGCCGTCGGCCCTTTGATAGTTTTCCAGAATCGCAAGCCACGTCCGGCCCGTCGCCAGCCCACTGCCATTCAGCGTGTGCAGAAACTCGTTCTTGCCCTTGCCCTGCGGACGGTAGCGGATGTTGGCGCGCCGTGCCTGAAACGCCTCAAAGTTCGAGCAGGAAGAAATTTCGCGGTACAGATTCTGCCCGGGCAGCCATACTTCAAGATCGTACGTCTTCGCCGAGCCAAAGCCCATGTCACCCGTGCACAGCAGCATCCGCCGGTACGGCAGTCCGAGCTTTTCGAGAATCGCCTCGGCATTCGCCGTCAGCTTCTCCAGCTCGTCATAACTCTCTTCCGGCTTCGCAAACTTTACCAGCTCCACTTTCTGAAACTGATGCTGGCGGATAATGCCACGCACGTCTTTTCCATAGGACCCGGCTTCTGAGCGGAAACACGGTGTATACGCAGTGAGCGAGGTGGGCAATTTTGCCTCATCCAACACCTCATCGCGATAAAGATTCGTGACTGGCACCTCCGCTGTTGGAATCAGCCAATGATCGTTATCGCGGTACTGGCCCTCCTGGTAGCCCTGCTCGTCCCCGCAGCGGAACAAATCCTCCGCGAACTTCGGCAACTGCCCCGTTCCGAAAAGCGACTTGCTGTTGACCATAAAGGGCGGCAGCACTTCGGTATATCCGTGCTCACGCGTGTGGGTGTCGAGCATGAAGTTGATCAACGCTCGTTCCAGACGCGCGCCCTCGCCCCAGTAAACGGCAAATCGTGCGCCGGATAATTTCGCTGCACGTTCGAGGTCTAGAATGCCGAGCGTTTCGCCGATTTCCCAATGCGGCTTCGGCTGAAAGTTAAACTCAGGCTGTGCGCCCCAGCGCTTGATCTCGACATTGTCGTGTTCGGACTTCCCAACCGGCACAGAATCATGCGACAAATTTGGGATGCGCGCGAGGATCGTGCGCAGCTGCTCGTCCAGTTGAGCAGACACTGACTGGTCGGCATCGATCGTATCTTTGAGTGAACGCACTTGTTCCATCAAAGATGTAGCATCCTGCCCCGATTTCTTGAGCTTCGCGACCTGTTCCGACATCTGATTACGCTGCATCTTCAATGTTTCGAGCTGCGTAATTCTGTCGCGCCGCTCATCATCGAGGCGCCGAAAATCACCAAGCAGACCAACTGGGTCCTGTCCCCGAGCGCGAAGTTTTTCTTCTACCAACGGCAGGTTGGCCCTTACAAAGGCAAGATCTAGCATAAGCTTCTAGCTTACTAGAGCGGTTCTCCCACAGCTATCAACCAGCCGTCATTCTGACGACCAAAGGGAGGAAGAATCCATGCGAAACGTCGGTAATCGGGACTAGGTACACCTTTCAGGCACAATCGCGACAATCCATTCCGTGCTAGAAAGCTTTTCGTGTAGCGGCAAGACAAACAGCGCATGAATTCTTCGCCTCACTCCGTTCCGGATCAGAATGACAAACACCAAGAGCCTGCTATGTCACGACAGGCGCATGAGCCATGCCTTCCACTCCAAACAGCCTCCGGTACCGCTCGATTTCTTCACGTGGCCCGAGCACTTTCTGGAAATTGTCGGAGAGTTTGACTGCTGGCCTGCCCTCCGCATCGTTGAGCTTGCACACCAGGCTCAGCGGATCAAAAGCGCCGTCGCCTCGCGGATCGCAGTTGCGAAAATCATTCGTCAACAGCGTTCCCCAGCCTGCGCTGAAGCGGATGCGCCGCTCCGGAACCCAATTCTTCTCATTGAGGAAATCGCTCGCCTGACGAAAATCTCCCGGTGCCACACCATTGCGAATCGTCCCGGCAAAGTAAGCGTGGAGGCCGAGAATCTCGTCCACATCCAGCGAATCGGAAGCGATAAAGAGCTTTTGCTTCGGATCGCGTCCCCGGGCTTCAAGCCAGGCGATATATTCATCGCCTGCAGTAAAGGGATCCTTGCTGTCGGCACGCTGGCCGGTCCAGTTCGCAACCCAGTCAGGCGCATTGCGCAGAAATTGCGTTGTCCCGAACGTATCCGGCAACAGGATCAGCAGTTCGCCCTGATAGGTCTGTTGCCATAGTTCAAGCAGGCGATATTGCGCAGTCTTCAGCTCTTCCTTATCCTTTGCCATCGCGGCAAGCGCCATCGGCAGCTCATGCGCGTTCGTGCCAATGGCTTCAAGGTCGTGTTTATAGGCAAGATAGGTATTCGACGTCCCGGTGAAGCTCGCGCCGAGCACATCGCTCATCGCTTTCACGACATACTCCTGCCATAGAAAACTGTGTCGCCGCCGCGTGCCGAAATCACTTACCCGCAACCCCGGAACACCGAGCAGCCGTGCCATCTTCTCCCAGAGCCTTGTCTTGGCACGCGCGTACAGGATGTCAAGCTCAAGTTCGCTCAGGTCCTTCAATGCGGCTCGCGTCCTCAGCTCATTAACGATAGATAAGGCGTGAATCTCCCACATTGTGGTCTCGGCCCACAGGCCGCGAAAGACAAGCGATATCTGTCCGTCTTCGACGGATAACTCATAGTCAGAGAGGCGGAAATCGCGTTCGAGCCACTCCAGAAAAGCAGGTTCGAAGATGCCCCGGCGTCCATAAAACGTATTACCGGCAAGCCAGATCAATTCCGACTTGTGAAAGCGCAATTTTTTCGTCTGCTCCAGCTGTTCCCACAGTTCGTTGGCATCAATCACATCGGCGAGACGCACTTGAGTCGAGCGGTTGATGAACGAGAAAGAAGTATGTGTCTTTGGGAAGTGCTTCCAGATGAACTGCAACATCAGCAGCTTGTAAAAATCGGTGTCGAGCAGGGAGCGGGTGATCGGGTCCAGCTCCCAGTTATGATTGTGCGCGCGCCGCGCGAGATTAATGATCACAATGGCAACACTTTACTGCACCCGCAACACTTTTGCCGCAATCGCGATCTGCCTCTTATCCCGCAACCTCTTCATTCCGTTCCTTGTTACCATGAATATCAGGGCAGCCAGCCCAAACCACTATGCCAATGCTGAAGCGCGCTTTCGCCCTCGTTCTGATCTTTGCTCTCATTACCGGCTTCACTCCCCGCGCCCAGGCCAGTGCCTATGATGCTCACCCCAAGCTTGTAATCATTCTGGTCATCGACCAGTTTCGCGAGGATTATGTCGAGCGCTATCGCGCCGACTTCAAGCCGAGGGGCCTGCGCTTATTCCTCGATCACGGCGCATATTTTCCCGACTGCTACTACGGCTACTCCAATACCTTCACTGCTCCCGGACACGCTTCGATTGGCACCGCTGCCTACACCGACGGACATGGGATCGGCTCAAATGCCTGGTGGGATCTTGATCGCAACAAGGAGCGCCCGGTCTCCTCGGTCGAAGACGAACGCTACGCCATCGTTGGCATGCCTTCAGGTAGCCAGACGGGGCCGGGACGTTCGCCGCTCAATCTTCTGGCATCGACAGTTGGCGATGAGCTACGACTCGATACCAAAGGCGAAGCGAAGGTCTTCGGCGTATCGCTGAAAGACCGCGCCGCCATTCTGCCCGCAGGTGCCGCGGCAAACGGAGCTTTCTGGGTCGACGAACCTACAGGCATCTTTACCACTTCCACCTATTACATGCCGCAGCTTCCCGACTGGGCTACGGCTTTCAATGCCAGTGGACGGCGCGACCAGGCCAAGCAGGAAGCCAACCAGCCCAACACCACAAATTTCGAGGGCGAGGTCGGCGGCACGCCAGCCAGTATCACCTATGAGCTGGACTTCGCAAAGGCATTGATCCAGGGCGAGCAACTGGGCAAGCGCAATGCTACCGACATGCTGACCCTCAGCATCTCCGGCACGGACATTCTCGGTCACCGCGTCGGACCGGACGCCGACGAGGAGCGGGAAATCGTGGACGCGCTCGACACCGACCTCGACGGATTTTTCGCCTGGCTCGATAAGAACGTAGACGGCGGCCTCGGAAACGTATGGATTGCCATCACGGCCGACCACGGCGTTGCACCCTCGCCAGCAATCGCGGCACAGCTCGGCATGAATGCCGCTCAGATCGATACGAACAAGCTCATCGAGGAATTAAACGACGCAATGAACCAGAAATTCTCACCCGGAGAAAAAGTCGTCTACATTCTGCCGCATCAGGAGTTTCCCTACATTTCGCTGAACCAGCCATCCTTCGAACGCGCCGGAATTAACGAGCAGGAGGCCGAGGAGGCCGTGCAGAATGCCCTTGCACCAGCATTCCAATCTCTAACAAAACCCAGCGATGTAAAACTGCCCGCACAGTCGAAACTGCCGCCCCACCCTGTGCTCTTCCGCAGCTATACGCGCCTGCAACTGTCTGACGGCGCAATGCCTCATACACCGTTCGGAGATCTCCTTGCTCACAGCTACACGCCGAACGGTGGATGGTATGTACGCGTCGTGCCGGCGGCCTTTCAGATGGGGCTTGAAAAAGCGAATGGCACCACGCACTTTTCGCCCTTCTCTTATGATCGGCATGTCCCGCTTGGCTTCTACGGCGCGCCATTCGCTACCGGCGTGTATCACGGACGTGTCGAGCCGATTGATCTGGCGGCGACCTTCGCGTCCATACTTGGCATCAACCAGCCGTCCTCTTCCATCGGTCATGTTCTTACGCAGGCATTGAAGCCTGCCGCGGATGTGACCTACCCCAGGCCCGTTCCCGTTCGCACGCACCGCAGCGTACGGGGAACCGCGAGTAAGGCGCCAGCCGGGAAAGCGCCCGCAACGGAGCAGCCGCAACCGTGAAGCCAGACATGAAAGTCCGCTTTGCCGGCATTGAGTTGCGGAACCCGGTCATCGCGGCCAGCGGAACGTTTGCGTATGGGATCGAGTTTGAAGATATCGTCTCGCTCGATCGCATTGGCGGCTTTGTAACGAAAGGGCTGTCGCGGGAGCCAATGGCCGGCAATCAGGCTCCCCGCATCATCGAGACGGCAGCGGGCATGGTGAACGCTATCGGGCTGCAGAATATCGGCGTCAAGGCATTTCTTGAAACCAAGTTGCCTGCCCTGGCCCGGTATCCATCTTGTGGTGTGATTGCCAATGTCTTTGGCTATGAAGTAGAAGACTACGTCGCCGTAATTGAGGCCTTAAATGAGGCGCGCCGTGGCATCGTCGCCTATGAGTTGAATGCTTCCTGCCCGAACACGAAACATGGCGGCCAGATTTTCGGCACCGACTGGCGGCTCCTCGGGGAGTTGGTCGTTCGCGCCAAAGAAGTCGCCAAGCGGCCGCTGATCGTCAAGCTCTCGCCGAACGTCACATCCATCGCCGCCATGGCACGTTGCGCCGAGGATTCGGGCGCTGACGCGATTTCCCTCATCAATACCTTTGTATCTCTTTCCATTGATATTCAGACACGCCGTCCACGCATTGCCAACATCACAGGAGGCTTATCCGGCCCGGCGATCAAGCCCATTGCCGTGCGCATGGTCTGGGAAGCCGCCAAAGCCGTGAAGATTCCAGTCATCGGCATGGGCGGCATCACAACGCCGGAAGATGCGGTCGAATTCCTGCTCGCTGGCGCCACTGCCGTGCAGGTGGGAACGGCAAGTTACGCCGATCCCCGCGCCGTCGAGCGCATCGCGCAAGGGTTGGAGCACTGGTGCACGCGCCATCATATTGAGCACGCTGCGAGCCTGACCGGCGCCATCGATACCGCTCCGGGGGAGAAGGAACCCGAGCCACTCGCTGATCTATCTGCGAAAATTAAATCATGACGAGTCCCGCTGACTCATCGGCGCATGAATCGCTTTTCGTCACAGGCCTCGAAGTCACAGGCCCGGTGCAGGATCTTTCCACGCATCGCCTGCCGCCGAATTTCCGCGGCCGCCCTGCGTGGCTTGTGCAGATCTGGTGGCTGGTGCAGTCGCTGCTCTTCCATACCTCGCCGCAATTCATGTATGGATGGCGGCGATTCCTGCTGAGGCTCTTCGGCGCGAAGATCGGCAAAAACGTGATGCTGCGCCCCAGCGTTACCGTGACGTATCCGTGGAAGCTGGCAATCGGTGACGACAGCTGGATTGGCGATCACGTCACGCTCTACACTCTGGGACCCATTGTCATTGGCCGCGATGCCGTCGTCTCGCAGCACTCGTATCTCGCAGCCGCTTCACACGATTACACCAAGTCATCTTTCGACATCTTTCAGAAACAAATCACCATCGAAGACGAAGCCTGGGTCGCAGCGCACTGCTTCATCGGACCCGGTGTCACCGTGGGGCGAGGAGCCGTCGTAGGCTCCTGCAGCGTGGCCTTCAAAGACGTTCCGCCGATGATGGTCTGCATTGGTAATCCGCTCAAAGTCGTTCGCCCAAGGGTCGTTTCCGACACACCCGCGCAGACCTGACAGAGACTGTACAGCCCAGGAACTTTTCGTGTCGAATGTGCGTAATTCTCAGAGGGAGATGGGTGTGATGTGCGCCCTCATGGCATCTGTCACCGGGCGCAAAAAGTTCTTGCCGCAAAACAAGGAGTCGCGATCATGATTAAGTTTCTTCTCTGGTGTTTGCTTTTCGTATTATGCTGGCCGCTGGCGCTGCTTGCTTTGATTGCCTATCCCTTCGTCTGGCTGCTTCTGCTGCCTTTCCGCATTGTCGGCATCGCCGTACACGGCGCACTCGACCTTGTGGCCGCTCTCATCTTCCTGCCAGCCCGCGTCCTCCGAGCCGTCTAAGCGACTTTAAAGAGAAAAACCCTCACAGAAGTGAGGGCTTTTCACTCAGAGCGAAATCTTAAGCAGCTTTTCTTGGCAGCCGTCCACGGTTCTGCAGCACACGAGCCTGCGCCATTGCTATGTCAGTCAGATATACCGGCGCCGGCGTCGCAATCGCCACCAGGATCCATGCCAGCACGGATACCAGCAGACCCAACACAGCAGCCGCCTGCAGCGTCAGAACTACTTCAATCTGGTGCAGGTGCAGGTTCATAACCGCCCAGTGCCGCAACGGCTCTACGCGGTGAATGACCGCCAGCGCCAGCAGGAAGGCAAGCATCGACAGTGTAGCCAACCCAATCAGGGTGACATCCACAGTGCGATGCAAGCGCTGCCGGGAACGGCAGTGGTTGCATTCTTCAAGATGTTGTTCATAATCGGTGCGCATTTCCGGCGAAATTCCGGAAATGTCATATCTCCAGCTGGAGAGTATGTCACCTATGACTTGATCAGTACAAAGTGTCATGTTGATCCGTTCTCCGCTTTTCACGTTCTGTTTGCGGGTAACAGCTTTCCTGCGCGGCCCGTTCGGCCTTGGGAACTGTACCAAGAGCGGCTAGGGAATCTAACTAAAGTATAAACTAGTCCCGTTACAGCACAATAGATTCTGTTGCCGTTCGTTGTTCCGCCAGCACTAACCTGTTTCCTATCAAGCTCATACGATCACGTAAGGCATGTTCTGCCGCGACCCGCGCAAGCTCGGGAAGATTATTGCTCTCCGATAGATGCGCCAGTATGACATAGGACGCTTGCCCATCGTAGTTCTTTTCAAGAAAATCGGCAGCGGCATCATTCGACAGATGCCCGACCCGCGACATGACCCGTTGCTTGACCGACCACGGGTACGGCCCATCGCGCAGCATTTCCAGATCGTGGTTCGATTCGAGCATCAATATATCGCACCCGCGAAGCTGCAGGCTCACATTCGGCGGCATATAGCCAAGATCGGTCGCCACGCCAATGCGAATGCCTTCTGTTTGAAAGACAAAGCCCACAGGGTCGATCGCATCGTGCGGGATGGTGAAGGCACTGATTGCAATGTCTCCGATGGAGAACTTCGTTCCAGCGCGGAAGTACTCCACACCTGGAAGGGCGCACGGATCTGCTTCCACCTTCTCAGCATCCGCCGTCATCTCTTCTTCCTCGGCAGCGCACTCGGCCAGCTCCGCCTCGCGATAGAAAGGGTTTTCCGCGTCGGCATCCGGCATGGCCGCGCTGGCTTCCGCTTCGGCTTTCTTCTTCGCTGCCTCCTGCTGACGTTGCGAGAGCCACTCGGCGTAGGTAAGCCGCTTGCGGGGAGTCATCCAGCGCATCCAGGCCCGATGCGTGGCCTCAGTGAAATACACAGGGATACCCAACTTGCGTGCAGTGACCGAAAGCCCCTGCACATGGTCCTGGTGCTCATGCGTAATGAGGATCGCGTCCAGAGTGCCGGGGTCTTCGCCCGCGGCCTGCATGCGCTTGAAGATCTCGCGGCAGGACATGCCTGCATCGACCAGAATCCGCGTGCGCGTGCTTGAGACGACGGCGCTGTTGCCTTTCGAACCGCTGGCGAGCACCGTCATTCGAACCATGTCCTTCAGAATACGCCCGTCGCGTGTGGAAGACGCGGCAGAATCTCACAGCAGGAACCAGCTTCGACTACATGCGCGCCCAGAACCGGGAAAGCCAGTGAGCAAGCTATGCGTCGAAATCTTAAGAGGAGAGGTTCGTATGATGGCGTGAGGTAAAAAAGAGCTTCTCTAATGTACCTTCGCCTAAAACCTGACGTAGCTCTGTATATCCAAAGAACGGAACCAGCAGCACCGTCAGAATCGCCATCAGAGAGAGTATTCCCTTGAGGGTGCCGCCGCCGATCGCGGTAATGCTCTCGCTGAAAGACTGTCCTCGATACAAACCAACGACGGTCTCTTCAAGAATTTTGAAACACCCCAGAACAATAGCAAAGGCGATCGATTTGAAAAGAGTCGGGTAGATGAGCGGCGCTTCTTTGAACCCTTCTGCAAAATGAAGCTCCCGGGCCACTACCAACACTTTGGCAAGGGCCAGGGCATTGATCAGTGCAAATCCATTCGCAGCAAAAGAGATGTGGTGCTCAGCCAAAATGATTGACCTGTATAAAACAAACAACGCGAAGACCAGCCAGAGATAGCAAGAGATAAAAAAATACTCTTTCATCCCACGGTAGGCCCGCTGCTTCAGTGTGCGATTAGGAGCGTTCACGCTGCCTCCAGGCTGGCGACATTCTGGGCACGACCATAATACGGCTCATCGTCCACCGCTCAACATAGAAGTGTGGGCAGAAATCTCGGAAATCTGCCTCACTACAAGCGCGTCCGAAGCGGGATGAGCCCGCTCCTTAGGCTCTCTGTCCCCTCAGACGCCCGTTTCAAGGACGCCATGTCGATCACAAAAACGATACTTGACGTCATTGTTCTTCATAAGCGAGA